>JBBDIU010000042.1:0-6481 GCA_040880205.1 Cellvibrionaceae bacterium
ACGGCCATTCACGGCGAAGCTCGCCTAGCATCTGAACGCTTCAGGTCACGCAGAGCCGTATTGGTATTATCCAGAGGCTCCCTCGATAAATCCCGACGCAACCCCCTTCTCTACAAGGGGGCACGAGACAACTGCTTTCGCTCGAATTCCTTTATGCGACTGCGATAGTGTTCCACCGTTTGCGTCGTCATGACGCTGCGGCGCTCGTCCTTCATTTCGCCACCCAGGTTGCGGGCAAGCGCCTTGGCCGTGTTCAGCATCTTGTCGAAAGCCACGCTGCTGTCTCCGTCCACGGGTAGCGCCAAAAACAAACTCACGCCCGGTGTACTGAAGTTTTGCATGGTGTCCAAATCAAAGGTACCGGGAACCACGATATTGGCCATACTGTACAGAACGCCGCCTTCACCATTCAGATGTTCGTGGTGATGGAAAATGTTCATGCTACCGAAACGCATACCGCAGTCCAGCACAGTGTCCAGTAGCGCATCGCCGCGAAAGTGTTCGCCCTTGGGCGCCATCACGTTGATAACCAGCACATCTTCCGGCTCGCGGTACTCGATTTCTTCCTCCAACTGCTCCCGCGGATAATTGGCATCGCCTCGCACGGGCGCTTGATCGTCTTTTGGTGAAGCGAGCGGGGCTTCCTCTGCTTCCGCGTCGGCGCTTTGCTGCCAACTGTTGCCGTCTTCACGCTCACTATCGTATAGGTCACCACGTGTTTGCGACAATTGTGGCTCGATTCTGCCGTCATCCGCATAATCCTCGAGCGGATCCTTTGGATAACTCCTGGGTTCTTGTTGTTTTTCTTGTTGCCTTCTTGGTTCCGATCGTTCCGGTGACGCGCTCGTCACCACGCTCCGCTCCTGCTCAACTTCCATCAACAGGGGGACATGCTCGTCCAGGTTCAGCGCCACCTGTTCGGGAATCCGATTGGGGCGACCCAGCCGGCGCTTGTTTGCTTCTCGCGATTGGCGAATCTCCCGGTAACGTTGCTCGGCATCGTCCGGCTTGCGCACGTTTACCACCCGCGCACCGCCGTTAGGCAGTTCGCTCCCGTAGGTGTTTGGATCTCGGGGGCTGGTATCGCGAGGCATCCGCGACGACATGCGCAAACCCGAGCGCCGGGCCTGGCGCATGCGCCGAACGCCGTCCAGTACCACGGCAATAATCAGCAGAGCAATGATGACCGTCAACCATTCACGCATCGTATTTCCAGTTACTGTTCGTCATTTGAATTCCTGCTCAATCTGCGCCCTTACTCTCTTCGCATAATTTATTATCGACATTGTTGACACGTGGCATGTCCAAGAGGGGCTACACTGCCGCCAGTTCCGCGGCTTCGTCGACATCCACCGTCACCAGCCGCGACACACCTGGCTCGTGCATGGTGACGCCCATCAGCTGATGGGCGATCTCCATGGAGATCTTGTTGTGGGTAATAAATACGAATTGTACGCTCTGGGACATCTCGGCGACTAGTTGCGCGTAACGTCCAACATTAACGTCGTCCAAGGGCGCATCCACCTCGTCGAGCATACAAAACGGTGCCGGGTTAAGGCGAAAAATGGAAAACACCAAGGCAATGGCCGTCAATGCCTTTTCTCCCCCGGACAGTAAATGGATGGTGCTGTTTCGCTTGCCCGGCGGACGTGCCATGATGGCAATGCCTGTATCGAGCAGATCGTCTCCAGTCAGTTCCAGGTAGGCATTGCCGCCACCAAATACTTTGGGGAAAAGTTCCTGCAAACCGGTGTTCACCTGCTCAAACGTCTCTTTAAACCGGTTGCGCGTTTCGTTATCAATCTTGCGAATAGCCTCCTGCAAGGTTTCCAAAGCTTCCCGCAAATCAGCGTTTTGCGCATCGAGATAGGTTTTACGCTCCTGTTCGACTTTGAACTCGTCGATCGCCGCCAAATTAATGGGGCCCAAGCGGCTGATGCGGTTGGCAGTGCGCTCCAATTCCTGAGCAATCTGCTCCGCGTCCATGTCTGGGCTCATCTCCCGCACCACTTGCTCCAGCGAAAATTCCTCCTGTTGGAGTTGCTGCTCGCTGTTTTGACGTTGCACATGAAATGTCTGCGCTTCAATGCGAGCCTGCTCCAGTACTTCCCGCACCGATTGCAATTCCTGTTCTATTTTGGTGCGTGCTTGCTCCGCTTCGCGGAGCTGCTGATCCACGGCCTCCATGGCTTGGCGTGCTTCGCCCAGTTCCGCTTCCACGCTGAGCCGCTTGTCCAACAACTCGGACAGTTCCAGCTTGTTGCTTTGCAGTGGCTCAATTAATTCCTCGATACTATTTTGCAGCATTTCGCGGCGTTCCAATAAGCGCTGCGATTGCTGTTCCAAACGTTCAATGCCTTGTTTGGTGGATTCCAACTGAGTGCTGACCGACTGGAACCGCATGGCCAATTCGTGGCTTTTGTCCTTGTCGTGTCGGGCCTTCTGGCGGGACTTGTCCAGCGTCGCGCGGAACTGGTCGCGCTGATTCATCAGCCCTTCCCGCTCGACACTATTCTTCTCCATGGCCTCGATGGATTCCGCCAATAATTGCCGGGCTTCGGCCAGCTTTTCCGCCTCCGACTTCAGTTGATCCTCGGCTTCGCTGAGCTCACCGGCGGCGCGCCGATGCCGGTTGTGCGATTCTTCAATACGAACCTTTTTGGCGGACAAGGTGGATTGCAGTTCACTGAGCTGTCGATTGTCGGCTTCGATAACTTGTCGTAACTGGCCCTGCTGGCTTTCGATGGACTTCAGTTCGTTTTGCAGCTGCTGACTCTCGTCCGCCAATTCGCCAATGCCGGTTTCCGCCGTGGAAATCCGCTCGCCCAGGGATTCCAGTTCCTGTTGCCGTTCGAGAATGCCGGTATTGGCATCCTTGCCCTTGGCAACCCGCAACCAAGTGATACCGAGCCAGATACCGTCGCGAGTTACCACGGATTCACCGACATCCAAACGCGGGCGTAGTTGCAATGCGCTATTTAGATCCTCCGCCAGATAAACACCATTCAGAACGTCCCGTAAATCTACCGGACAAGAAATTTTTTCCACCAACAATGCGGCTTTGTCGTGCGTGGCGTTGCTGTCGGCAGCGGCGCTGCTGTCGAGCAATACCAGGCTGCCTTGCTGTAATTGTCCCAAGACATCGCCCAGGGGATTCAGGCCATCAATGCAAACCGCTTGCAGGGTTTCACCGAGAACTGTTTCGGCGGCGGTGTCCCAGCCGTCGCGCACTAGAAGACTTTCCGCCAGTCGCGGATTGCCGGCAATGCCCTGGCGCTCCAACCATTGGCTCACATCCTTGCTGGACCCAGCCATTGCCGCTTGCTGCAAAGCCTCGAGTGATGCATGACGCCCGCGCATTTGTTGCAGCGCGCTGCGTTCGCGATCCAGCTGTTGCTGGTTTCGGTGGTTGCGCTCGCGAATTGACTCAATCTTTTCAACCAAACTGTCGAGCTCTTCGCGCTTTCCGGCAATGATCATTTCCAGCTCGGCAATCTCCGCCTGCAACTCGCCGATGTCATCGTCCTGGGCATTGTCCGAAAGTTGTGCCTGTTCCGCTTGCAATTTTTCGATACGCTCGAGCAAGCGCACTTGAACCTGCTCGATATGCTGGATGCGCGATTGTTGCACTTCAGCGGTTTGTTGCGGTACGGCGGCCTGCTGATTAAACGTATCCCATTCTCCCTGCCAGGTTTGCATGGCGCTTTCGGCTTCCAGCAATTCCTCGGTGGAGACGGTTTCCGCCACTTGTACGTCGCTCAGCTGGGGTTCCAATTCCAGAAGTTCCGCTTGCCACGCTTCGGCTTTTTGCTTGTCCGATATTAGGTTTTCCTCGGCTTCACGCAGTTCTCGAATACTGGTGTCCAGGTCCCGGCGCAACTGCTGACTGCGTTCTTCAGCGTGGTGAATGCTCTGCTCCACTCGGGCGATATCGGAACCCGCGGCATAATAACGGCCCTGGACTTCGTTGAAGGTATCGTTCAATTCGGTGTGTTGGCTGCGCAGTTTTTCGATGCCGGTGTTGCGGCTGACCCGATCGGTTACCAGGGATTCGACTTTGAGTTCCAGCTCGGTGATCTGGGTCTTGTTGTGTCGCGCCTTTCCGTCGAGCTCCTTGATTTGCAAGGCAAGCTGCTGCGCCTTCAACCAGCGCTCTTCCTTTTTCAGCTCGGAATACTTTTCCGCTGCCTTGGACTGCCGCTCGAGGCGATTGAGTTGCCGCTCCAGCTCTTCTCTAATATCGGTAAGGCGTTCCAGGTTTTCCAGGGTGCGATGAATACGATTCTCGGTATCGCGGCGCCGCTCTTTGTACTTGGAGATACCGGCGGCTTCTTCGATGGTTACCCGCAGTTCATCCGGCTTGGCCTCGATCAGATTGGAGATCATGCCCTGCTCGATAATCGCGTAGCTGCGTGGCCCCAAGCCGGTACCCAGAAAGATGTCGGTAATGTCCTTGCGCCGGCATTTACTGCCGTTAAGGTAGTAGCTGTTCTGTCCGTCGCGAGTTACCTTGCGCCTAACGGCGATTTCCGTAAAGCTGGCATATTCGCCCACGATGGCTCCATCGCTGTTATCGAAAATGAGCTCGATTGAGGCCTGCCCCACGGGCTTGCGGCCACCAGAGCCATTAAAAATGACATCGGTCATGGACTCGCCGCGCAGCTGTTTGGCGGACGATTCCCCCATAACCCAGCGAACGGCGTCGATAATGTTTGACTTGCCGCAGCCATTGGGTCCAACGACCGCGCACAGATTACTGGGGAAGGCTACCGTGGTGGGGTCGACAAATGATTTGAAACCTGCCAGCTTGATGGATTTTAGCCGCATAAACTACTTTCGCTTTTGTATATAGTCGCTTGAATTATAAGGGTATTTTATTCTACATGAGCAGGGCTGGACTAGCGCAGCTGGCCCCTGGACGATAGCGCCCCCTGCCCCCTAAGGGGCGGAATTTTACACGCTTGACCCGGCCATTACACTCAAAAATAGAACCGAAAAGTCCTGCCAGTTCTCAGGGTATTTGCGAGTCAATCACCAGGTTCAGTGGCTGTTGAGCAACCCCGGATTCGATGGGTCCGGCGGTTCCTTGCCAGTCACCGGATTGCGCATCGGCGACCCCCGAGGATGAGATTCGCGCGACGATTTCCAGTTGCGGAAAGCGGCTCATGGTCATGCCCGGTACCATGCTCATGGACTCGTCGAGCTCGACAGTAAGCGGCAGGTTGGCGACCTTGGTTTCCTGCATGGCGAGCGGCATTTTGGCGCCTTCCCAGGCACGGGCATAGACAAAAACCCGGTCAGCGGGATTCGCCTCGACCTCCTCACCCAACGTCACTGTAACTTGCAGCGAAGTGGTCGCGTCCGCGGGTTCTTCCTGGGTCGAGGCGCTTTCGTTTTCAGCCACACTGTCGCCCAGTTGCTGCTTCGCTTGCGCGATTGCCCGCTGCCAGGTTTGGTAGCGGCGGTCATTGGGATCGAGTATCTGCATTCCCCGTTCCCAGTAATCAATGGCCAACTGAAACTGACCGGACTGGTAAGCGCCAATGCCGGCAAAGCCCAGCAACTCGCTGTTTCCTGGGTCCAGCGCGAGAGCGCGATCAAACACTTGTCGTACTTCGGGCGTGAAGCGATTACCAGCGGCCATGAACAGCACTTGGGCCATCTCGCCCAGCACCTGGGGCGAATTGGGTTGGCGTTCCAGGATGTATTGATAACCGGCCAGCGCATCGCGCAGTCGGCCCAGTTCAACAGCGGTACGTGCCAGTAAAAAACGATTGTTCAGATTGTCGGGCTGTGCCTCCAGACGCGCTTCCAGTTTGCTATACAATTTCTCATGGAGCGGGCGTAGGTCTTCCCGTTCGACACCGCGCGCCTGTTGCCGAACAATACTGGTATTGAGCTGTTGGATTTCCCAGTCGTCCACCGCCCCCATTGAGTTGTACAACAGAAAGGCGATCAGCGGCACGGCAAGACCCAAACCCGCCACAATCCAGGGCGCATGACGAAGCCGACGTTTCGGACTGGCCAGCGGATTAATATCGTTGTCTTGAGTGTGTTGACTTTCCAGTTCCTTTTTTAGTTTGTCATACTGTTGCTGACTCACTTTTCCGTTGGTCAGAAGTTGTTCCAATTCTTGCAGTTGTTCAACATACAGCGCATCGTTAAAGGCCTTGCGTTCTGCCACTTCACTGTGATCGTCGCCAGTGCCCCCCGATTGTTTATGTTTGACGACCAGCAATGGCCACACAACGAACAATGCGGCCAGCAAAGCCAGTAACGCAAACAACCATCCAAAATCCATCATAGATAACTAATCCGTAAACAAAACTCGTTTTACACGAGTTAAATTTGTGCATAAAAACTAGGTAGCAAAGCCAAAGAACTGGTGGCTCCGATCCGTTTGCTGCGGGGGATAGTGTTTCGAAAACGCATGAATACATCCCTGTAGCTCCCTCGCTTCGTCCCTGAAGCGAGGGTTTAG
>JBBDIU010000043.1:0-40453 GCA_040880205.1 Cellvibrionaceae bacterium
ATCGTATTAACCGCTCAATGCAGTGTTAGGTTCAGCCGATCCGTAACGTGATGCGATGTTGGCCCAGTGCCCATTCCACATGTTCGCGCACCAGAGCTGAGGGATAGTCGAGGCGCGCTTGCAAGGCGTTAATTGCCTCGGTGCTACTCGGCCCATTTCCCAATCCTACCGCCAGATTACGCAGCCAGCGTTCGTAGCCGATGCGGCGAATGGGAGAGCCTTCGGTCTTTTGCAGAAATTCCGCTTCACCCCAGCTAAATAAAGCCGCCAAGTCCGGCGCATCGAAATTGTGGCGAGGTTTAAAGTCTCCTTCGTCGGTCGGCTTGGCGAACTTGTTCCAAGGGCAAACCATCTGGCAATCGTCACAGCCGAATACCCGGTTGCCCATGGCCTTGCGCAGGTGTTCGGGGATACTGCCTTTGTGTTCGATGGTTAAATAGGAAATGCACTTGCGCGCATCCAGTTGGTAGGGGCCGACAAAGGCGCGAGTGGGACAGATGTCCAGGCAGGCGCGACAGCTTCCGCAATGATTGCTGGCGGATTCATTTTCAACAGGCAGAGGGAGGGTGGTAAACAGTTCGCCCAAAAAAAACCAACTGCCGGCCTTGTTGTTGATCAGCATGGTGTTCTTGCCAATCCAACCCAGGCCGGATTTTTCCGCGATAGCGCGTTCCAATACGGGGGCACTATCGACGAAAGGACGTTGCTGGGGAGCATTGCCAACCGCTGCCGTTATTTTGTCGGCCAATTCGCTCAGGCGTTTGCGAATCAACTTGTGGTAGTCGCGGCCCAGCGCGTAGCGGGCCAGGTAGGCTTTGTCCTTCTGTTGCAATAACTTCGCTTGATGTGTGTCCCCCGGCAGGTAATCCATTCGCGCGGAAATAACACGCAGTGTGCCGGGCAGCAGTTCGTCCGGCCGCGAGCGTTTGTTGCCGTGTGCCGCCATCCATGTCATTTCGCCGTGGTAGCCCGCTGCCAGCCAGTCGTGCAGGCGCTTTTCGTGGCGTCGCAACTCGGTGTCGGCGATTCCAATTTGTTGAAAGCCCAGTTCTCGTCCCCAGCGTTTTACGTCGACGGCGAGTTGTTGGTAATCGATATCGTGGTGATGCATAAATTTTTAGACAGATAATGCGCCGGTTGATTCGTTGGTCACCGCGGGGTGAGCACTTTATACTGTGCTCCCTCAGTCGTACCCAGGGTTATTCATGCCGCACTCAGACGCCGACCTGCCCACTCAGCTTTACAGCGCCGACCAGTGTCGGGAGCTGGACCGAATCGCCATCGAGCAAGCGGGTATCCCCGGCATTGTTTTGATGAAGCGTGCCGGGCGGGCCGCCTATCAGACCTTGCTGGCCCATTGGCCCAACCCCTCCCACATTGAGGTGTTCTGCGGTTCCGGTAACAATGCTGGCGACGGCTACATTGTGGCAGCTTTGGCGGCCCAGAAGAACGTGGCGGTGCGGGTAATTCAGGTGGGTGATCCGGCCAAGCTGGGAGGCGATGCCGCTCGAGCCCACCAATTCGCGTGCCAGGCACAGGTGGAAATGGTCCGGTATTCGACCAATATCACTGTGGAAAGCGGTGTCGCAGTGGATGCCATGCTGGGCACGGGTGCCCGAGGCGCGCCGCGCGGCGACTATGCCCACGCCATCGATACGATCAATGCATCGGGGCTGCCGGTACTGGCCATCGACCTTCCTTCGGGCCTGGATGCCGACACGGGACACGCGCCGGGTAGCTGTATTCGCGCCGCGGCCACCGTTACGTTTATCGGTGTAAAACGCGGCTTGTTGACTGGTCGGGCACCGGCCGTGGTGGGGACGCTTTGTTTCGATGACCTTGGTGTTCCAGATTGGGTATATGCCCAAATCGCGACCGCCACGGTGTGCCGCCTGAATCTGCCAGCGATGCGGGGTTTGCTGGCGCCGCGTCCGGTGGACGCTCACAAAGGCATGTTCGGCCATGTGTTGGTCGTGGGCGGCGATCACGGCATGGGCGGGGCGGCCTTGATGGCGGCGGAGGCTGCGGCCCGAGTCGGTTCCGGGTTGGTATCCGTGGGCACCCGCGGTGAGCACTGCACCGGGTTTTTAGCGCGCCGCCCCGAATTGATGGTTCACGACGTGGATTCCGCGGAGGCCCTGGCGCCATTGTTAAGCCGGGCCAATGTCGTCGTGCTCGGCCCGGGGCTGGGCCAGTCGGATTGGTCGAGGGCACTGCTGAAGGCCGTCCTTGCCAGCGAGCTGCCGATGGTGATTGACGCGGACGGCTTGAACCTAATCAGTGAAGAGGGGCCGTCTTTTCTGGCCTGTAGTAAGTATGTACTTACTCCGCATCCAGGCGAAGCAGGGCGGCTTCTGGGCTGCACAACAGCGGATATTCAGGCGGACCGCTTCACTGCTGTAGCCGCATTGCGCGCGCGTTTCGGCGGGGTGGTGATTTTAAAGGGTGCCGGCAGTTTGATAGCGAGTGGTGTCGGCGAAGACCAAGACCTAGCCTTGGCCAAGGTGGGAAATCCCGGCATGGCCAGCGGCGGCATGGGCGATATTCTCAGTGGCGTCTTGGGCGGGCTGGTGGCCCAAGGATTATCATTGGGTGATGCCGCGAGATTGGGAGTTACGCTCCATGGTAAGGCCGCCGATCTGGCCGCCGAGGACGGCGGTGAGCGCGGCTTGTTGGCCACCGACCTCTTGCCCCATCTGCGCAACTTGGCGAATGGGCCGTGAAATACGCGAGCGACCAATTGACCTTGCATTTGGCGGACGAACAGGCAACCGTCGCTGTCGGTTTGGCACTAGGTCGTGCCGCGGCGGGTGGAGGCATCGTTTTTCTCGAGGGAGTTTTGGGCGCGGGAAAAACGACTTTGTGTCGGGGTATATTGCGCGCCTTTGGTTACCAGGGAGCCGTGAAAAGTCCCACTTATACTTTGGTCGAAGCCTACGCATTGGAATCACGGCGGGTGTATCATTTCGACCTTTATCGCCTGGGTGATCCCGAGGAATTGGAATACCTTGGAATTCGCGACTACTTTTTGGGAAATCATCTGTGTTTGATTGAGTGGCCGGAAAGGGGTACGGGATTTTTGCCAGCGGCGGATTTACGGGTTAAAGTGACGGTCGCGGCGGCTGCACGAAATCTGCAAATAAGCGCGCATAGTGCCGCCGGAAGAGCCATACTCAGGAGGCTCAAACAACACCTAAGTTGCTCAAACAACACCTAAGTTGAAAGAACACACAAGCTGGGAGCAACCTAAGCTACAAGAGCAACATCGCAACTGTAAAAACAATTGAGATAAGCGTCCGCGTGAAAAGTCCGGGTTTTGGAGACAGGTCGATGCGATCAATGGTCAGTTGTCTGACGATGTGTTGCCTTGGCCTCGCGGTTTTGGCGCAAACCGCGGCAGCAGCGGTCAGCGTCGAGGGCGTGCGTTTGTGGCGTGCGCCCGACAGCACCCGCATTGTTTTCGATCTCAGCGGTCCGGTGCAACACAGCATGTTTTCGTTACAAGGCCCCGACCGCCTCGTTATCGACATCCAAAGCACCGTTTTCACTGCTTCCCTCAACAACCTGGCGCTCGATAATACCCCCGTCACTAATATTCGAACCGGTACGCGCAACGGCGGCGACTTGCGTATCGTCTTTGATCTGCGCGCGGATGTGGCGCCGACCAGTTTTGTTTTGGCCCGGCACGGCGACAAAAGTGATCGCCTGGTTGTCGACCTGAATGATTTACAACCCAGCGCCTCGCGGGCGGTTGAAATTGTCGATCCCAGTCTTGATGGCCGCCGCGATATTGTCATTGCGATTGATGCGGGTCACGGCGGTGAAGACCCGGGTGCCATCGGCGCCAATGGTATTTATGAAAAAAACGTGGTTCTGGATATCAGCAAGCAACTCGCCAACACGATCAACGCCGCGCCGGGCTATCGGGCGGAGCTGGTACGCACCGGTGATTACGCGATCGCATTGAAGGAACGCCGCAACCTTGCGCGCCGAATCCGGGCCGATTTATTTGTCTCGATTCATGCCGATGCGTTTAAGCACACAGGCGCCAACGGTGCTTCGGTTTACGCATTGAATCCCCACGGTCACAGAGCCACTAGTGAAACCGCTCGTTATCTGGCCGAGCGGGAAAATGAGTCGGATTTGATTGGCGGCGTTGGTTCCGTCAGTCTCAGTGACAAGGATGAAGTGTTGGCGGGCATGTTATTGGATTTGTCCATGACCGCTACCCTGAGTTCCAGCCTGGAAATTGGCGATCAGGTGTTGCGCTCCATGGGCGCCACGGCACGCTTACATAAGAGTCAGGTGGAGCAGGCGGATTTCGCGGTCCTGCGCTCGCCGGATATGCCTTCCTTATTGGTGGAAACCGGCTTCATCTCCAACCCCGGTGAGGCGCGGCGCTTGAGCACTGCCGCTTACCGCCGGGAAATGGCGGGACGAATATTCGCCGGCATTCAAAATTATTTCGCCCGCACACCGCCGCCGGGGACCTATCTCGCCTGGCGGAGAAATGGCGGTGAGGGCGACTTCGGCGAACACATTATCCTGCGGGGAGAAACCCTGTCCGGCATCGCGCAGCGCTACAATGTATCCTTGTCCGATCTTTTGACAGTCAACGAGCTGTCCGATACAGTCATTCGCGTTGGCCAGCGCCTAAAAATACCGACTTCCTGACGTGACCGCGTGACCTTACTCCGCCGTATCCACCTACTCAGTCCCCGCCTTTCCAATCAAATCGCGGCCGGTGAGGTCGTCGAGCGTCCCGCCTCAGTTATTAAGGAGCTATTGGAAAACAGCATCGATGCCGGCGCCACTTCCATCGAAATCGATGTGGAAGGTGGAGGTAGCAAACTAATGCGCGTGCGCGACAATGGTTGCGGTATCGACAAGGCTGATCTGTCATTGGCCCTGAGTCGCCACGCCACCAGTAAAATCAGCGAGCTTGACGACCTGGAAGCGGTGGGCACGCTGGGTTTTCGCGGCGAGGCCCTTGCCAGCATCAGTTCCGTGTCGCGCCTGACCTTGGCGAGCAATATCGACGAGCGAGGCAAGGGCTGGCAAGTGTCCGCCGCGGGCCGGGAAATGCAGGCCGAACTCGCACCGGCCGCCCACGTACGTGGGACGACCGTGGAGGTGCGGGATCTGTTCTTCAACACACCCGCACGGCGCAAATTCCTGCGCACGGAAAAAACCGAGTTCAATCGCATTGAGGACGTTTTGAAGCGCCTGGCGCTGGCTCATTTTGCAGTGTCGTTGCAGCTAAAACATAACGGCAAGGTGATTCACAATTATCGTGCGGCGAGTAGCCGGGCGGAACAAGAGCGCCGTGTCGCCCAGGTTTGTGGTCCGGCTTTCATGGACAAGGCAATCGTGATCGAGATCGAGCGCAACGGATTGAAACTTTGGGGCTGGGTTGCTGACCCGACCTTCTCCCGGAGCCAGGCTGACCTGCAATATTTTTATGTCAATGGCCGCGCAATTCGCGACAAGGTTGTCAGCCATGCGGTGCGCCAAGCCTACAGCGATGTGCTGTACCACGGCCGGCATCCCGCTTACGTGCTAAACCTTGCGCTCGACCCGGCGACGGTGGATGTCAACGTGCACCCCACCAAGCACGAGGTACGTTTCCGCGATAGTCGCCTGGTTCACGATTTTCTGTTTCGCAGCCTGCATCGCGCCTTGGCGGAAGTGCGGCCGGCCGATTCCGCAACGCTGGTGATGGAGGTGGAGCGGCGCCCTGCACAGGACCAGACGTTCGACGGCCCCCGGCAACAACACGCGATTAATTTTCACGGCAACTATGGGCAAGGTGATTCTGGCGCGGCGGTGAGACAGGTCCGCGAAGATATGCGCGTATACCAGGCGCTGCACGACAGTGACCTGGCCGTTGAGCGGGCCGCGGATGGAAACCCACGAGCGATCGCCTCGATGCCCGCGGGTGAATCGGCTTTACTCCCGCCTCTGGGTTATGCCATTGCCCAGCTAAAGGGTATTTACATCCTGGCGGAAAATGCCCAAGGGTTGATCGTAGTGGACATGCATGCCGCTCATGAGCGCATCACCTACGAGCGCATGAAAAGTGCCATGGCAACCGAAGGGATCAGGGCGCAACCACTGCTGGTGCCTCAATCCATCGCCATCAGCCAAAAAGAGGCGGATTGTGCGGAAGCGCATTTGTCGACCTTCCAGTCTCTGGGATTTGAGTTGCAACGCGCGGGGCCCGAATCACTGCTGGTGCGCCAGATCCCCGCCTTATTGGATCGCAGCAATGTGGAACAGCTGGTGCGGGATGTGCTGGCGGATATTCTGGAGCACGGCAGCAGCGAACGAATCAGTCAGCACATGCATGATATCCTCGGCAACATGGCCTGCCATTGTTCCGTGCGAGCCAATAGAAAATTGACGATTCCGGAAATGAACGCCTTGTTGCGCGACATGGAGGCGACCGAGCGCAGTGGTCAATGCAACCACGGGCGACCCACCTGGACCGCGCTGAGCATCGACGAATTAGACAGGCTCTTCATGCGCGGCCAATAATGCCGCTCCAAGAGCCTGCGGCCACGCAACTATGTCTTCCGGTATGTCCTCCAACACGCCCCTCAGTTCCCGCCGACCGCCTGTTGTTTTCCTCATGGGCCCTACCGCGGTTGGAAAAACGGCGGTCGCCATGGCGCTGCGTGAGCAGCTGCCGCTTGACCTCATCAGCGTGGATTCCACCCAGGTGTATCGCGGGCTGGACATAGGCTCGGCCAAGCCTTCGGCCGAGGACCTGGCGCGCGCACCACACCGTCTTATTGATATTCGCGATCCAGCCTCTCCTTATTCGGCAGCCGACTTTCGCCGGGACGCATCGCTGGCAATCGCCGACATACAAGGTCGGGGACGCATTCCTTGCCTGGTGGGTGGTACCATGTTGTATTTCAAGGTCTTGTTACACGGGCTGGCAGAATTGCCCGGCGCCGATCCAGCGCTGCGCGCCGAGATTGAAGCCGAAGCGAAACGGGAAGGCTGGCCTGAGCTACACCGGCGGTTGGCGACTGTGGACCCGGAAACTGCCGCTCGCCTGCATCCCAATCATTCCCAGCGAATTCTGCGTGCCCTGGAGGTTTACCGGCTGTCTGGCGAAACCATGAGCGCCTTGCAAAAACAGCAGATCAATGAACCGGGAGACGCCTTTGACCGCTGCCACCGGGTGATACAACTGGCTGTGTTGCCCCACAATCGGACCCTGTTGCACGAACGAATTGCCGCTCGGTTTGATGCGATGTTGCAGGCGGGGTTTGAGCAGGAGGTCCGGGCACTGTTTGCGCGCGGTGATTTGTCACCCGACTTGCCGGCTATCCGGGCGGTCGGTTACCGGCAAATGTGGGACTATCTGGCCGGCCATTGTTCCCGTGAGGAAATGATCGACCGCGGCGTGGCGGCAACGCGGCAGCTGGCCAAGCGCCAACTGACCTGGCTGCGCAATTGGACCGGTCTTGGCAGGCTGTACATTGATACACCACAGGGTCGGGAAATAAATATTGTCGAAATCCGGGACAGGGCCTTGAATTATATCGAAAGGATGACGATATAATGGAAACGACATTACAGTTTTGATGTCAGAGTAACGCTGCACCAGCTGAGTGGGCCTGTTTTGGGCTGGCGTCTGACGGTTTGCGCTCTGTCTTTAGGTTCAGAAAGAAGTTCAGAAACAAGCTCAGAAAGCTCAGATCCGAAGGCAGCCTCGGCCAGGGGCTCTTTTTCAGCCGAACTATTCATTCTGTTTTTTGCGCATTTTTATTATTTTAAGGAGAATATCATGTCAAAAGGGCACAGCTTACAAGACCCTTATTTGAACGTTTTAAGAAAAGAACGTATTCCTGTCTCCATTTATCTTGTCAACGGTATTAAATTGCAGGGTCAGGTTGAATCTTTTGATCAGTTTGTCGTACTGCTAAAGAACACCGTGAGCCAAATGGTGTACAAGCATGCGATTTCTACCGTCGTTCCTTCGCGTGCCGTGCGCATTCCTTTGGCGCCACAGGCAGGAGAGGGCGAAGGCGGGATTAATGCAACCTAGGAAATCTTGATTGTTTTTTGATCGTCCCGAGTCGGGTGAAACCGCCGTACTGGTCCACTTCGATTTTAATCGCTACGACGAACCCGAAGATCCCCGGGAGTTTGAAGAGCTGGTTCTTTCCGCCAATGGCGATCCTGTTGCTTTCTTGATGGGGCAGCGGGCCGCCCCTCACGCCAAGTACTTTATCGGTACTGGCAAACTCGACGAGCTGCGGGACCTGGTGCAAGAGCATCAGGCCTCCGTGGTGATCTTCAATCACGTTCTCTCGCCCAGTCAGGAGCGCAATCTGGAAAAGATTGTAGGCTGCCGGGTGCTCGACCGGGTGGGACTGATTCTGGATATCTTTGCCCAGCGGGCGCGCACCCACGAAGGGAAACTGCAAGTGGAGTTGGCCCAACTGCGGCATATTTCCACGCGACTGGTGCGCGGCTGGACTCACTTGGAACGACAAAAGGGGGGTATTGGCTTGCGGGGTCCGGGGGAAACCCAGTTGGAGACCGACCGCCGCTTGTTGCGCGCCAGGATTCGTTCCATTGAAGCGCGCCTGGAGAAGGTTCGCCGGCAGCGCCACCAGGGGCGCCGCGGCCGCAAACGTGCCGCCATTCCCACCGTCTCCTTGGTGGGCTATACCAATGCCGGGAAATCCACCTTGTTCAATCAGATCACCGGGGCCGACGTCTTTGCGGAAAATCAACTGTTCGCCACGCTGGATCCCACCATGCGGCGGCTGGAACTGGATGACGTGGGGCCGGTTGTGCTGGCGGACACTGTGGGTTTTATCAGCCATCTTCCGCACCGTCTGGTGGAAGCCTTTCGCGCCACTCTGGAAGAGGTGGCGAGCGCGGATCTTTTACTCCACGTGGTGGATGCGGCTGCCGACGGAAATGCCGAACAGGTTCGTCAGGTGGATGCGGTCCTGGAGGAAATCGGCGCGGCCGAACAGCCACAGCTCAAAATTTTCAACAAGATCGATTTGTACGACGCAATGGCGCCAAGAATTGAGCGAAGCGCCGAAGGTCGCCCGGTTGCGGTATGGCTCTCTGCCCAGAGTGGTGCTGGTGTTGAGCTTCTGTTTACCGCGATAAGCGAGCTGTTGTCTGGTGATATGCTGCAAGAAACGCTGCATTTGCCGCCAGTTCAAGCTAGACTGCGGGCCAGATTGTACAAACATAACTCCGTTGTCACCGAGCATTACCTGGAAGACGGTTCCAGCGCCTTGGAACTCCGGATACCCAGAACGGATCTTATGCGCCTGCTCAGCGCCGAGAACCTGGCTTGGAGCGACCTGGAGTGGTGGCCGGCTCCCGAGGCGGACCACGAAGCCCCGCGCGTGGTTACCGCTAACAGTTAACCGGTCCCTGCCAGCGGTTGCGCTGGATATTTGTTTCGAACTACCCGAGGAATCACCGGCGCGCAAAGGAACGCAAAGCTGCCACGTAAACTTAAATACAATCGCGTGCCGCGCGAAAGAGCACAATCCCCGCGTGGACAATCCCGGCAACGAGCAGCAGTGGAGCTTCGAAGTTCCGCCTTTAATGTAGGATTAGCGCGCTGCGTTAATAACTGAGCAGTTGTGGAGAACCCTTATGGCTTGGAATGAACCAGGTGGCAATAAACCGGATCCCTGGGGCGGCGGTAATCGCGGCAACGACGGGGGACCACCCGACCTCGATGAAGTATTTAGAAAACTGCAACAGAAATTCCGAGGTATCTTCGGTGGCTCCGTAGGGTCGGGAGGGTCCGGCAATTCCGGCGTCAGCGGCGCGGTCATCGGTCTCGTATTGGTTGTGGCCTTGTTGGTCTATTTTTTCGCTGGGGTGCAGATCATTAACGAGCGGGAACGCGGAGTCGTGTTACGTCTGGGCGAATATCACCGCACGCTGGGCCCCGGTTTTAACTGGGCCCCGCCCATTGTTGACCGCGTGTATCCGGTGAATGTTACCAATGTGCGCCTGCATCGCATTAATAGCAGTTCCATGCTTACCGGTGATTTGAATATTGTCGAAGTGGACCTGTCGGTGCAGTACAGCATTGCCAGCGCCGAACAGTTTGTGCTCAATGTCCGCGACCCCGAAAGTAGCTTGCGCGAAGCCACTGACAGTGCCCTGCGCCATGTTGTCGGCTCAACCGAAATGCATGGCGTATTGACGGAAGGTCGGAGCGAGGTTGCCTTCGAAGTGGAAGCACGCTTGCAGGAGTATCTCGATAGCTACGGAGCGGGCATTCGTGTAGAGAAGGTCAACGTGGAGGAAACCACGCCACCACGAGAGGTCCAGAGCGCTTTCGACGATGTAAACCGGGCTCGCGAAGACGAAGAACGCGTCAAGAACGAAGCGCAAGCCTACGTTAACCGCATTATTCCCGAGGCCCGCGGCCGGGCTCAGCGAATGATCGAGGAAGCCCAGGGTTACCGCGAGCAGGTGGTATCCCGAGCCCAGGGTGAAGCCCAGCGCTTCGAGCTACTGTTGACCGAATATCAGAAAGCCCCGGAAGTTACCCGGGAGCGCCTGTACCTGGACACCGTTCAGGAAGTCATGGCCAACAGTTCGAAAATCCTCGTGGACGTTGAGAACGGCAACAATCTGCTGTATTTGCCCTTGGATAAAATGATGCAGCAGGCGCCGGCAATGACCCGGGGTGAGGCCGACATCACCGACGATATTGCCGCTGAAGTCGAGCAGCGGGTCCTGAACGCATTGCGGCGCGAGCAATCGTCCACGCGCCGCCGGGAGGTACGCTAATGAACGCTAAGACATTGATGGTATTGATAATTGGCGGCCTGCTGGTGCTGTTGGCGGCCAACTCCCTTTACATCGTCCAGCAGACGGAAAAAGCTGTATTGCTGGAATGGGGTCGCATGGACACCGCCAATGTGGAGCCGGGGCTGCACGTCAAGGTGCCAATCATGAATCAGGTCCGAAAATTCGATGCGCGTGTTCTGACTTCCAGCACCACGGAACAACGTTTTTTAACGGTCGAGAAAAAGGGCATGATGGTGGACTACTTTGCCAAATGGCGGATTGCCGATGTCGGCAGGTATTACCAAGCCACCAACGGTGAAGAGATCCGTGCGGAGCAGCTGATCGCCCAACGGGTGAACGCGGGCTTGCGCAACGAGTTTGGCGAGCGCACTTTGCAGGAAGTGGTCAGCGGCGAGCGCGATGAGCTGATGAGTGCCCTGATCGACAACCTCAGTCAGTTCAGCGAAGAATCGCTGGGCGTTGAGATCATTGATGTGCGGGTAAAGCAAATTGACTTGCCACGGGATGTCAGCGGTTCGGTATTCCAGCGCATGACCGCGGAGCGGGAGCAGGAAGCGCAAGAGCACCGTTCCAAAGGTCAGGAGCAGGCCGAGGTGATTCGCGCCAACGCGGATCGTCAGAGAACCATCATGCTGGCCGAAGCATACCGCGATGCGGAACGAATTCGCGGCGATGGTGATGCGGAAGCTACTAACATATATTCCAGCGCCTTTAGCAAGGACCCGGAATTCTATCAATTTACCCGCAGCCTTAACGCCTATAGGAACACCTTTAATTCCCGCAGCGACGTGTTGTTGGTGGATCCGAACAGCGATTTCTTCCGCTACTTAAACAACGTCGACGGTCGAGTAAGCCGATAGCACTCACCAATAGGACGAAAGCACAACTCGAGCGGCCAGGGAGAAGCAATCCCTCGTCGCTCATTGCTGTTGTCCACTAGTTAGTGATCGGCACCAGTTGTAAAGGCGCTATTGCAGCCGCTCCCGTTCCCGAACCTGGATCGTGAAGCTTTCGACCTTTCCTAGAATTCGGCTGGGCACATACACCTCTTTTTCGAACCCGAGACTTTCCTCCACGCCAAAAGTGGCCTTGTCCAATAGCTCGTAAACCGGTTTCGCCTCATTATCCAGCAGCAAAATCACCAGATCGGCATCAAGCGTTTTGCGGCATTCGTTTTTAAGTTCGGCCTTCCATTGCACAACCGCGCTGCCAATGTCATTGCTGGCAAGGCTAAAATCCTTTTCCTTTACTTGAATGCACTCCGCCGCCGATACCGATAGGGCCACGGACGACAACAATGCGCCCATTGATAACCGTTTCATGTCTTGCTCCCAGGATTTGTTGTGCGGTGAGGGCTCTCAGCCGAGAGAATCGCGAACCATACTCTTTTCCGCCAGGCGCGAAAAGGCTGTGCCGAAGAATCACAATGAGTTGTGACGGTGGAGAAGCAACTCGTATGCCAGGGGTATGTTGTGCCAAAACTGGCTCTCGGGATGGCAGTAGTGTATATTTTTGACGCATGCGCCAAATAAACATGCTTCGACCCCTGACCTCGGTCTTCCGCCGGACGCCGCTGCCCCTGAGCGCCGTGCTGGTGATTGCCGTATTGCTGCCCTTTTTGCTGGCCGTGGGCCTGACCGGCTGGTACGGCACCCACTTACTGGAGCGGCACACTCAGGATCGCATGCAGGAAGATATCGAAATTATCGCCCGCGCCATTCGCCTGCCGCTCAGCCACGCCATGGAGCGGGGTCACGAAGGCACTGTGCAACGGGCCCTGGAGTCGGCGTTTAGCATCAACCGAGTGTATGGAGTTTATGTTTACGATGAACACGGTAACACTGTGTATGCCAACGGTGCCAACGAAGCCTCCATGCCCAACGCCAGGGCCGCCAGTCTGGCTAATCGCGGCCAGCAGCAAGGGGAATTTGGCCGAGCCGGCCGGGAGCGCATTTTCTCCTACTTCGTACCGCTGGTGGATGCTGGCGAGCGTATCAACGGACTGCTGCAAGTAACCCGGCGCGGTAGTGACTTCGATCAGTACCTGGCTTCGGTTCGCCGGCAAAGTCTGGTGGTCACGCTAATCGCCGGGGTGGGGCTGGTATTAATAGTCCTGCTCGGTCATCGCTGGGGCATTGGCCGGCATCTACGTGGTGTGGAATCCAGTCTGGTACTGATCCGGACCGGCGATTTGGCCCACCGCTTGGATCATCGTGGACCGCGCGAACTTTCCGTGCTCGCCGCTAATATTAATCAAATGCTCGATGCCCTTGCGCAGTCTCGACGCGAGTTGGCCGAACAACGGGACAGGCAAGCAGAATTAACAGCGCGGCTGCATCAATCGGAAAAACTTGCGGCGCTAGGGCAGTTGGCCGCCGGAGTTGCCCACGAGCTCGGCAGTCCTTTGAGCACGGTGGACGGCAATACTCAGCGCGCCCTGCGGCAGGCCGGCGCACCGCCAGCCGTTACCCGGGCACTCCATGCAATCCACCGGGAAGCTGCCCGAATGGAGCGTATCATTCGACAGCTGCTCGACTTTAGTCGTACCAATCCCTTAAGTTTGCGCCGCATTTCGGCTGATTACCCGTTGCGCAGTGTGTTGGTGGGAGCGGAGGAGAGGTACCCCGGAATCGCCATTCGAGTTGATATCGACCCGCCGGCTGGTGAAGTGGAAATTGCGGCGGATACGGTGCGTCTCGAACAGGCGCTTGGCAACCTGTTGCACAATGCCTTGCAAGCGGCAAACAGTCAGATCCTGGTTCGGTGCGACATTGTAGGCGACCGGGTTTGCTACAGCATTGACGACGATGGAGCTGGTGTCGATCCCGCGGTCGAGCCTCATTTGTTCGAGCCTTTTTTTACCACCAAGCCCGTCGGCGAAGGTACCGGGCTGGGCCTGGCGGTGGCCCACGCCGCAGTGCGCGATCACGGCGGTGCCATCGAGGTGCAACGCTCCACATTGGGCGGAGCCAGTTTTTGTGTCTGGTTGGACGCCGACCGAGAAGACAATTGCAAGAGAACTGATTCGGTATGAATGCGAGTCGTAAAACAACCGGTGCGCTGATTCTGTTAGTGGAAGATGACGCCGGGCTGAGGGAGTTGATTCGGGACGAGCTCCGCGATGATGGCTATCAGGTCGCTGAAGCTTCAACAGTGTCGGATGCGATCATGTGTCTGGAGCAGCAACAGCCGGAACTCATCATCAGCGATCTGCGCCTGCCCGCTGGAAACGGGCTGGAGCTTCTGGACCGCTGCCGCCAAACCGCCACTCTGACGGCGTTTATCGCCATCACCGCATTTGGCACCGTGGAGCAGGCCGTTGCCGCGCTCAAGCGCGGGGCGGATAACTTCCTGACCAAACCCCTGAACCTGGATCATCTCCGGCTCAGCGTGGCCCGCGCACTGGAGCATCGGGCAATGCAGGCGGAAATAAGTCGTTATCGACAAGTCCTGAACGACGGTGAATTTCACGGGCTGATCGGCAGAAGCCCGCCCATGCGTCAGCTGTACGAGCAAATTCGCCAGGCGGCCCAGGCCAATGGCCCCGTCTTGCTGATGGGTGAAAGTGGTGTTGGAAAGGAGTTGGTTGCCCGGGCGGTGCATGCGGAAAGTCAACGCCACACGCGTCCTTTCCTGGCGGTCAACTGTGCCGGTATTCCACCTGAGCTGCTGGAAAGTGAGCTGTTCGGCCACAAGGCCGGCGCGTTCACCGGCGCCCAGCGGACGCGCAAGGGCTTGTTCGCTGAAGCCGATGGCGGCACCATTTTGCTCGACGAGATCGGCGAAATGCCTGCCGCCATGCAATCCAAGCTTCTGCGGGTACTGCAAGATGGCCAAATGCGCCCGGTGGGCGAAGACCGCGAGCGGCAGGTGGATGTTCGAGTCATCGCTGCCACCAATCGCGATCTCGAAGCGGAAATCGACGGCGGCGCGTTTCGCGCTGACCTGTTCTATCGGCTGGAGACTTTTTCCCTGGAAATTCCTCCCCTGCGCAAGCGCGGCGACGATATCGAGTTGCTTACCGCGCATTTTATTGCCCGGTTTGGTATTGCGGCGGGTCGCCGGGTGCGGGGACTTAGCCAGGCGGCACTGGGGCGGCTGCGCGGCTATCCCTTTCCCGGCAATGTGCGTGAGCTGTCCAATGCCATGGAGCGGGCGGTGGCTTTTGCCAACGGCGACGAGATTCAAATCGATGATCTGCCCGAGCGTATTCGCCAGCACAATGCGCCGCCCGCGCATTATCTGAACGAAGCGACCGGGAACGACGAGATCCTGCCCTTGCGCGAAATAGAAAACCGCTATGTGCACTACGTGCTGGGCAAAATGAAAGGCAACAAACGGCGAACCGCCGAACTCCTGGGCATCGGGCGCCGCACACTGTACCGCTACCTGGACGAAGCCTAGCTCTTTAAAATGGCGCATGAGCCATTATGACACACTTTCAGCCCGTCTGATGGCGGCTCCCATGGTCCCGCATCCCGCTGGAAGCCGCTCGCTCCGGCGTCCGCGCGCCCCTGGTACGCACCTTGCCCCCTGGTGATCTGCAAACACTTGCTTTACCCTATTATCAGAGGAGAAACCATGTCTATCAGTAAAATGAAATCGATTCTTGTCCTTTTCGGCTTGACCCTCGTGGCGTTCGGCGCCCATGCCCAGCAGCAGCCGGCGCCTCCCCCGGAGCCCGGCTTTGACTCGACGCCGTCCGAACCGGTTGACGATCAAACCGTAGAACAATTTGCGGCGGCCTATTCCTCGGTACAGTCAATCCAAGAGGAGTTTACCGAGCGCCTGCAAGAGGCTGACGATCGCGAGCAAGCACAAAGCCTGCAACAGGAAGCGCAACAGCAAATGCTCTCCACGGTAGAGGAAAATGGCTTGTCCGTTCAGCAATACAACGAAATGATTGCCCGAATGGATCAGGACCCTGAGCTTCGCCAACGCGTATTCGACCTGGTCGCGGACTAGTGACATCACTACAGCGCATCATCTAAGTTAAGTCAGTTGGGCGGATGCCGTCGCGGCCTTTCCCGCAGGGTTTGGTCGTGACTAGTTCCGCCCTTTATTTATCCCACCGGGACTGGCAATAAGACCCTCTCGCCTGTTCCCTCTCTCTCGTAAGTGTTAGAATTCTGCAACCGGGCTCTCGGAGCCTGTTGGATTTAGAACTGTGTTTCTCCGGCTACTTCCGGTGGCACACGCCCTGAGCTGCCGGGCGCGTGCAGTGCTAAATCCTGCAGGCGTTCGACCCGGTTTTTTTGTGTCGACAGTTCACCTCACCGCTTGAGAACGGCTGTATCCCATGTGGAAGGACTCATGTGGACGGAACTCATGGGCATGACGGCATCTGGTATGCGGAATAACTCATGTGGAAAGAACTTCTACAAGCACTGTGCCTGGTCTTGGTTATCGAAGGCGTAATGCCTTTTCTCTATCCCAATCGGTGGCGCCAGTTGGCGGCAATGCTCGCCACGATGGATGATAAAAAATTGCGCATCATGGGGCTGACTTCCATGGTGATTGGTGTCGGACTTTTATATTTAACGCGCTGAAGAAGGCTCGGAAATGACTTACGCAGATCGCTGGCTACTGCCCGACGGCGTGGAAGAAATCCTTCCCGCCGAAGCGCGGCAGATTGAAACCTTGCGCCGCCGCCTGCTGGACCTGTACCGGTGCTGGGGTTACGACCTGGTTATTCCACCGCTGGTGGAGTTTACGGATTCGCTGCTCATCGGCTTGGGTCGGGATCTGGATCTGCTCACCTTTAAACTGACGGACCAGCTGTCTGGGCGAACCCTGGGGGTGCGGGCCGATATTACTCCGCAGACCGCTCGCATGGATGCCCACAGTTTGACGCTCCAAGGCGCCAACCGCCTCTGCTATGCTGGCCACGTCCTGCACACCAAGCCGAAAACGCCCTTGGCCACCCGCTCACCCATTCTTTCCGGAGCCGAACTGTACGGCGAAGCGGGATTGGGAGCTGATGTCGAAGTGATTTCATTGCTCTTGGAATCCCTGCAAACGCTCGGCTTGAATAATGCCTCTGTGGAAATCGGGCACGTTGGCATTTACCGCGCCCTTATCGACGCCGCCGGCCTCAATGCCCCTCAGCAGGACACTTTATTTGACCTCTTGCAGCGCAAGGCGGCGGCGGAAATGCGCGCGTGGGTTCAGGGCAATATTGCTGATCCGGTTCTTGCCAATATTTTGCAGCAGTTGCCGCGCTTGGCGGGTAGTCGGGATTCGCTGCGCGAAGCCAAACAGGCACTCGGCAAGGCACCCGCGGCGGTCATCGACGCCGTGACTCAATTGGAAACACTTGCCGACTTGGTGAGCCAGCGCTATCCCCAGGCGCAACTTTATTTCGACTTGAGCGAGTTGCACAGTTTTACCTACCACACCGGGCTGTGGTTCGCGGCATTTGCGCCTGGCTACGGGCGCGCGCTTGCCACTGGCGGACGCTACGATGACGTCGGCGCGGTATTTGGCCGGGCGCGTCCCGCCACCGGTTTTCACATTGATGTTACCGCTCTCAATCGCCTGCTCAACATTGCGGTGGAGAATCCACCGGGTATTTATGCTCCAGCCAGTGAAGATCCGCGACAATGGCAGGCCATTCAAGCGCTGCGCGCCGCTGGCGAAACCGTCGTGACCGGATTTGCCGGCGAACAGGTGCGGCTCGATGAAATCGATTGTGATCGTCAGTTGGTTTTAAACGAAGGTGAGTATCGGGTGGTAGCCTGGGCGTAGGGTCCGCACTCACTTTTCCATTCATTCATTTTTTGTTGTAGAGAGCTGTCGGGCAATGGGCAAAAACGTCGTTGTGATTGGAACCCAGTGGGGAGATGAAGGCAAGGGCAAGGTCGTTGATCTGCTGACCGAACAAGTGTCCACCGTGGTGCGGTTTCAAGGTGGCCACAACGCGGGCCATACCTTGGTGATCGATGGCAAGAAAACTGTCCTGCACCTTATTCCCTCAGGGATCTTGCGTGATCGAGTCAGTTGCTTGATCGGCAACGGCGTCGTGCTATCGCCCGAGGCACTGCTTCACGAAATCGCTCACCTGGAGGAACAGGGGGTTCCGGTTCGCGAATGCCTGCGTCTGTCCCCGGCCTGTCCACTCATACTGCCCTCCCATGTTGCCCTGGATCAGGCCCGCGAAACGGCCCTGGGTAGCGGGAAAATAGGCACCACGGGTCGCGGCATCGGTCCCGCCTACGAAGACAAAGCCGCGCGTCGCGGATTGCGCTTGGGTGATCTGTTGAACGCGGAACGCTTTGCCGCCAAGCTCAAGGACCTACTTAGCTATCACAACTTCATGTTGAGCCAATATTACGGCGTTGACCCCATCGACTATGATGTGACGCTCCAGCAAGCAATCGTCTGGGGCGAGCAGTTGCGGCCCATGGTGGCCGACGTGGTCGGACTGCTGCATCAGGCCCGTTGCCGTGGTGACAACATCCTGTTCGAAGGCGCCCAGGGCTCCCTGCTCGACATTGATCACGGCACTTACCCTTTTGTGACCTCCTCCAACACCACCGCCGGTGGTACCGCGACCGGTTCCGGTGTCGGACCCTTATACCTGGACTATGTACTGGGGATTACCAAGGCCTACACCACCCGCGTCGGGTCGGGACCTTTCCCCACCGAACTAAGCTGCAAGATCGGTAAACACTTGGGCGAGAAAGGCCATGAATTCGGTGCGACCACCGGGCGTGAACGGCGCACTGGCTGGTTCGATGCGGTTGCGGTGCGATACGCCACTCAAATCAACTCCATCTCTGGGCTATGCCTAACCAAGTTGGATGTTCTCGATGGAATGGAAACCGTCAAAATCTGTGTTGCCTACCAGGATGATCGGGGGGACCCTATTTCCATTCCCTTCGACGCCGAAGGCTGGGCAAACGTGGTACCCGTCTACGAGGAAATGGCTGGTTGGCAGGACTCAACGGTGGGAGCGAAGACCATGGAAGAACTGCCGGCAACCGCCGTGGCTTACCTAAAACGCCTGGAAGAGCTGGTCGGTGCGCCGATTGATATTGTATCGACCGGGCCCGACCGGGTGGAGACGATTATCCTGCGGCATCCTTTTGCCTGAGGCCCCCTTACTTTTAGGTGACGTGGGTATCAGGTGACCTTGGTTTTGAGATGGCGTTGGTTTCTTGGCGGGCAAAAAAAGCCCGTCGGGGGGACGGGCAAAGAGCTAGAAGTGAGAGGTATCTAACGGGGTAAAACTTCGGTGCAAAATTGGGAATTAAGCCTTTAGGGTAAATTTGCCCGTTTTAAGGAACAAATCTTCGTAGGCGATAAGGCCCAAAAGTGCGAAATAGATTCCAAATGAAGTTGCTACGATCATGGCCTGTACCTCCTTGGGATTGCCTGACTAACTAACTTGCCACTTACTATAGGGTTCGAAGTGATATGTTTCAAATGGTAGAAAATCATCATATAAATGAATGTAATTCATAATAGCTTCCCTGCCACGCTTCGCACCTGAAACTCAAACACTTGCGCCATAGAACGCCTCTTGCCAGCTTGTGTTGACCGGATTTGCCCATCTTTACCCCCGTTGTCATTTCTTGGCGATTACGCTTGGGGGCGGGCAGGATTAGCGGGAGGAGCGGACAAAAAAAAGCCCGTCAGGGCGACGGGCATAAAACACTTGGAAGTGATGGAACCAGAGGAGACTGACTTTCACTTACAGGGCTAGAAGCGTTAACTCACAAGACTAAGGGTTTACCAAATTCAGGCGTTGAAACGGAACTCGTCATTGTTCTGGCGGACATCTTCCCAGGCGACCAATCCCAAAAGGGCGAAGTAAATAGCGAAAATTGCCAGTAACATATCCTTGATCTCCTGTTGCCCACCTGGCCGAGTCATTTCAGCGCGGCGTTAAGCTCATGTGGTGTAATGTAGCGCCGGAGCTGTTATGTTTCAAATGATGACAACTCATCAATGAAATGAATTTAGTTCATATTACTCTGCCATTTAGCGGATCTTTACGCGAGCTCACAAAAATTGATTCCCTGAGACTACAAGCGGTGTTGTGCGCGTCCGCGCAAAGCTTAAGGAGCACAAGATAGTCTTTTAACTTGCGTCGGTAGCTATTATTATGAGCAAAATTCATAGCGCGGAGACAGAGTCTTTTGGATACCCGGCAATTATCCCGAATCGATCTCAACCTGTTGGTAGCCTTGCAGGTACTCATTGAAGAATGCAATGTATCCAAGGCGGCCGAGCGGCTCTTTATCACCCAGTCCGCCATGAGCAAAACCCTGGGCCGGCTGCGCGAGCTGTTTGAGGATCCGCTGTTTACCCGCAGTTCCCACGGCATGATTCCCACCCCGCGCGCGCTGGAAATCCAGAAAAAACTCGCTGTGTTGCTGCGCGAGGTGCAAGACCTTGTTGCGGACCATGATTTTGATCCCTGGACCTTTCGCGGCGAATTCAAAGTGGCAATTCCCGAATACGTGGGCATGGCCATTTTGCCGTCGCTGTTGGAAGAGCTGCAGCAGGAGGCGCCGCACATTCGCATCGTGGCCATCAGTCGTATCGAACACCAGTTGGAACAACTGGCCAGCGGTGACCTGGATTTTGCGATCCACGTAAAGTACGCGCACTACGGCTCGGATTTCACCGTGGATCCCATCGCCAGCATGCCGCCAGTGCTGCTGGTCCGTCAGGCGCACCCGCTGCGGGTGTCAAAGCACGAATTGAAAACCCCAGCGGACTTGCGCCACGTGGTGGAGAACTACCCGCAAGTGGGTTGGTACGTGCCCGACATGGAAGAACTGGACTTTTTCCAGCGCGGCTTCGGTCAGCGCGAGGGTACCGCTCGCCAGTCGGGTCCCCGGGGCGAAATTGTCTTTGAAACCTCGCACATGTTCTCCGCCATCGAAGTCATCAAGCGCACCAACTGCGTACTGTTCGGCCCGCCGCTAATCACCCGTCACCCGCTATTGGGCGTCGGGGTGGCGAGCATGCGCCTGCCGGTGAAGGAGGAGTACTTTTTCCACTATGTGCTGGCCACCCACAAACGTCTGGATACATCGCCGGTACACCAGTGGTTGCGGCAAAAGATACTCAACATTGTGCAGCGGGCGGAAAACGAGAAGGAAAGTGGGGATCCCTACAGCGATTATCAGGTGGGCCGCGATATTGGATTCTACGGACCACCGCGCAGGTCTTGAATGGCCTCTAAGTTTTGGTGAAATATCCGGGCAAGGCGCCCGGCAAGGTAACTGTAAATGCAGCGCCGCCAAGGTCGGCGGTATTTATCGACAAGCTGCCCCGATAACTGCTGACAATATCCACCGCGACGGCCAAACCGATTCCTTGTCCCGGAGTGGCCATATCGACCCGGGCCCCGCGTTCCAGAATGGTGTGTCGCTGTTCCGGGGCAATACCCGGGCCGTCGTCCTCGACGCGAATGACCAGTTGATTCCGCTCCTGGCGGGCACTGATCAGCACTTTGCCGCGACAGTACTTGAAGGCGTTTTCCACCAGATTGCCCAGCAGCTCCAACAAATCCCGCTCGTCGCCCGCGAAAACACAATCGCCCCCTATCGCCATCTCGCTATCGATCGACTTGACCCGATACACCTTGCGCAGTGAGTCAACCAGCCGTCCAACCAGTGGGGCGAGGTGGACGGTTTTGCCGGGAATGCCGGCGTTGCCGATAACGGCGCGCTTTAACTGGTGATCCACTATCTGCCTCATCCGTTCGATTTGCTCGGAAATGGTGCGGGTGGAATCGGAACTCCCGGATTGCAAACTGCCTTGGATAAGCGAGAGCGGGGTTTTCAGGCTGTGCGCCAGGTCGTCCATGGTGTGACGGTAGCGCTCCCGTTGACTGCGCTCACTGTTCAACACTTGATTCAGGTTATCGGTAACGGCCTGGATCTCGCTCGGATAGTCACCTTTGAGCTGGGGTTCGGCCCCCGATTCGATCAAGCGCAGATCGCGGGCCAGCGCTTTTAACGGCTTCAATCCCCATTTGAGAATCAGCCCCTGGGTAAGCACGATAAGCACCGCCAGCAAGCCCAGCCAGCGCCACAGTTGCTGGCGGTAGCTGTTTTGTTCGGCACTGAATGTTTGTTGGTCGTGGAGAATCGATACTCGCAACAGCTGTTCACCTTCCTGGGTCTCCCACACAACGTCATGGGAATAGGAGAACAGGGAACCCTGATTGCTCGGTGCCACCTCAAAGTTGGTGTTGCCGGGAACGATGGGCGTGCGCGGCAGCCTGGTCTGCAACAGTCGGGCCGAGGGGGAGCGCCATACCAACGGATTTTCATCGCTGCTGATCCAGCCGTACAAACCCGAGTCGATGCGGTTCAGGCGTGGTTCCTGGAATTCTTCCGGCATCCACAATTCGCCTTCGATAAACTCCGCCGCCCCCAGCAGCAGGTAGGCGTGAGCCCTCAGGCGCTCTTCTTCGCCGGACAACAGGCTGCGCCGAAACGCCAGGTCCAGCATGTAGGCACTGACTCCCAGCAGGATCGGGAGTAACAACAGAGAAGCAAAAAGGAAACGGCCGGCGAGCGAGCGGGGCATCAGGAAGCGGTTTCTTTGGCCAGAGTAAACCGGTAGCCCTGGCCACGCACCGTGGCGATGGGCTTCAGGCTGCCGTCCGGGTCCAACTTCTTGCGCAGCCGGCCCACAAATACTTCGATAACATTGCTGTCGCGATCAAAGTCCTGAGCGTACAGGTGTTCGGTCAGTTCACTTTTGGAAATAACTTGGCCGGCGTGATGAGCCAGGTATTCCAGCGTATTGTATTCATAGCTGGTCAGCTCCAGTTCCCGATTGTTAACACGGACGGTTTTGGCGGCGGTGTCCAGTTGAATCGGGCCGAATGAGAACACCGGGCTGGCGTGCCCGGAGGAGCGCCGCAGCAGGGCGTTAACACGGGCTCGCAGCTCTTCGTTGTGGAAGGGTTTTACCAGGTAGTCGTCGGCGCCCGCTTCCAGGCCTTCGACCTTGTCTTTCCAATTGCCGCGGGCCGTGAGAATCAGGACCGGGTAGCTGAGTTGTTGCTGGCGCCATTGCCTGATCAGGGTGATACCGTCGATCTTGGGCAGGCCGATGTCCACAATGGCCAGGTCGTAGGGATATTCCTCTCCCAGGTACTGGCCTTCCTTGCCGTCGGCACCGGCATCCACTGTGTAGCCGAGTCCCCGTAGATAGTCGCTCAACTGCTCGCGCAGTAATTGTTCGTCTTCGACAACCAGTAATCGCATGGGCCGTACCTAGTACTTTTTGGGCGCCGCGTCAGCCGCTGATAACGACCGTTCTAACCCGTCCGTCGTCCTGCAAGATCTTGACACGATAGCGGACACCATCGTCGGTGCGCTCCGTTTCCACTTTGAGGATTTTGCCGCCGTAGCGGCGTTGGGCGATGCGGGCGGCTTCGGCGGCGCTGGACGCTTTATTTTGCTTTAGCTGTACGCCGGTCAACGCCACCTGTTGATAGCTCTGCCACTGAACAGCTTGCGCCCAGGCCCCGCCGGGTGCAATACTGGCCAGCAGAACAAAGTACAAAAGCAAGCGATGGCGTATTAGCATGACGGGTCCATTGGTATTATTCAGAGGCTCCCCTAGTATACAGGATCCACCGAAACCGCCACTTTGATACGATCACCCGGATGCCGGTCCATGGTGGTCCGATATTCACTGCCGTGATAGCGGTAGGAAACATCGTAGCCCACCAGACGCTGTTCGGATTCGTGGCGATAACGGGTTGTACAGCGCTCCACATCGCGATATTCGCTGACGGTGTGGTGTTCGTTGTTGCGATGGCTGATATCGCGCCCGATGGAAGCACCCAGAACCGCGCCGGCCACGGCACCCACCTGTTTGTTGCGTTTTTTGTGGCCCAGCTTGTTGCCCACCGCAGCGCCGATAACGCCACCGAGGATGGTGCCGGTGGCGGAACGGTAGGCGCCGCTGTCGCGGTCGTAACGCACGGTTTCCACGTGGCATTCCTCATAGGGCACCTTGCGAGTGTAGCTTTCGTAAATGGGTCGCGCATCCGTGACCCGCGCGTAGTCGACGTGCCGGTTGCGGTCGGCAAGCGCAGTGCTGGAAACAGCAAGCAAGACAAGAGCGGTGATTAGTTTGTTCATCTTCTGACTCCTCTATAGCTCGGGTAAGGTTCCCGTCTGCTGGAAACTCATGGGCAGCCTAGCCCACCCAACCTGAACGAAAGCTGAAGCCTGGCTGAGGAAGCAAATTCCTTTATCCCCGTGGAATCAAAGCGTTGTTGGTTCAAACCCGATATAATGGAGCGCATTAGCGCGGCGACCTCGCTCCCGTGCGTTGTGACTGAAGCAACACTGAGTTATGAAGCAACAACGAGTAAATGAAGCAACAAAACCTTATGACTGATATTAAAAGCTACATGCAGACGCTCGGCCGCAATGCGCGGCAAGCATCCCGGATAGTCGCCGCCGCTACCGCGGGCACTAAAAACCGAGCGTTACACGCTACCGCCGAGGCCCTGGAAAATGCCCGCGAAGCCATCGCCAGTGCCAATCAACGCGACTTGGAATCGGGCCGCGCCAAAGGCCTGGACGATGCGATGATTGATCGGCTGGCGCTCACGGCGGCGCGCATCGACGGCATGATTGAAGGTTTGTCACAGGTCGCGGGGCTCGCCGACCCCTGCGGTGAAATCACCGAGCTCCGTTACCGGCCCAGCGGTATCCAAGTCGGCAAAATGCGGGTGCCCCTGGGGGTGATCGGGATTATTTATGAATCCCGGCCCAACGTGACCATCGATGCGGCCAGCCTTTGTCTGAAATCGGGCAACGCCACCATTCTGCGCGGCGGCAGCGAGGCGCTGCATTCCAATCAGGCCATCGCCCAATGCATCCGCCAGGGCCTGGCCGAGGCGGGTCTGCCGGAAACGGTTGTCCAAGTGTTGGAAACCACGGATCGGGAAGCGGTGGGCCAGCTCATTACCATGCCGGACTATGTGGATGTAATTGTGCCGCGCGGTGGCAAGGGCTTGATTGAACGCATTGCCAATAATGCCACGGTCCCTGTTATCAAGCACTTGGATGGCGTCTGCCACGTTTACATTGATGACAAGGCCGACCTGGACAAGGCCTTTGCCATTGCCATGAATGCCAAGACCCGCCGCTACGGCGTCTGCAATGCCATGGAAACCCTGTTGGTGGCCCGCGCCGTGGCGGGCTCCGTCCTGCCCCGGCTGGCCGAAGCGCTGGGTGAAAAAGAGGTGGAACTGCGCGGTTGCGAACAGACGCGTCAGTTACTGGATCGGGTAATTCCCGCCAGCGAAGAGGACTGGCGTACCGAGTATCTCGGCCCCATCCTGTCCATCCGCATTGTGGATGACTTAACGAGCGCCATCGAACATATCAACCACTATGGGTCCCAGCATACCGACGCTATTGTGACCGAGGACTATACGCGGGCTCGTCAGTTTTTGAGCCAAGTGGATTCCAGCTCGGTCATGGTCAACGCCTCCACGGCCTTTGCCGATGGTTTTGAATACGGTCTGGGCGCGGAAATCGGCATCTCCACCAATAAGCTCCATGCCCGGGGCCCGGTGGGTCTGGAAGGGCTTACCACCCAAAAGTGGATCGTCCTGGGTGATGGTCATACGCGCCCCTAACCTGTCTTGGAGTCAGATGCACCTGGCCGCATTGTCGCTAATGCAATCCAGGCCGCTCACCGGCCGGCGGGCGGTGCGGCTTTGATGGCGAAGCGCCAGCTGGTTGGCCTGTTTGGTGGCACCTTCGATCCGGTGCACATCGGGCACTTGCGTATGGCGCTGGAATTGAAACGGCATCTCGGTATGGACGAGATGCAGCTGATCCCCTGCCACATTCCACCCCATCGTCAACTTCCAGTTGTGGACGCGGAGCGCCGCGCCGCCATGGTCGAACTGGCGGTAGCCGATTGTCCGGATCTCACGGCAAGCCGGCTGGAGCTGAACAATCCGGCACCTTCCTATTCGTTGCACACATTGCAAATGCTCCGCGAACAGAACGGGCCCGAGTCCGCATTATGCCTGGCGATGGGCATGGATTCCCTAGCGAGTCTCGACGGCTGGTATGGTTGGGAGCAGTTGTTGGAACTGGGCCATATAGTGGTTGCCGCCCGGCCGGGATGGCAGCTTCCCACCCGAGGGGCGGTCGCCAACACTATCGCCAGGCACCGCGCCGACGCGGCCGCGCTACGCGAAGCACCGGCCGGTGCCATCATTATCGAGGAATTGACCTTGCTGCCGATTTCGGCGACCGATATTCGCGAGCAGATTGGCCGGGGGGAATCGCCGCAGTTTCTCCTTCCAGATAAAGTCTGGGACTATATTGTGCGCGAGGGTCTCTATCGTTAGCACTGAGCTACAAGTTAATAAAACGGGCGCGTTGCAGCGGCATCGGTAAAAACCATACAGACAGTCAAAGGAATCAAAGGTATACATGACCAAACAGCAGTTGAACGACGTTATTGTGATGGCACTGGAGGACTCGAAGGGCAGGGACATTGTGAGCCTGGATGTGCGCGACCTGAGCGACGTGATGGATACCCTGATCATTGTCAGCGGGACCTCCAATCGCCACGTAAAATCCTTGGTGGAAAATGTCGTGGAAGAGGTCAAGAGCGCCGGTACCCGCCCCATGGGCATCGAAGGCAAGGAGGGCGGCGAGTGGGTACTGGTGGACTTCGGGGATACGGTGGTACACGCTATGTTGCCGGCGACGCGGGAATTCTACGATTTGGAAAGACTGTGGCAGCTTGAACCTGCCGGTCGAACCGTGGACTAAAGTCGCGGAATAAGGTGACAACGCCGCGGCCAGGCCGACAAAATCATTAACTCCAAGCAGTTTTTTCGGGCCTTTGGCGGGTTTTGACGACCATGCGGATTCAGGCAATCGCAATCGGTACTAGAATGCCTACATGGGTGGACGCCGGTTGTCGGGAATACCTCAAGCGCCTGCCGCGGGATTTTGCCTTGGAGTTTAAAACCCTGCCGCTGGCCGCCCGAGGTAAGAACAGCCCGGCGAATATGGCGGTGGCCAAGGAAGGCGAGCGCATGCTGGCCTCGATCACCGATAATCACTGGGTAATCGCGCTCGACCGCGAAGGCCAATCCTGGTCCACCGAGGAGCTGGCGGATCAGATTTCCCAGTGGCGGGTGCGGGCCAAGCCCGTGAGCCTGCTGATTGGCGGGCCAGAAGGATTGGCGGCGAGCTGCCTGGAGCGGGCGAATCAGCGATGGTCGCTATCTGCCTTGACCTTGCCCCATCCCCTGGTCAGGGTTGTGCTGACCGAACAGCTATACCGCGCCTGGAGTTTGCTGAACAATCACCCGTATCATAAGTAAAGTGGTTGTCGACGCGGCCATATTTGACCTCTAGACGGCCCGATTAAAATCGTGCGAAAGCCGCAATTGTTTGCTACAACTCGACAAGCTCGAATAAACACCAAACACCGCCAGTTCGAATCGATGATTCACGACCACCAAGATTGAGCTTAATGTCCGAACCCTTGCAGTTAAAAGACCACTCCAGTGAGGCGCGCATATTTGCGACGCGGGTGTGGTTTATCGCGCTTTTTGTGATCGCGATGATGGGCTTGCTCATCTTCCGCTACCACAACCTGCAAGTCGTGCATTACCAGGATTACGCCACCCAGTCGGATCGCAATCGCATCCACGTGCAGCCTATTCCTCCCACCCGCGGTTTGATCTACGACCGCAACGGCGTGCTGCTAGCGGAAAACCGGGCCAGTTACACCCTGTCCCTGACCAAGGAACTGGTTCCCGACCTGGACGCCACCCTGGAGCTGCTCGCCACCTTGGTCGACGTCAGCCCCGGCGATCTGGATAAATTCGAGAAAAGCCTGGACCAGCGTCGGCGCCCCTTTGAAGCTGTGCCCCTGCGCTATCAGTTGACTGAAGAGGAAATAGCCCGGCTGGCGGTTAATGAATACCGGCTGGAAGGCGTGGAAGTGGAGGCACAGTTGGTGCGCCATTATCCGTTTGGCGAACTCTTCGCCCACAGCATCGGCTACGTAGGCCGCATTAACGATCGGGAATTGGCGGCTTTCAACGAAGACGAATACGAGCGCTATCGCGGCACATTCAGTATCGGCAAACTCGGTCTGGAAAGGCGTTATGAAGACGTGCTACTGGGGCGTGTGGGCTATCAAAACGTCGAGACCAATGCCCGGGGCCGGGTGCTGAAGGAGCTGGAGCGCTCTGACCCACGGCCAGGGCAGGACTTGCACCTGTATATGGACGCGGCGGTACAAAAAGCGGCCATCGAAGCGCTTGGCGACCGCCGCGGCGCCGTGGTGGCCATTGATGCGCGTAGCGGCGGCGTTATTGCTATTGCCTCGACCCCGAGCTTCGACCCCAATCTTTTTGTTACCGGCATCAGCTACGACGACTACCGCGAGCTCAACGAATCCATCAATACGCCGCTATTTGATCGCGCGCTGCAAGGCCAGTATCCCCCTGGATCCACTCTCAAGCCCATGCTCGGTCTCGCCGGCCTGCAAAAAGGTTTTGTCACGCCGGACACCACCATTCACGACATCGGTTACTTCCGGTTGCCAGGTGATACCCGACATTATCGTGATCACATCAGTTGGGGCCACGGCGAATCCGTGGACCTGGAAGAAGCCATCACCGAATCCTGCAACACCTTTTACTATGATCTGGTCCATCGCATGACCATCGACCACATTCACCCCTTTGGCAGCCAGTTTGGGCTTGGGCAACGCACTGGTGTCGACCTGCCCGGCGAGCGACCGGGTATCTGGCCATCGCGGCAGTGGAAGCGGGAAGCGCGCGGTTTTGCCTGGTATCCCGGCGACACATTGAACGTTGGCGTGGGCCAGGGTTTCGTGCTGGTGACCCCGCTGCAATTGGCGGTAATGACCGCCACCCTCGCTTCGCGCGGCGAACGCCGCCAGCCCCAACTCGTGCAACGCATGATGCAAAGCGGCGAAAATGGTGTGGTGGCGCTCCCGCCAATTGATAGTGTCGTTGCCAAGGAAGAGCACTGGAATTATGTGCTCAACGCCATGGAGCAGGTGGTGCATGGGGCCAAGGGTACGGCCCGGACCATTAACAAGGGCATTCAGTACCGGATGGGGGGTAAAACGGGTACCGCGCAAATCGTCGCCATGGCCCAGGACGAAAAATACGACATTGAACTGGTGGAGCATCGCAAACGGGATCAGGCGCTGTTCGTTGGCTTTGCACCGGTCGACGATCCACGGATTGCGGTTGCCGTGATCGTGGAGAATGGTGCCCACGGCAGCACTGCCGCCGCGCCGGTTGCGCGTTTGGTTATCGATAGCTACTTCGCCAGTGAGCGAGCACGGGAAACCAAGTTTACTGGCCAGGCTATCTCGTCGGGTTGCCGTGTCGAGGGGGACTGCGACAATGGACGGCGTATTGTCGAACCAGTTACCTTTTAAATGAGCGGCCAGGATTTTCTACGCCGTATGCCCGAGGCGAGTCGCGATTTGCGGCGGCGCGGCAGTATCTGGACCCGCTTGCATATTGATCCGCCCTTGCTGTTTTTATTGTTGGCGTTAACGGTATACGGCTTAGTGGTCTTGTACAGTGCCAGCGGTGAAAATCGCAATTTTCTGGAACGCCAGGCAGTTATTTTTCTGCTCGGTTATGCCGCCCTGTTCGTGGTGGCCCAGGTGCGCCTGAATACCCTGGTGCGCTGGTCCCCTTGGCTCTGGGCTTTCGGCGTCGGCCTGCTGTTACTGGTGATGTTTTTTGGGGTTGGCGCCAAGGGAGCGCAGCGTTGGTTGAGTGTCGGCGGACTGCGGTTCCAGCCGGCGGAGGTGATGAAAATCGCACTGCCGGTGGTTGTGGCTGGTTATTTGTCGCAACGGCATTTGCCGCCCCGATTCAAGCACGTGTTCTGGACCCTGATCCTGGTCTTTACGCCAACGCTGTTGATTTTACAGCAGCCCGATCTGGGCACCGCGTTGCTCATTGCCTTTTCCGGTCTCGCCGTTTTGTTTTTGGCGGGGCTGCGTTGGTTTTATATCGTGGGCGCGCTTACCCTCGCGCTTGGAAGTATCTATCCCATGTGGGAATACGTACTGCGGGATTATCAGCGCCAGCGGATTTTGACCCTGTTGAATCCAGAAGCCGACAAGCTCGGAGCTGGGTGGAATATCATCCAGTCCAAAACCGCCATCGGTTCCGGCGGCCTTTCCGGCAAGGGTTGGATGCAGGGGACTCAATCCCATTTGGATTTTCTGCCGGAAGGGCACACGGATTTTATTATCGCGGTATTGGCCGAGGAGTTTGGATTGTTCGGTGTATTGGCCCTGATCGGTATCTACCTGCTGATTATTGGCCGAGGCTTGACCATAGCATTAAATGCACAGGATACTTTTGGCCGTCTGCTGGCTGGTAGCATTACCCTGACCTTGTTCGTCTACGTGTTTGTCAACATGGGCATGGTTGCCGGCTTGCTGCCGGTTGTGGGAGTGCCCTTGCCCCTGGTCAGTTACGGAGGTACCGCCATGTTGACCTTGATGATCGGTTTTGGCTTGCTGATGGCGATCGCGACCCAACAGCGTCGGCTCACAATTTAATGAAGGTTGTATTAGAGTGAAACATTTGAAAACAGTTAGCAGTATTATATTTAGCGTTCTGTTGTTGTGGGCGAGCCACGGCGCGGCGGATTATTCCAGTCATCCGCAAATCCAGGGCTTTATAGCGGATATGCGCAGCAAGCACGCGTTCGATGAACAGCCCTTACGCGAATTGTTCGCGCAGGTAGAAAAAAAACAGGCCATTCTCGATGCGATTGCCCGCCCCGCGGAAAAAACCCTTACCTGGGCGGAGTATCAGGATATTTTTATTCAAGACACTCGCATCGAAGGTGGTGTGGACTTCTGGCGCGAACACGAAGCCGATTTACAACGCGCTTATGATCGTTTCGGCGTCGCGCCCCAGATTATTGTTGCCATCCTGGGGGTGGAAACCCGGTATGGGAAAACCATGGGCAGTTACCGAGTTATCGACGCGCTTTCCACCCTGGGGTTCGACTATCCACCTCGCGCCAGCTTTTTCCGCAAGGAGCTGGAACATTTTCTGCTGCTGGCCCGGGAGCAGGAACAGGACCCCCTAAGCCTTGCCGGCTCCTACGCTGGTGCCATGGGTTACGGGCAGTTTATGCCTTCCAGTTATCGCGCTTACGCGGTGGATTTCGACGATGATGCCTTTGTCGATATCTGGAAAAATCCCAGCGATGCCATCGGTAGCGTGGCCAATTATCTTTCCCGCCATGGCTGGCAAAAAGACGCACTCGTGGCAAGTCGCGCAAGGGCAACCGACAAATACAACAGCGCGATACTTACCAAGGGCCTCATGCTCGAACACAAGGTTGCGGCGCTTATATCGGCGGGACTGAAGCCGGTGGACAACCTGCACGATGACAAAGATGCAATGGCGTTTAAGCTCGATGGAAAACAGGGTGCGGAATTCTGGATTGGGTTGAAGAATTTCGAAGTCATAACACGCTATAATCGCAGCCAGTTGTACGCCATGGCGGTCTATCAGTTGGGCGAGCAAATCGAGCAGGCGCGCGCACGTTTGCTCAGCAGTCGGTGATTCCCGTTTTCAGGACTACTTTGATTGAACCCAAAATACAAGCTTCCAAAAAGATGCAACTAGCAACAACAGTGAAAACCATGGTGCTTTTCGGTGGCCTGCTTACATTGGCCGCCTGTGTCGGGCCCGTGCAGGTCGTCGAGCGAGATAGTGGCCCCGACCAAGCCATGGACGTAGCACATATTCCCGATGCCGTCCCACGCCGGGAATTACGCACGGCGGCGGGTAATAAATCACCCTATACAGTGCTCGGTAAAACCTATCAGGTTATGGCCAGCGCGGACAACTTTAGCGAGCGCGGTCTTGCTTCCTGGTATGGCCGCAAGTTTCACGGCAGGCGTACATCGAATGGTGAGGTTTACGATATGTACGGAATGACCGCGGCTCACAAGACCCTACCCATTCCGACGTTTGTGCAAGTGACCAATTTGGAAAACGGTAAGCAGGTAGTAGTTCGAGTGAATGATCGCGGGCCTTTCCATGACGGACGCGTTATCGACCTGACTTACGCCGCAGCCAAGAAACTGGATTTCGTTGACAAGGGCACGGCAAGGGTGGAAGTGGTGGCCATCAATCCCGATACCTGGGCAGCGCAAAATCAAGCGAACGCATTTGCACGCAGCGGTGAGCCGCTGGCGCCAGCGCCTCGTCAGTCAGCCGGTTATCAGTTGCCGGCCAATACATTTTTGCAGGCTGGTGCTTTTGGCAGCCGGGAATCGGCCACGGCGTTGCGGAACAAGCTGGCCGAATTAACATCCTATCCGGTGTTTGTTAGCTCGGTGAAAACGATGCAAACCTTATTCAGAGTTCGTATCGGCCCAATAACCGATAATTGGGAGTTGCTGAACCTGCAAGAGCTTATTCAGCAACACAATTTGGGCATTCCGCACATGGTGCAGGATTAACGTCGCCTTGGCCCGTAATCGCAATGATTCAAGGATGATCGCAATGGTTCATGGAAGAGTGAACCCTAGGGGGAAATTGTTTTGTTATACACAGAGTTAAATCGCGCTTTTGGTCGTACTGCAATGCTACTCATTGGTTGGTTTGCGCTATCTGCCACTACCCAGGCGCAGCAACCGCTAATTCCGGCCCCGCCGCAGTTGGGCGCAACCGGTTATCTCCTGATGGACGCCAACACCGGCAAGGTGCTGGTGGAGCGCAACACCGATAAATCCCTACCGCCCGCAAGTCTTACCAAAATGATGACCAGCTACATTGTGTCCGGCGAGGTTGCCCGTGGCAATCTGAGTGAAGACGCCCTGGTCAACATCAGCGTCAAGGCGTGGAGGAAGGGTGGCTCGAAAATGTTTATCCGGGAAGGCACCCAAGTGTCGGTGGAGGATCTGTTGCGTGGGGTGATCGTGCAATCGGGCAATGATGCCAGTATCGCCCTGGCCGAACACGTGGCGGGCAGCGAGGATGCCTTCGCCGACCTTATGAACCAACAGGCGGCTCTGTTGGGAATGAGCGGCACGCATTATCGCAACTCGACCGGCTGGCCCGCCGAAGGGCACGTCACTACCGTGCGGGACCTGGCTACACTGGCGCGAGCGCTGATCCGCGATTACCCCGAACACTACAAGATGTACGCCGAAAAATACTTTACCTATAACGGTATCAATCAGCCCAATCGCAACAAACTTCTGTTTCGCGATCCCAGCGTGGACGGTATTAAAACCGGGCACACCGAAGAGGCTGGCTATTGTTTGGTGTCCTCGGCGGTCAAGGACGGGATGCGCTTGATTGCCGTGGTGATGGGGGCGCGATCCGAGGATTCCCGCGCGGCGGAATCACAAAAACTGCTGACTTACGGCTTCCGTTATTATCAAACCCACAAGCTGTACTCACCGGGTGACGATATCAACACCGTGCGAGTCTGGTCCGGCATGGCGGACAATCTGGCCCTTGGCGTCAACGAGGATATTTTTCTGACCATTCCCCGGGGCGCGCAGGAGAACCTGCAAGCCACCATGCACATCGACGATGTCATCAAGGCGCCGATAACGGCGGGTCAGGAACTGGGCAATATCACCGTGGAACTGGACGGTGAACAGCTGCTGGACGTCCCCTTGGTCGCCAAGCAAGCCGTTGAACAGGCCGGATTTTTTGCGCGCCTGTGGGATGGTATCAAGCTCTTCTTCATGGGTATCTTCGGTCTGCTCTAGTTAGTGCCCGTCCAGAAACGACGTTTGTGGACGAGCACTAACGCGGTGCAAGGATGCACCGCCAAAATCGAGCGCCTCGAGCAAAGAAAATTGCACTTTTTCTTTGCGACTCCGCGACACGACAGGGGTGTCATTTCAGGATGGAAACTCTTAGCACAAGCCTGCAAGCACCGCGCAAATCGCCCATGGGTCGGTTTGCGTCGCCTCCCTGTGATAAACTTCGCCCATCCGGCCCGGTTTCCGGGCCTGCTGCCTTGAGGGCCTGTTGTCGAGGAAGCCATGTCCAATCCCACGCCGCCGCGCATCGAATTTCCCTGCGATGATTACCCCATAAAGATCATGGGCGATGCCAAGGACGAACTGCACACTTTGGTAGCAACTGTCATTGAGCGGCATGCGCCGGGCTTTGACCAGACCAGAATCAGTGTGCGCGATAGCCGTAACGGTCGTTACCAATCCATCACGGTATTCATTACCGCCACTGGCGAGCCGCAGTTGAAGGCGATTTTCGACGATTTAAAGCAGTCGAAAGCCGTCAAAATGGTGCTGTGATGACCTCGCGGACTCTACTGGCGCGCGACCTGGGTATGGAAAGCTACTTACCCGTGTGGCGGCGGATGAGCGCCTTTACCAACCATCGCGATTCAAAAACCGACGATGAAATCTGGTTGGTGGAGCACCCAGCGGTTTTTACCCTGGGCCAAGCCGGTCGCCGCGAGCACGTATTAAGCCCCGGGGATATTCCCGTACTGTCCTGTGACCGCGGCGGGCAGGTCACTTATCATGGTCCTGGCCAACTGGTGGCCTATCCCTTGCTGGACCTGCAGCGGCTGAGAATCGGTGTTCGGGCCTTGGTCGAACTGATGGAAGAAACCATCATCCAGACACTGGCTAGCTTCGATGTCGTGGCCCAACGAAAACCTGGCGCGCCCGGTGTCTACGTGGGCGAGGCAAAAATTGCCGCGCTCGGCCTGCGCATACGGCGGGGCTGCAGCTTTCACGGCGTGAGTTTAAACGTCGCCATGAACCTGGAGCCGTTTCAACGCATCAATCCCTGCGGTTATGCCGGCCTGCAAGTAACCCAAATGCGGGCGCTAATGCCGGACGGGACGACACCGTCGGTGACCGATCTTGCCCCCAAGCTGGTGGATATTTTTAGTGGGCTGTTGGGCTCGCGTGCGTGCTGGGCGTCGCCGGGAGAAATTCAAACGGAACCACCGCGTTCCCAAACCGACCGCACATCCCAAGTTCAACTGAAGTGAGCAAAATGACACATATTTCCGAAAATGGCGTGCCCGTGAAACGCAGCCGCCGTCGAGTTCGCGGCGAGAAGTTGCGCGACGCGGACAAGGTGGAAAACATCCCGGTCAAGGTTATCGCCAGCGATCAACTGCTGCGCAAGCCCGACTGGATTCGGGTCAAGGTACCGGCATCGCCGGCGGTGGAACGGATCAAAAAAATTCTGCGCAAAAACGGCTTGGCCAGCGTGTGCGAAGAGGCCAGTTGTCCCAATCTGGGCGAATGCTTTTCCGGCGGTACTGCCACCTTCATGGTTATGGGCGATATCTGCACCCGCCGCTGTCCTTTCTGCGATGTGGGCCACGGCAAACCCAATCCTCTCGACCCCGAGGAGCCGCGTCATCTGGCCGAGGCCATCGCCGAAATGCAACTCAAATACGTCGTTATCACCTCCGTGGACCGCGACGACCTGCGCGATGGCGGTGCCGCGCATTTCGCCACTTGCATCCGCGAAGCGCGCGTCCACTCACCCAACTTGAAAGTGGAAGTGCTTACCCCCGACTTTCGCGGGCGCATGAACGAAGCGCTAAAGGAATTCGAATTGGATGCGCCGGATGTTTTCAATCACAATCTGGAAACCGTGCCGCGTCTGTATCGCCAGGCGCGTCCCGGTGCCAACTACCGCTGGTCCTTGGAGTTGCTGCAGGAATACAAACAGCGCCGCCCCGACGTAATCACCAAGTCGGGGCTGATGGTGGGCCTGGGGGAAACCAAGGAAGAAATATTTGATGTTATGGAGGATTTGCGCGGCCACCAGGTGGACATGCTCACCATCGGCCAATACCTGCAGCCTTCGCGCGATCATCTGCCGGTGGCCCGCTACGTCCACCCGGATGAATTCGCCGAATACGAGCAGCGTGCCAGAGAACTGGGCTTCGCCCACGCCGCCTGCGGCCCCTTGGTGCGATCGTCCTACCACGCCGACAAACAGGCTCAGGGCGAAGTGGTTCGTTAAGCGGAATCCGCTGCAAATAACGCAGCTTCTCCGATGTCCGCGACGCCAAGCCTTCGTCAGCGCTATCCTTGTGCAACGATCTCCATCAGTTTGCTGACCGTATTCCAATTCCGGGCCGTCACCGGAGCGCCCAGGCATTTCTCCACATTAGCCACCAATTTCGAGCGGCCGATACCATCCGGCGCATACAAATAAAACACGGTCCTGTTCAGTTTGAATTTCTCGGACTCGGTTTTCAAAGCCTCGAGACGCTCGAGATCCGGGGCTGTCGAAAGCGAATCCAGGAAAAAGAAATGCAGGGCCCTTGCATCCTTGTTATCAAAGGGATTGCTTTTAATGGCATTTTTTAGTCCCTTAACATCAAGCAATAATACTTTCGGCTCAAATTTGAATTTCTTTAAAATTCTCTGGCCAATTTCCTCGGCCAACTTGTCCTTCTGTTTTTTATGGCTTCGAAATACTACATTGCCGCTTTGAATGTAGGTTTCTACATTTTCGCAGCCCAGATCGCCAAGAATGGCGCTGAGCTCCTTCATCGGCAAAGTATTTCTGCCGCCAACATTAATGCCGCGAAAGAGAGCAACGTAGGTAGTCGCGGGGGCTCCGTTCTGTTTTAGTTTGGGCGACCGACCCTGTGTCACTTCCAGGCCGTTCCGGCACGTTCGCTGGGGTGAAAGCGTGTAACTGCCTCGGTGTACAATGATTGCGATCTCAGGAAGTCGGGTCGCTGCGCAGGGATGCCTCGCCGAGTCGGGCCAATGGACTGCCTTGGAGCCACCCCGGCAACCGTTTGCGCAACGCGTCGCTACCCAGGACGTCTAGTTCACGGGAGGATTCCGCATCCGCCAATGTTCGTCGGCGGAGCCACACGTCAGTCAATACTCGCACGCTGGTTTTAAGCAGCAAATCCACCTCATGACCCGGATCTTCCATGCACAAATCGGTTTGGCCGTCCTCCGACACCAGCCACCAGTCCCGGCGGTTTTCCGGTGCATCGGAGAACTGAATCTGCAAAACAACCCGCTCCCGCGGAAACTCCGCAAGATCCACTCCGCGGCGAATATCCCACATGAGCAAACCCACGTCGAAATCGTCCTCGCCCATGGGGCTGCCGACCCAGCGGTGGCCCCAAGTCCCCATGAACTCCACCATGGGCCGCAATTCCTCGCCGGCACGGGTTAAGACGTAAGCTTGGGTGCCGTCAGCCCCAGTTACACGCTGTACCACCTCCGCTGCCACCAATTGCCGGAGGCGGCGGGATAGCAGTGTTGGCGACATCAGCGGGAGTCCGCGCCGCAAATCATTGAAGCGCTGGCTACCAGCACTAAGCTCCCGCACCAGAATCATGGTCCAGCGCTCGCACAGCAGCTCGGCGGCCTTGGCCAGCGGGCAGAATTGCCCATAACCTTTACTCATGGGGTGCAGTGTAAAGCCGGATGGTGCCCGACACCAGTACAGATCGTGTACTAGCCGCCTGTTTGTTCCAGCGCTAGTCTTATACATGCACACCGAGGGGAGTGCTTGAATTCAGTATTCGATTAGAGGAGAGGCGCAATGAGCACACTTTACGAACGACTTGGTGAGGCGACCGGAATAGCCACCCTGGTGGACGACATCATCGAAACACACATGAATAACCCCACCATTAGCGGTCACTTCTTGCCCTACCGCGAGCGACCGGAAGATCTGGCGAAGGCCAAGGCTCACCTGCGTAATTTCCTGGGCTCCGGCAGCGGTGGCCCGGAAGACTACACCGGCCGCAGCATGCCTGAAACACATCGTGGCATGAACATCAGCGCGGCGGAGTACTTAGCGGCGGTTGATGACATCATGCTAGTCCTGGAGCAACACGAGAAAGACGAGCAAACCAAAAAGGATGTGCTGGCAATTGCCTATTCACTGAAGGACGAAATTATCCATAAATAGCGTCAGAGAGCGACCTGGGGCGAGGTTTGCGAGCGATACACCGTCGGGGCTCGCAACCTTTCGCATGCGTTTCAAGCGCCGTTGCGCTATATGGATATTTGGTTGGCCAGCAATTCGATTCGGCGCTTGCGCCGCCACATCCGAGGCCAGCCGAGAGCTTCCGATGAAAAACTTCGCGACGCGCTTACTTGCGTTCTTTTGCGGTGAACTTCTTTATAAAATCACTGATTGTGTATTCGGACAAATCCTTGAACTCACCAGCGTCGTAAAACCGGCCATAGCAAGTTGGGCAGCTCTCAAACCATATGTGCGTTTGTTTCGCGTCCACCATTCTCAACATCTTGCTATTCGGGCACACCGGACAACTGATATGGCCGATTTCATTATATTTCTTGCCAATTTCGGGGTCCCCGACGTCCACGCCATCCGCAATGTCCATCAAGTCTTCATGCTCCAACATGTCCAGCCATAAACCTTTGCATTGCAAACACCGCTCGACATCACCGAAAGGCGTATTTAGTTGTTTGAAATCTGAATTACATTTTGGACACTTCATAGCTTCCTCCAAATGGATGCATGTATATTTTAGCCAGATCCGCTTCCTAAGTGTTGTGTGCAATTTTTGATAATTACATCTGAGTAGTTATTCAAAGGTAATCATTCGCAGTACGTTCAAACCTAAAGTTATGACGCTGGTAGAGGATCAATCGGTAATCGAATGTGTCGGAATAATTACTGTACCTCGTTGTAGTAAACGGGTTTGGCGCTTGCGTACATGGCTACAAGCTTCTCCGGTAGAACGCCGCCCGGCTTGGGTGGCCCCAATAGAACAGCGAGTTGCCTTATGTGTTCGTTAAGATCGTTTTCAGTCTCCCATTGCTCGTAAAGCACGAACTCTGTCGGGTCATCCTGTCGCTGATTGAATGAATCAGAAATACAGCCCTTTCGTTTGCCTCGTGTCTCTTTGGTCAGTAAGCTGGCTGTTTCGAGAAACTCATCGAGATACTCCTCTTTGACCTTCGCGGCGAACACCGATTTTGATATCAATAAAGCGATAAGAGATAGTAGCAGCGTACGCGTCATGGGGGTGTTCCGAAGTTTGTCTTAGCACCCAATAACGCCTAAAGCGCCATTAGGTTTACAGCGATCCGCCAAATAATTCAGTTTGATAGAGAAGTTCTATCGCGCCGCCGTGTCGATGCTGATTGTTGAACCTTAGGCCTTCAAAACAGACAACAAGTGCAACCACTATAAAAATGTTGGCACATATAGACTTATTTATACTGCGCCCCTTGCCGTTAATACATAACGCTCAGCAAATCGGCGGAGGCGCGTCAGTGCCCGAGTTGCGCTGCTCGTTAAATGTCTGCATGCGCTTTAGTGAAATACCCGATATTTTTATAAGACTGTTTTGTTCACCTTCAACTTCCCAATAAGAGACTATTAACCCTAATATCGGATCATCTGTTCCTGGAATATTGGCCACATGTGTGATTTCCGTCATATTCCCATCGATATTTTTGTCGGTTTGTACAAATTTTGTATTCCATGCTTGAGCATAGCCCGCCATTAACTTTTTAAGGGTATTATTAGCCGCTCCTCTATCCACTCCCACACCGTAAATGGAGCAGAGGTTTTTTTCTCCAAAAGAAACCACAAACTGAGACAAGGAACTGCCGACCAAAAAGACTCTGTCATTTGGATTAACACGGTACGGATCCGCGCTTTTAGTTTTATTTTCACCATGAGAATAAGAATCCATCCAATCAATGGATTTTTCATAGTCCGTATATATTTTTAAGCAAAGTTCATCAAAAAATGTAACTGCGCCTACTGCGTTAAACTCCCCCATCTTTTCCTCTGGCACCTGGGCGAATACTGATAGGCAAATTAGAAAGAGAATAAAACAGATAAATAATTTATATCGCATGTGTTTTCCTGCTTACGTGTACCGCCGCCAGCCACCGCGAGCGAAACATCGTGTAGCGAGTCGAGGCGGCGCGTTTTTTTGTGCTACCGGTGTTGGCTGGCTTTGTTATACATTTACACTAACTCCGCTAACTCCGCCATTTTGACATATTTTAGCTCTGTTAATATTTCACCTATTTTTTCTCTTAGAGCGACAATTTGTTCTTGAGTGAATGACTCTAAATGACCTTGATAGATAGGATGCCCCTGTGGAAACAGCGAAATATGCTCACCTCTTATTTGATGGATTTGCACTTTTGACCGACCAAAGAAGTGCAAATGCATTTTAGCGCCATCTGGTTGATCTATCCCCCAATTTCCTAAGTCTTCATAATTCATTCTTTCTATGTCCAAAACCTCATACATAGCCCTTCCAACAGCCATGCTAATTCTCATAAAATCAATAGCTTCTTGATAGTTTAAATTAGATCTATCGGTTACAGGTTCTTTCTTAAACAAGATAAGATGCCCGCCATCCTTCCTACAATTTAGCGGCGAAGGAGGACTAACAACCTTGAAATACTTATCTTCGTAAACGAAATTATTATCCATTGTTCATGTGAGCCTATGTGTATAACGCTCGCAACACCGGACAATTTGGAGCAAAGTGGAAAATTGTTCCGAGTGCTTGCGCTTGTATGATCCAAATTCCATTATTTTTGATTGTTCGTCTAAAGCGATATAGTG
>JBBDIU010000044.1:0-35517 GCA_040880205.1 Cellvibrionaceae bacterium
AGCAAAGCTGCCCAAAATTGCTCCCGGCAATTTTGTGGCAAGCGAGGACGGTGACCTTACCTCACCCACCGCAAAACGCTGGAAAGCCCGGTAGTCCTGCATTGCAGTTGTATTCCGAGCGTTCTGGTGAAATATTCGGGCTAGCCTGCCGGTTCTCGGGGCGTGGCATACATATTGCCTTTCAACTATTTTGATTTTTACAACGTACCACCCGCAGTTGTGAGCTTGCGTCTTGCAGCCCGGACAACATTGATTTAAGTTCGACACACTGCAAGCCCACACAGTAAATTCGCGGCACGCCGTGGCCAATGCACCGCACAGTGTTTCGCAACGAATCGTCCATCAGCGAAGAAAGGGGAGCCAGCGCATGAACACAGAGATTTTTGAACAATGGGAATCCGACATCCGGGGATATTGCCGTGCGTTTCCCACTGTGTTTGCCTCCGCGTCCAATGCGCGCCAGGTTGATGAAAACGGGCGCTCCTACATCGATTTTTTCGCTGGCGCCGGTGTTTTGAATTTTGGCCACAACAACGAAAAAATGAAGCGCGCGCTGATCAGGTTCCTGGAATCGGACGGCATACCTCACAGCCTCGATATGTATACCACCGCCAAGCGCGAGTTTATCGAAAAATTTGTCAACACTATTCTGCTACCGCGCAAAATGAATCACAAACTGCAGTTTGTCGGTCCCACCGGCACCAATGCCGTGGAAGCCGCGTTGAAACTTGCGCGAAAAGTTACCGGCCGTACCAGCATCGTGGCCTTCCACCACGGCTTTCACGGCATGACGCTGGGATCCCTGGCTTGCACGGCGAATGGCTATTTCCGCGGCGCCTCCGGCGTTCCGCTGGAACATGTAATTCATCAGCCTTTCGGCTGCGAACCTCTATGCCCGGGCTGCGATCTGGGTTGCGGTATGCAGTCCATCGCGCATATGCGCGCGAAATACGCGGACACCTCCAGCGGCATGGCGGCACCGGCGGCATTCATTGTGGAAGCCATACAGGCCGAAGGCGGCGTCAAGATTGCCAGCCAGGAATGGTTGCAGGCGCTGCAACAACTGGCGCATGATCTGGGCGCCCTGTTTATCATTGATGAAATCCAGGCTGGCTGCGGCCGCACCGGCTCCTATTTCAGTTTCGACGACATGGGCCTGGAGCCCGACATTATCTGTCTCGCCAAGGGCATCGGTGGCTTCGGTACTCCCCTGGCGATGAACCTCATTAAGCCGGAACACGACAAGCACTGGTCACCGGGCGAACACACCGGCACCTTCCGCGGCCAGGGTTTTTCGTTTGTGGCCGGTCGCGAAGCGCTTAGCTATTTTGATGACGACAAATTCGTCAGCCAGGTCCGGGAAAAAGGCGAACAAATCCACGAAGCCTTGCAAGGCATTGCCAGCAAACACGGCGGCCAACACTATGAAGTCCGTGGCAAGGGAATGATGCAAGCACTCGACGTCGGCAACGGCGATACGGCAAAGGCCATTGCGGCCCAATGTTTCGAAACAGGGCTGCTGATCGGACCTTGCGGAACCGGTGGCCGGGTGATAAAGCTGATACCACCATTAACCATCCCGCCGGAAGATTTGGCGGAAGGCCTGGATATATTTGCGGCTGCTGTCGACAAAATAGTGGAGGCCGCATGAAAGAACGCGATGACATGACCTTTCCTTTCGAGGAGTATCAACGCCGCATCGGCGAACTGCGCGAGCGGATGCACAAACGTTTGTTGGATGCGGTGATTATCACCGATCCCGAAAACATCATGTATCTGACCGACTACCAAACCACCGGCTATTCATTTTTTCAATCCCTGGTGGTACCGCTGGATGATGAACCCTTTATGATTACCCGCGCCCTGGAGGAATCCAATATCCATGCGCGCACCTGGGTGGAGCGCACCCGACCCTATCCGGACACCGGTGATGCCATTCAAATGTTGGTGGAGTCCCTGCGCGAGTTTGGCTTGGCCGCCAAGGACATCGGCTATGAGCGAAACAGCTATTTCTTCCCCGCTTATCATCAAGACAGCATCCACACCACCTTCACCGATGGCCGCCTGTTCGATTGCTTTGGCATCGTGGAGGAAGGACGCATTTGCAAATCCGCTGTGGAGATCGCCATCATGCGCAAAGCGGCCGCCGCCACGGAAGCGGGCATGAAGGCAGGTTACGAGGCATGCGCTCCGGGGGTTACCGAAAATGAGATTGCCGCGGCCGTTTGCAGTGGTATGTTTCGCGCCGGGGGCGAAGCCCCGGCGGTCATGCCCTATGTCACTTCAGGCCCCCGGACCATGATTGGGCATGCGACCTGGGAAGGCCGTACCGTACAACCGGGAGAACACGTATTTCTGGAAGTGGGGGGTTGTTACCGCCGTTACCACACGGCGATGATGCGCACGGTTGTGCTTGGTGAATTGTCGGGCAGCATGCACAAGGCCCAGGAACGAATGAAGCTGGCGCTAAAGCAAGTCAAGGAAGTCATTCGTCCGGGACTTACCGTTTCCGATGCGGATAACCTGATACGCAAGATCATCACCGAAAACGATGTGGGGGCACGCCTGGTTACCCGCTCCGGTTATTCCATCGGCATTGCCTTTCCGCCCAGTTGGGATGAAGGTTACATTATCAGCTTGAAGCAGGGCAGCTCCACCATCATGCAAGAAGGCATGACCTTTCATATTATTCCCTGGATGTGGGGCGTGGATGGCGACAAGACCTGTGGTATTTCCGACACTCTGTACGTAACTGCAAATGGCTGCGAATCATTTTTTACCTTGGATGAAGACTTTGTGGTTAAACCGGACGGCAATACTTCTGGAGCGGGACGAAACACTACCGACAAAACTGAAATGCTTAGAGCGAAAAAGTCGGGCAAACCACATCCAGTCGGGGAAGCCCGCGCCGTAGCCAATGACGATAGCACTTAACGATCTAGCTGGCGCCCCCTCGGAGTCCGGCATCATCAATACGGCATTTCGTGAAATACGGGAATGCAAGTGCTTGCGCGCCAACCGCGTTTTTCCTTGCGAACCCCGCGAAATTACGCGGTGTCATATCAGAGTGGAAATTAATTAGGAGTTCAGCATGCTCAGGGTAATCAATCCCACCACCGGCAAACAGATCAACGAAGTAAAGCCCTTTGATCGAGAGCAATTGAATAGCGCCATTGAAACGGCCGAAGCAGGCTTTGCCGACTGGCGGCAAACCAGTTTCGCTGAACGAGCGGATGTGTTGCGAGCGGTCGCGGCGCACATGAAAAAACACTGCGAGGCCTTGGCGCCACTGATGACCGAGGAGATGGGCAAGCCCATCAAGGAAGCGCGGGCCGAGGTGATGAAGGCCGTCTGGTGCGCGGAGCACTACGCGAAATATGCGGAGCAGTATCTCGCCCGCGAAACCATCGATTCCGATGCCACGCATAGCTATGTCCAATATTTGCCGCTGGGTCCGATTCTAGGTATTTTGCCCTGGAACGCGCCCTTCTGGTTGGCCTTCCGCTTTTGCGCGCCCACTCTCATGGCCGGCAATACCTGTTTGATGAAGCACGATCCGCACGTACCCGCCTGCGCCGAGGCCATTGCGAAAATATTCGACGAGGTGGGCGCGCCGCCCGGCATTATGCAGAACTTGCCTTTGCTAACCGAAGATGCGGAAGCTGCCATTCGCCATTCTTCGGTGCGCGGCGTCTCCTTCACCGGCTCCAGCCGCGGCGGCAGTGCGGTGGCCGCCGTGGCCGCATCCGAACTCAAGCCCGCGGTGTTGGAACTCGGTGGCTCCGACCCGGCCATCGTATTGGCCGATGCACCACTGGAAGCAGCCGCCGACACCATTGCCTTGTCGCGAATGATCAATGCCGGACAATCCTGTATTGCGGCCAAACGAATTATTGTTGAGGCGTCGGTTTACCCGCAGATGGTGGAGCTGCTGCAAGCGCGGCTGCAGCAATTGCAAGTGGGCGATCCACGCGAGGAAACCACCGACATTGGCCCACTCGCGCGCGCCGACCTGCGCGACAACCTGCATCGCCAAGTACAGGAGACCGTGGCAAATGGCGCACGCTGTTTGCTGGGTGGCGAACTGCCCAAGAACGATGGCTATTTTTATCCCGTCACCTTACTGGCAGACGTGAGCAATGACATGACGGCCGCCTGCGAGGAAACCTTCGGTCCGGTTGCGGTAGTCATAAAAGCGGAAGACGCGGAACACGCCCTGTCCATCGCCAACGATACCGAATACGGCTTGGGCGCCGCCGTATGGACCAACAGCGAACGCGGCGAAGCCATGGCGCGCGAGATCGTCAGCGGGCAGGTGGCAGTGAACGGCATTGTCAAAACCGACCCACGGCTTCCCAGCGGCGGCGTCAAGCGCTCCGGTTACGGCCGCGAATTGGGCCCGCACGGCATTCACGCCTTTGTTAACGCACAACAGGTCTGGATCGGGCCGAAAAAGCCCGATTCATAGTCAATACGGGAGACCCCCAAGCCTTTCCGGGGGCGGTTACTTGCCGGCGGGCGCTGTTCGCCATCCTTTCGCCTTGGTGCTTCCCACCCAACCTCATGCGTGCGCAATTCCCGCTCCGCTTTGACTCGGTTATGTACGCTGATTTTTAGTATTATGGCGGAATTTCTGCGCGTCGGGTTGGGGCCGTTGAGACGATGTATTACGGAGAAAAATTCAACAGCATTTCACATCTGGTCGGTGCCGTGCTGGCGCTGGTGGGTTTCGGCGCCCTGTTGACGATCGCGATTCAATCCCGGGATGCGGCGACCATCGCCAGCTTTTGCGTTTTCGGCGTTACGCTGGTTTTGTTGTACACAATGTCGACCCTCTACCACAGCTTTCACCCCCCTCGCCTCAAGTCCATCTTTCAAAAACTGGATCATGTGACAATTTACCTGCTAATCGCCGGGACCTATACGCCCTATATGGTGGTCTCTCTGGGCAATGAGGTGGGCTATCGCATGCTCGGCATCGTCTGGTCGCTGGCGTTGGCCGGCCTGCTGCTCGACATACTCAATCCCAAGCGGATCGAGCTGCTACAGGTTGCCATTTACCTGTTCATGGGTTGGGTCTGCGTGTTTGAATACTCCACACTGCGCGCTTCCATTCCCGGTCAGGGGATGGTTTGGCTTACCATCGGCGGCCTCGCCTACACCACCGGCATTGTTTTCTATGTCCTCGATAATCGTCGGTTTATCAGACACGCCCACGGAATTTGGCACATTTTCGTTCTCGGCGGTTCCATTGCGCACTTTGTTTCCATTATCGGCTTCGTGCGCTGAGCCGGGCAAAATGAGCTGACAGGCTGTTGCACCGGGGGCATAATGCGACAGCTGGCGAGATGTCATCACGATTGAGGATGTAGCATCGTTCCAATGACCAATCCCTATGTCAAACAGCTTCCGAATTTACTGACCACCCTCCGCCTGTTACTCGCGATTCCCATCTGCGTTTTTATCCTGCGGGAAAACTACGGCGCCGTGTTGTGGCTGGCGGCCATTGCCGGTGTCAGTGATGGAATTGACGGCTGGTGGGCGCGCAAACTGAATGCCCAAAGCCGCTATGGCGCCGTGGTGGACCCCTTGTCCGACAAGGCCCTGTTAACCGGGGCTTTTATATGTCTGGCCATTGTCGAGGCCATTCCCTATGGCGTTGCGGTAATCGTCTTGCTTCGCGACCTGGTTATTGTCGCTGGCGCGCTGAGTTATCGCCTGCTAATCGGGCCCTATGTGATGGCGCCCAGCTTTTGGGGCAAGGCCAGCACGCTGGTGCAGATTGCGTTTGTTCTTATGGTGATAACGCAAAAGGTCTACCCTGTTTTCCCGCTCGTCTTCTTTGAGTTCGGAATACTCATGGTCATTGGCCTGGCGCTCATTAGCGGTGGAAACTACGTAGCCGTGTGGAGCCGCAAAGCCTGGGCCGCGAAGCATTGACACCGCGAATGTGTTAGTGCCCGTCCAGAAACGCACTTTTTCTTTGCCTTTCCTTGGAAGAAGTGGCGCGAAATGACAGGGATGTCATTTCAGGATGGCGACTTGAGTCGCTCACGCCACGTGCTTTTGCAGGTATTCTCGCATCGAATCTGTTTCCGCCTGCACGCTTTCGCGCTGTTCCATTTCTTTTCGCCAGCGGCGAAGATTGGGCATGGTCTCGGGAATTTTGGCTCCCAAAAGACCGGCAAAATAATGTGTTATGTACATCGCGATGTCGGCATAGGAAAAGTCGCCAGCAAGATAAGAACAAGTGTCGAGCACTTCGTCCACGGTGAAGTAAAATGCCTGAATCCGGGTATGGTGAGGTTTTGCCAATGCTGGAGTTTCCCGCGCTTGCGGGTCCATTAGCGCAATCACCTCGGGGGCCAGCACTTCATCTACCTTGAGTTCCCACAGACGGGCGTGTGCCCTCGCCCGGGGATCGCTTGGCCACAGCGGAGGCTGGGCCTGCAAGTCCTCAAAGTATTCGCAGATCACGGTGGAGTCGAACAGCTCCAAGTCGCCGTCCACAAGTACCGGCACCTGTTGTTTGGGGTTGATGCGGACGACTTCCGGGTGTTTCTGACGATACTGATCATGCATGTTGAAGGGTACAGGCGCCACTTCCAGCGCCAGATTTTTTTCACGAGCGGCAATCTGGACTTTTTTCGCAAATAGACTCAGTGGACCGGTATAAATCCTCACAATTTACCTCCTGCATAATAGACACAAACGATCGTTCGTGCTTTTATATATCGACAAGGTTGCCTTGGTGTAAACTTCCTTACTCGGACTGGTAACGGGAGATCAGATGTTCGAATGCCTGTTGGGCACGTTGGAGGGCGCTGGGATCCTTGATGAGCTTCCACGATTGCTGGAATGAGAGTGCCACGCCAATCATTTCAAAGGTGAATTGCTCGGCATCCTGACGCTTGGTGGGAAAGGCCTGCTCGGCCAACTGCTGTAGCGCGGTCCGCCACTGCTGCTGGGAGGCAACCAAGAGATCCCGTATGGGCCCCGGCTTGCCACTGTATTCCTGGGCCAAAGTCATAAAGATGCAGCCGTCCAGGTCGGTCTTATCACCCTGAATCCAGTCCAGGTAGTTCATAAACACGGCCCGCAAGCGCTCCAGCCCTTTGGGCTTCGCCATGGCGGGCTTGGTCACCGCCTGGATAAAACGCGCTATCGCCTCTTCCAGAATGGCCAGTTGCAAAGCCTCCTTGGATTTGAAATGGGCGTATAGGCCGCTCTTCGACATAGCGAGACTGCCAGCCAGTCCGCCGAGGGAGATACCCTCGAAGCCCAGCGACACCGACTGCCGCATGGCCTCGTTGATAATCTGCTGCCGGGTCGTTTCGCCTTTGCTCATGAAGGCGATAATAGCACGATCGTTCGTTTAGACAACTGGAAATTTTGCTCATGCAACGGACGTTTTGACATGGTAGCGTCATAACGTTATAATGGCGGGCCGAGGTATTCAGTCATGAGCACACCGTCAAAACGGTCCACTATCTACTTTGACCCGCAACTGCATGCGGCTTTGCGCCTGAAAGCCGCCCATTCGAACCGGTCCGTGTCGGAGCTGGTGAATGACGCGGTGCGCGCCTCCCTGTCCGAAGACCAGGAAGATCTGGCCGCATTTGCAGATCGCGTTGCCGAACCCACCCTCAGCTACGAAGCGCTGCTGGACGAATTAAAAGCTGATGGCAAGCTATAAGCTGAGGTTCAGGAAATCAGCCACCAAGGATTTACGCCCAATACCGAACCACGATGTTGCCCGAATTCTCAAACGGATTGAGGCTCTGGCCGAGAAGCCGCGACCAGCCGGCTGTGAAAAGCTATCCGCACTGGAACGGTTTCGAGTGCGCCAAGGGGTATATCGGATAATCTACGAGATCCAAGACAAGGAGCTTGTCGTTTTGGTGGTAAAAGTCGGTCACAGAAAGAATGTTTATCAATAAACCCGACGGCAAGCAAAGAAATGCCGCGCACAAGGCGGCCCATCACACCGCTACGCCGAAGCCATAACCTTAAGCATGGGCCAACCTCAAGAGTCTCGAGGCTGGAGACTGACCCCCATCTACCTTACACTTCCCGTCTTTTCCGATTTACCGACTAGAGGTGGACTCCTACATGAATGGCGCCGAGAGCTTGGTTCAAACCCTATTAAAGGCCGGGGTGGACACCTGTTTCACCAACCCTGGCACGTCCGAAATGCACTTTGTCCGCGCGATTGGCAACGAATCGAAAATGCGCTCGGTGCTGGGGCTTTTCGAAGGGGTTTGTACCGGCGCCGCGGACGGTTACGCGCGAATGACCGGCAAACCCGCGGTGACTTTGCTCCACCTGGGACCCGGTCTGGCCAACGGCACCGCCAATATTCACAACGCCCGCCGCGCCCACTCACCGATGATAAACCTGGTGGGCGATCACGCTACCTACCATTTGCAATACGACGCGCCCCTGGCCTCCGACGTCAACGGTCTGGCCCGAGCCTATTCGGACTGGGTGAAATCGGCCAGCACCGCCGACAATCTTGCCGCGGACGGCGCCCAAGCCATTCAGGCAGCCTTGCAGAAGCCCGGACAGATTTCCACCCTGATTGTCCCCGCCGACTGCGCCTGGAACCAAGCCGGCAGCGGTACGGAGCCGCTTCCTGTCCCAGCGCCGCCAGGGGTAGCAGGCGATCGCATCGACAAGATCGCCCACATTCTCAAGTCGAAGAAAAAAAGCATTATCGTCATTGGCGGCCCCGCCAACGACGAGCAGGCAATCCTGGCGCTGGATAAAATCGCGCAGGCGAGCGGGACCACCGTGCTGTACGAGACCTTTAACGCACGCCTGCGCCGCGGTGCCGGACACCCCAAATTCGACAAGGTGGCATACTTTGTGGAAATGGCCCAGGAACAGTTTAAGGATTGTGAACATGTGATTACGGTGGGCGCCAAATCGCCGGTCGCTTTTTTTGCCTATCCCGACAAACCCAGCACACCTTTACCAACAGGTTGCGAAACCCATGTTTTAGCCGATCCGCACGAAGACGTTATCACTGCGCTGGATGATCTGGTACAGGCCTTGGACGCGCAAGCGCTGCAACCGCGCCTGCAAGAGGAGCAACGTCCGGACATTCTGTCGGGCGCCCTTAGCCCCAAAAGCATTGGCTTTGCGCTGGGCGCCCTGCTCCCGGAAAACGTGATTATTGTGGACGAAGCCGCCACCTCCGGCGGCCCACCCACCGGCCTCACCGAAGCAATTCCCGGTCACGACTGGCTGCAGCTGACTGGCGGCAGCATCGGTTACGGGCTACCGGTCGCCACCGGTGCCGCCGTTGCCTGCCCGGATCGCAAGGTAGTCTGCCTGCACGGCGACGGTGGTGCCATGTACACCATCCAGGCCTTGTGGACCCAGGCCCGGGAAAACCTGAACGTGGTCAACGTTATTTTCTCCAACCGCAAGTATCAGATTTTACAAGTCGAATTAATGCGCGTGGGCGCCACCAATCCGAACCAGAAAACACTCGACATGCTGGACATCGACAAACCGGATTTGAATTTTCAGCAATTGGCTCGGGGCATGGGTGTCGATGCAAGCCGCGCGACCACGGCGGATGAATTTAATGAGCAATTGAAGCGTGCGTTGGCGGCCGAGGGACCGCAGTTGATTGAGGCGGTGTTTTGAGGTGAGACGGGAGACGGGAGACGGGAGACGGCAGTTAAAAGTGAGTCGTAAAAATGTCAACATAAATACGACGTTGTGTCGTCCTAGCACGATGCAGCTTTGCGCGGCTGAGCGGGGATTGACGCGTGATTAGTGAATGGTTTTGGAGTTGTCGGGGCATGGTGCAGCCCGCCTAAGCCGGGGGAAAATCCTTCAAGAAACGCTGTGAATACATCCTTGTACGCTCTGCGTCGGCATCCATGCCTCCGACGTTCTTGAAGAATCTTCCCCCGGCTCAGGCTACGTGCGTGAGATGTGAGTTGTGAGATAACAAAGTGAATCGTGAATAGTGAAATTGTGGCGACGCAGGCACGATGCAGCTTTGCGCGGCTGAGCGGGTGCTGTTTCGGAGTGAATAGCTGCAAGGACAGCAGCGGGACGGGCCATGGATGGCCCATTGAACGGAGAAACAGTACCCGCCCAGCCGCGCAATGCGGGGATAAACTGGTGAATGGTGAATGGTGAATGGTGAATGGTGAATGGTGAATGGTGAATGGTGAAAAGTATATTATGAACAAAAAATGATTCCATAAAAAAACCCGCCGTGGCGGGTTTTTTTATGGACGAGTAAAGAGTCAGTTACTCGGCTTGGGAAGCTTCCGCTTCCGGGGCACCGCCTTCTTCTCGTTTCGCTTCCTTGATGGACAACTTGATGCGGCCGCGTTGATCAACGTCAAGGCACTTGACCTTAACAACATCGCCTTCGTTCAGGTACTCGTTGACGCTGTTGACGCGCTCTTCGGCGATTTGGGAAATGTGAACCAAACCGTCCTTGCCCGGCAGGAAGTTTACGAAAGCGCCAAAGTCGACGATACGCACCACGGTGCCTTCGTAGATTCTGCCGATTTCCGCTTCCGCGGTTAGCGCCAGGATGCGGTCGGTGGCCGCTTTCAAAGACACCGCGTCATCGCTGTACACCCGAACCGTGCCATCGTCGTCGATATCGATGGACGCGCCGGTTTCCTCGGTAAGCGCACGAATAGTCGCACCACCTTTACCGATGATGTCGCGAATCTTGTCAGTGTCCACTTTCAGCAATTCAAAGCGCGGCGCGTTGTCGGAAACTTGCGTGCGGGAAACGGCAATCACCCGATTCATTTCACCGAGAATATGCAGCCGCGCTTGCAAAGCCTGTTGCAAGGCGATTTCCATGATCTCTTCGGTAATGCCTTCAATTTTGATATCCATTTGCAAGGCGGTAATGCCCTGGGCGGTACCGGCCACTTTGAAATCCATATCGCCGAGGTGGTCTTCGTCGCCAAGAATATCGGTCAAGACGGCAAAGCCGTTGTCTTCCTTAACCAGACCCATGGCGATACCCGCAACCGGTGCCTTAATAGGCACGCCAGCGTCCATCATTGCCAAGCTGGCGCCACAAACGGAAGCCATGGAACTGGAGCCGTTGGACTCAGTGATTTCACTGACTACGCGGATAACATAGGGGAATTCGTCCGCCGAAGGCAACACCGCGCCCACTCCTCGACGCGCCAGGCGCCCGTGGCCCACTTCGCGACGGCCGGTCCCACCCATGCGGCCCGCTTCCCCCACTGAATAAGGGGGGAAGTTGTAGTGCAGCATGAATTGATCCTTGCGCTCGCCTTCCAGTGCATCGATAATTTGTGCATCCCTGACGGACCCGAGGGTGGCAATAACCAACGCTTGGGTTTCACCGCGGGTAAACAAAGCGGAGCCGTGCGCCCTGGGCAACACGCCCACTTCAACATCGATTGGCCTTACGGTTTTTTGGCCACGACCGTCGATGCGGGGCTCGCCAGCGACCACTCGGGCTCTTATCAGTTTTTTCTCCACTTGGCCAAAGACTTTTTTCACCTCGCCCGCTTCGATACCACTTTCTTCGGTCGCCAGTTCGACTACCGCCTGAGTGCGCAGCTCGTCGAGGCGTTCGCGGCGTTTTTGCTTGTCGGTAATAGTGTAGGCAAGGCCTATGGAATCCTCGAAGGCCCCTTTCACTCTTTCAACCAGCGTGGTGTTGTCTTGCTCGGGTTGCCAATCCCAACGGGGCTTGCCGGCATCTTTTGCCAAGTCTTCGCAAGCCTGGATGACGACCTGCATTTCTTGGTGGGCGAACAAGACCGCACCCAGCATAATATCTTCCGGCAGCTCGTTTGCTTCCGATTCGACCATGAGTACCGCGTCCTTGGTTCCGGCAACCACCATGTCCAGTTCGGAAGTTTTTAATACTTCGTAGCTAGGGTTGAGCAGGTAGCCCTGTTCGGCGGAAAAGCCAACACGAGCGGCACCAATCGGGCCGTTAAAGGGAATACCGGAAATTGCCAGGGCAGCCGAGGTGCCAATCATTGCCGGAATATCCGGGTCGACGGTTTTGCAGGTGGACATGACCGTACAAACAACCTGTATTTCGTTCATAAAACCGTTGGGAAACAGGGGGCGAATCGGTCGATCAATCAAACGAGAGGTCAGGGTTTCCTTTTCCGAAGGGCGTCCTTCGCGCTTGAAAAAACCACCAGGAATTTTGCCAGCGGCGTAGGCCCGCTCTTGATAAAACACGGACAAGGGAAAAAATGGTTGGTCTGGCTTGCTTTCTTTAACACCTACCACGGTACAAAGTACGCTGGTTTCGTCAATGGTGACGAGCACCGCGCCAGTCGCCTGCCGCGCAACACGGCCGGTTTCGATTGTTACGGTCTGATTACCGTATTGAAATGTTTTAATTACTGGATTCACAATAATATCCTTCTCAAATATTTATATCGTCTTCTTATTCGCTCGGTTTACTGGATGAATGCCGCTATAGCATTTCGCTTATCAGATTGCTATGTATGGCAAATCAGTTTGGATAACAAATTCCGCCGCCACGATTTCGGCACGGAAAACGCACAAGGGCCCGCGGATGCGAGCCCTTGTATCTAGCGACGCAGACCCAGTTTTTGGATCAATCCCGCGTAGCGGTTCACGTCCTTGCCTTTGAGGTAGTCCAGCAATTTACGTCGCTGGTTTACCATGCGAATCAAACCACGACGAGAGTGGTGGTCCTGCTTGTGAGTCGCAAAATGGTCCTGCAGTTTGTTGATATTGGCGGTCAGCAGTGCGACCTGCACTTCCGGAGACCCGGTATCACCTTCCGCTTGTTGGTGTTCTTTAACAATTTTCGCCTTTTCTTCGGCATTCAATGACATCGTACTATCCTCGTTAATATGCGAAGTTTTGAGCTTGTTGCATCTTTCAAGGACCGGCGCACCGGATACACAACCAAACTCTCCAATTCAGCCCGCCCGTGCACATTTACAGGTGGGCTAACCTTGTCTGGCAAGCCAGACAAATTTTGCCGCGCTCCACGTCAGGCAATTAGCCGTTTGGGGGCAACGCGACCATCGTCGGTAATTTCCCCGACGCCTAAAAATTCATCAACTGCGGAAAAAACCCGCACCATATCACCTTCTTCACCGATCTGGTAGACCTGTGGGTCCATGATCGCCTGGCCCTGCCGGAAGTAGAAGGCGCTTTGCTCGGGCAGGCTGATCGCGGGCATTTCAGCCACCGGTGCATCACTGGGCAGCAGATGGTGATCCAGCACTTCGGCCAATTGTTCACCGCGTTCCGCCTCGAGCATTTCCAGACTAATCGCGTCCCCGTCGCTAAACGGACCCGCTTGCACCCGATGCAGGCGAGTCACGTGGGCACCGCAACCGAGGCTACTGCCCAAATCCTCGGCAATGGTCCGTACGTAGGTTCCTTTACCGCAGTGGATGTCCACGTCGATCCAAGCGGGATTGCCGGCTCGGAAATTCAGCATTTCAAGGTGGTAAACCCGCACCCGCCGCGGTTCGCGCGCAACAGTTTTACCTTCGCGGGCCAGCTTATAGAGCGGCTGGCCTTGGTGTTTTATGGCTGAGTACATGGAAGGCACTTGGTCGATTTCACCTTCGTATTGCACCAGACTTCGTGCCACCTGCTCGCGTGTCAGTTTACTGGCGTCGGACTCAGCTATCACCCTGCCGTCGGCATCGCCGGTATCGGTGGCAATGCCCAGGCAGAAAGTGCTGCGGTAGCGCTTATCCGCGTCCAGTAAATACTGGGAAAACTTGGTCGCCTCGCCGAAGCACAGCGGCAGCACGCCAGTTGCCAACGGGTCCAGGCTGCCGGTATGGCCCGCCTTGGCGGCAAAAAATAACCGCTTTGCCTGTTGCAGCGCCGCGTTGGATGTCACACCGGCCGCTTTGTTCAGTAACAGAACGCCGTTGACCGAGCGCCCCTTGGATCGTCGACGTGACAAGTCTTACCCCATTTCTGCTGGCCGAGCGAAGCGCTTCGCCCAGTACTCATTCAATGCCGATTCAGGACCGATTGCGATCCGCTGTTATCGCCTGATCGATCAAGTGGCTCAATTTCTGCCCGTCCACGGATGTTTTGTCGTAGACGAAGCTTAGCCGGGGTGTTGTGCGGCTGTTCAAACTCTTTGCCAGCAATCGGCGAAGGTAACCCGCCGCCTTGTTGAGAATCGCGATGGACTCAGCCACATCGGTCTCCTCCTCACCGCCGACGAAGGTGACATAAACACGCGCATTGGCGTAGTCGCGGCTTACGTCCACATCGTTGATATTGACCAAACCGAGCCGCGGATCGGCGATGTCGCTTTGAATCAGTTGGGCGAGACTGCGCTGAATCTGATCAGCCACGCGCACATTGCGACTAAATTCCTTTGGCATTTGCTCGTTACCTTAAACAGTCTTACAACGAAAGCCCTATACATGAACTACAACCAAAGGCTTTCGACCCGGGCGGGCTACCCGCAATCCGACTTACAGCTCCCGGGCAACCTCTTTGACATCGTAGACTTCGATCTGATCGCCAACCTTCACGTCGTAATCTTTTACCCCGATACCACACTCCATACCGTTGCGGACTTCGCTGACATCGTCTTTGAAGCGGCGCAGGGACTCCAGCTCGCCTTCGTAGATAACCACATTTTCACGCAGGACGCGAATGGGTTTATTGCGATAGACGGTGCCTTCCACGACCATACAACCGGCCACCTGGCCAAACTTGGGAGACTTGAACACATCGCGCACTTCCGCGATGCCCACAATTTCCTCCACACGCTCGGGCGACAACATGCCCGACAGTGCGCTTTTCACTTCGTCCAGTAGCTGGTAGATAATGCTGTAGTAGCGGACTTCCACGCCTTCGTTTTCAGCGACCTTGCGCGCCGAGGTATCTGCCCGCACATTGAACCCGATAATGATGGCGCCCGCCGTCAGTGCCAGGTTTACGTCGTTTTCGGTAATGCCACCGACGCCGGAAGTGACGATATTCACCTGCACTTCCTCATTGCCGATGTCCTGCAAGGCGGATTGAATCGCCTCCAGCGAACCACGCACGTCGGCTTTTAGCACCACGGGCAATATCTTCTTCTCGCCTTCATCAAGGGAGGAAAACATGTTCTCCAACTTGATTGCCTGACTGCGTTGCAGGCGTTCCTGCTTTTCCTTTTCCGCGCGATGTTCGGCCACTTCCCGGGCTTTCTTCTCATCCGGGGCAACGACGAAGGAATCACCGGCCGCTGGCGCCGAATCCAGGCCGAGAATTTCCACCGGCGTTGAAGGACCCGCTTCCTTGACCTGTTCGGACAGCTCATTGGTCATGGCGCGCACCCGACCGAAAGACTGACCGGCGAGAATGATATCGCCCGCTTTCAATGTCCCTTGTTGTACCAGCATGGTTGCCACCACACCGCGACCGACATCCACCCGCGATTCAATGACCACGCCGCGCGCCGGCGCATTTTTCACGGCGGTCAGTTCCTGCATTTCCGCCTGTAGGGATACAGCGTCGAGCAGGCTGTCCACGCCGTCGCCAGTTATGGCCGACACCGGGATAAATTGAGTATCACCGCCCCAGTCTTCGGGAATCACGTCCTTGGCCGCCAATTCGTTCTTGACCCGGTCGGGATCGGCCGCTTCCTTGTCCATTTTGTTGATGGCCACCACCAATGGTACGCCAGCCGCTTTGGCGTGCTGCACGGCCTCTTCGGTTTGGGGCATAACGCCATCGTCAGCGGCCACAACCAAAATAACCACGTCGGTGCACTGGGCACCGCGTGCGCGCATGGAGGTGAATGCGGCGTGGCCGGGCGTATCGAGGAAGGTAATTTCGCCGTGGCCGGTTTTCACGCGGTAAGCACCAATATGCTGGGTAATACCACCCGCTTCGCCCGAGGCCACCTTGGTCTTGCGAATGTAGTCGAGCAAGGATGTTTTGCCATGGTCAACGTGGCCCATGACTGTAACCACGGGCGCACGGGGTACTCTCTCCCCTTCTACCGCAATGGTTTCTTCCAGTCGCTCTTCCACTTCGTTGCCGGTCACCAATTTGGCCTTGTGGCCCATTTCCTCCACAATGAGTTGCGCCGTTTCCTGGTCGATGGCCTGGTTGATAGTGCTCATAACGCCGAGCTTCATCAGGCGTTTAACGACTTCCCCGCCTTTGACCTTCATGCGCTGCGCCAAATCGGAAACGGTAATGGCTTCCGGTATCTCTACTTCGTGAATAATCTTCTCCGTCGGCTTTTTGAATTTATGCTTGTTGACCAGCTTGATGGGGGTCTTTTTCCGCGGTGTTGTCGGAATCAAATCCGCCGCTGTCGCATCGGGGCCGGTATCTTCTTCCTCCAGCGCGTCGTCGATCAGTAAATCAATGCGTTTGGCTTTTTTTGGTCCCGCAGCCACACGCTTGCCTTTCTTCCGTGGCTCGCCTTCTTCCTCTTCGTCGCGATGTTTTTCCTTGCGCTTTCCGTGTTTGCCTCGCTCCTCTTCTTCCTGTGCTTTTTGCAAGCGGGCTTCTTTCTCGGCAACGGTTTCCTTAATGCCGGGCTCGCCTTTTCCTTTTTCCGCTGCGGCTTGTTCGGCCTTGGCTTCGGTGCGCTCGCGTTCCGCTTCTTCCTCGGCGCGCCGGGCCTTGATTGCCGCTTGGCGTTTCAGTTCGATTTCGTCAACCCGAGCTTCCGAACCCGCGGGACTCGGCACCATCTCTTCTTCCGCAGGCGCCGCAGTAGGCTCCAGTTCCGCTGCATCGCGTTTGACATAGGTGCGCTTTTTCCGGACTTCCACATTGACCGTTTTACGCGCGCTGCCGCTGCCGGTTTTCAGGGTCGTGGTCGTCTTGCGGCGTAGTGTAATCTTTTTGGGCGCAACATCGCGCGCACCGTGACTGTCTTTCAAAAACGTCAACAGCTTCTGCTTTTCCGCGTCGGACACGACTTGCTCGGCGGAGTCGTGTTCCAACCCCGCTTCCTTCATCTGGTTCAGCAACCTCTCGACCGAGGCGCCTACGGACTTGGCGAGTTCGCTTACAGTTACTTCTGCCATTCTATTTTCCCCAGTCTCTCTTTCGGGTGTCTCAAAAAACTATTCTTTCGAAGACTATTCGTCAAAAACTCTTCGTTCCGCGATGCTTGGTCAATCCAAAACAAGTAGTTTTCAGTCACCCCTCAATGCACCTGTTCATTTCGCCTATTCATTTCACCTGCTGACTGCCCTCCGAGGCCTGCGCTTCCGCAAACCAGGGCTCTCTCGCCTTCATAATCAATGTGCTGGCGCGTTCTTCATCGATACCTTCGACGTCCAGTAATTCGTCCACCGACTGTTCGGCCAGGTCTTCCATGGTGACAATGCCACGACCAGCCAATTTAAATGCGGTGGGCCGATCCATGCCTTCCATGTTCAGTAAATCGTCCGCCGGCTCCGCTTCGCCAAGTTGCTCCTCGCCGGCCAGCGCTTGAGTCAACAGCGCATCCTTGGCGCGGGCACGAAGCTCCTCGGAAATATCCGCGTCAAAGCCTTCGATGGAAAGCATTTCCTCCAGGGGAACGTAGGCCACTTCCTCCAGGGTGGTAAAGCCCTCCTCGACCAGCACGGTGGCCACATCTTCGTCAATCTCCAGCGCGGTCATGAACACCTGAACAGTACTGCCGGTTTCTTCCTGCTGCTTTTGCTCCCAGGTCTCGGTACTCATCACGTTGATTTCCCAACGCGTCAATTCGGAGGCTAGGCGTACGTTCTGCCCACCGCGACCGATGGCCATGGCCAGATTGTCCTCGGCAACCGCAACGTCCATCGATCCCGCGTCCTCATCCACCACGATGGATTCAATCTCCGCTGGCGACATGGCGTTGATGACGAATTGGGCGGGATTGTCGTCCCACAGCACAATGTCGATGCGCTCATTGGCCAGCTCGTTGGATACCGCTTGAACACGCGAGCCGCGCATTCCCACGCAGGCACCCACCGGGTCGATGCGGCCATCATTAGTGGTAACCGCGATTTTGGCCCGCAAACCAGGGTCGCGCGCCGCGGCTTTCAGTTCGATAATTTCCTCGGAGATTTCCGGTACCTCGATCTTGAACAATTCAATCAGCATTTCCGGACAGGAGCGGCTCAGGAAAAGCTGCGGGCCGCGGGCTTCTGGCCGTACGTCTCGCAATACCGCGCGGATCCTATCGCTCATGCGAAAGATTTCCCGGCCGACCAACTGATCGCGCGGCAACAAACCCTCCGCGTTATTGCCCAGGTCGACAATGATGTTGTCGCGGGTTACTTTCTTGACCGTACCACTGACCAGTTCACCAACCCGATCTTCGTATTCATCGATAATTTGCGCGCGCTCGGCTTCCCGCACTTTTTGCACAATCACCTGCTTGGCGGTTTGCGCGGCAATACGGCCGAATTCTACGTTCTCCACCTGCTCTTGGTAAACGTCGCCCGGTTTGAGGTTGGGATCTTTCTCGTGGGCTTCCTCCAGCGTAAATTCGGTTCCCAGAGCCGCCATGGTTTCGTCGTCCTGCACCAACCAGCGACGATAGGTCTCGTAGTCGCCGGTTTCGTGATCGATGCTCACCCTGATATCGGAATCCTCGTCGTAACGCTTTTTGGTGGCGGTGGCGAGAGCCAGCTCAATAGCTTCGAAAATAACGTCTTTGTCGACACCTTTCTCGCGTGAAACCGCATCGGCGACCAGCAAAATCTCTTTGTTCATGCCTTAACCTCGTTACTTGCCCCGCCCTTTTTTGCCGGGCAAATCAGAAAAACCGGGGACCACATTAGCCCTGTCAATAGACTCAATTGGCAGCAAATACTCGTGATCCTCTACCAATACCTTTACCTCATCCTGCTCCACACCCATCAGCTGACCGGTGTAGTGGCGACGCCCATCGAAGGGCGCCCGCAATCTGACCTTGATCTGCTCGCCGACGAACTGCGCGAACTGGTCCAGGGTATACAACGGCCGATCCAGCCCGGGCGAAGACACCTCCAGGGTGTATTCGCCCTGGATCGGATCTTCCACATCCAGCACGCTGCTCACCTGGCGGCTCACCTTTTCACAATCGCCCAGGGCAACACCGTCCGGCTTGTCTATATATAGCCGCAAGACGCCGCGCCTACGGCCACTGGCGTGATATTCCAGCCCCCACAGCTCACAACCCTGGGCCGCCACCACGGGCTCGAGCAACTCCAACAGGTACTTTGAAGTACTTCGGGCCATAAACCGCTCCTACACCCCTACGCCCACCACGTCGGCCAACCCGACCCTGTCGCCTGCGACATCCCTGGTAATTCGCGTATACAAAAAATGGGCGCCAGGCCCATTCAACGCCACCGCGATGCATCCGCGGCTCCCGCCCCGGCATGCACGCCCGGGAGCGGACTTCAAGATACGAAAAAGCCCCTAAAGAGGGGCTTCAACGTCAGCACCAGACCCGGCGCCATGAATCCGAGAAGAGGATACAGCTCAAACTCTTCAGGAGATTGGGCGTCGCCTGACAATCATGCCGGCTCTGCCGCCCCAGGATAGAAAGCCAATACCACCGCTCCCTAGGTGCCACCTGCAGAAAAAGTGCCACTTGATACGGCAACGCGACCAGATCTGGTCAGCACGCCTTCGAACTGGGCAAGGTGGCACAGCCACCAACGACCTTCCCCGGGCTCCGCCCGGCAAAGGTAAAGAGCCGAGACCGACTCGTCGGGCGTACACACTCTCTACACGCACGACCCTAAATTTGGAACTGGTGGCACGGCCTGAACCAATGACCTTCCCCGGGCTCCGCCCGGCAAAGGTAAAGAGTCGAGACCGACTCGTCGGGCGTCCGGACTCTCTACACGCACGACCCTAAATTTGGTAGCGGGGGCTGGATTTGAACCAACGACCTTCGGGTTATGAGCCCGACGAGCTACCAGGCTGCTCCACCCCGCACTCAAGACTTGGATAAGTTGCCTCAACCAAGGCGGTGCATTATAGGGAGCCAACCTGCAAGGGTCAAGGTAACGCCAAGCCTTTATTTCAGGGACTTGGAGCCGTCCTGCGTGGGCATGGGAACCATGTATGGCCGCCCGGGTATCGAATCACGGACCCCAATCGGCCAGTGTAAGACCACACTTGAAACTGCTAAACTTACCCGTTGGCCGGCTGCTACAACTATTTTCCTCGTTTGTTGCCAAAGCTGTGCTTCCTACCATTGCCCAGAGTATTGATGTGAAAGCCGCGAAATCAAAAGCGCAGGAGCGACGTGAGATAGAGCATCAGATCGAGCATTTCCTCCAACATGGCGGCAAGGTGCATGCTGTTGAACAGGGCATCAGCGGCCGCGAGCTAGGCGGCTACAAACTGACCCCGGCCATTTTCCAGCGGCCAAAAGAGCCACGCACGCCGCTGGTGGAAGAGATCAGAGCGATTGAAGCACGCCGCATCCGCCGCCTTGCCCCGGCACCCAAACGCAAACGACCCCATCGCGTTCTCATTACCGACGACTTTGGCGAACCACTGCGCTGGAGCTGGCGGGACAACTAATCCTTCGGTCCATTATTTCCAGATACCATACGATTTCCAGACTCCACCTTCCAGACACAACACAGCACCGTCACTCAAAGCTATCCTTCTCGCTTTGCCTTCAGTAGAGCCACCGCTTGTTCAAACACCGGAGAAATTTCCGGCTCCTTCCAGTCACTGGGATACGAGTTGTTCATCACCTCGAGGAAAAACTGTTTCTCCTGCTCTGACTTATTCAACAAATAAGTCAGAAAGGTGTAAAGCTTGTCGGTCGACTCACCGATGAACGCCTGCAAGTCTTGTTCGCTGAGTTTGCCGTCGTTGACGAAATCGTCCAACACGGTTTTACGCACACAGTTAACCGACATGAGTAGTGCCATGTGCTGTATGACTTTCGCATCCATAATTGCTCCTTCGGCGAATGAACGGTATTGAAGGTGGCTGTGACGGCCACAGCCGCGACGACTAAATAACGCCCTGGACTTTAGCGATAAGGTAACTGATGCCACCCAATGAGGAGACAATCAAGAACAAAAAGAACAGCAGGAGCAGGGGCCGAAAGGGTTTACGCTCAATGTCGTTGTAACCGCGTTGGTTGTATGCGTCGACGCGAGCCTGGTCTTGGGGGGATAGTTTTGGATTGGTCATGGGGCAAAAACAGCCGGTCAGTGCGAACCTGCATTATAGTAAGAAAGTCGCGGTCGGGCTACCGACCGCAACTGACGAAACGATAGCACGCAATCGAACGTGTTGGCTTCTATCTGGTAGCAATCTGCGCTTCATCAATTGCCATCAACGAATCGACACTGTCCTTGATGGTGGCTGCCAGCGTCAGTGTGCGCGGCAATACCCGACGAAAGTAAAATTGCGCGGTTTGCAGCTTGGCTTTGTAAAAAGCTTCCTCGGAGCTGCCATCGGCCAGGGCCCGGCTGGCCACTTCCGCCGCCTGGGCCCAGAAAAAGGCAAGGGATACGTAACCGGAATACATCATGTAGTCAAAAGATGCGCCACCAAGCTCGTCCATATTTTGCATTGCCCGGCTGCCCACATGCATGGTCAGTTCACCCCACTCCTTGTTGAGTTCCTTGAGCGGCTTGACGAATTCCGCCAAAACTTCACTGTCAGCCTGGGCTTCGCAGTACTTGTGAATTTTCTTGGTGAAAATTCGCAGGGTTTCACCCTGATTTTTCAGAATTTTTCGGCCCAACAAATCCAGCGCCTGAATGCCGTTGGTGCCTTCGTAGATCATGGCAATCCGCGCATCGCGGACATTTTGTTCCATTCCCCACTCGGCAATATAGCCATGACCACCGAAAACCTGCATAGCCAGGTTGGCGCCTTCAAATCCCACCTCGGTCATGAAGCCCTTGGCGATGGGCGTCATCAGGGCCAACAGTTGGTCCGCTTCATCGCGCTCGCTTTGCTCTGCCGCATGCTCCTGAACATCCAATAGCTGCGCACAATAGTGTCCCAGCATGCGGTTGCCTTCAGAAAGGGATTTGATGGTCAACAGCATGCGGCGTACATCGGGATGCACCACAATGGGATCTGCCTTGCCATTGGGATTCTTCACACCCGATAACGATCGCGATTGCAAACGCTCCCGGGCGTAGGCGGTCGCACCTTGCAGGCCCAACTCCAAGTGGGCAAGGCCTTGCAAGGCAACCCCGAGCCGCGCGGAATTCATCATGGTGAACATGTGGTTAAGACCCTTGTTCAGTTCTCCCACGAGGAAACCGGTTGCCCCGTCGAAATTCAGCACGCAGGTGGCGTTGCCGTGAATGCCCATTTTTTCTTCCAGGGCTCCGCAGGTGACCTTGTTGCGTTCACCTGGTGTTCCATCTTCGTTGGGAAGAAATTTAGGCACCAGAAAGAGAGAGATGCCTTTGGTGCCTTCCGGCGCATCTGGCGTGCGGGCGATAACAAGGTGAATAATATTTTCCGCCATGTCATGTTCGCCGGACGAAATAAATATTTTTGTACCGCTTAGATGATAGCTACCGTCCGCTTGCGCTTCAGCTTTGGTTCGCAACAAACCCAGATCGGTGCCACAATGGGGCTCGGTCAGGCACATGGTGCCGGTCCACACCCCTTCGGATAATTTTGTCAGATAGGTTGCTTTCAGAGTTTCGTCGCCGTGTGCTTCCAGACTGACCTTGGCGCCGTGGCTGAGCAAGGGATACATGGACCAGGACCAATTGGCGGTACCGAGTAATTCATTCATGACCATGCCCAGGGAATGCGGTAACCCCTGGCCGCCGTACTCCGGTGAGGTGGCCAAGGCGGGCCAACCACTTTCCACAAACAGTTGGTAAGCTTCCTTGAAACCATCGGGCGTTTTCACTTCAGTACCGTTGAGTCGACAACCTTGTTCATCGCCAATCCGATTGAGCGGCGCCAGCTCGTTTTCGCAAAACTTGCCGAGCTCTTCGAGAATCGCATCGGTCATATCCGGCGTGAATTCCTCACAACCAGGCAAGCGCGACCACAACCCTGGAAAATCCAGCAGTTCATTTCTTACAAAGCGTATATCCCTTAGCGGTGCTTTGAACTCAGTCATACAGGACCTCTACCTTCCCTTTTCAGCGCGCTGGATTCGCCGCCATAGCCGGCGAGTATCTCGAGCAACACAAAAACATTGAAAATTCAGTTGCCCACTATAAAACGGAAACGAAATAGAACAAAGGGTCACGTTTTGTTTTGGTGGCCGCGTCCACACTTGAATCGATAAGCGAAGCACATCGAAACGCATGGAATTCGACAACATGGGCGACGCAAGTTCGCCAGAAACTAATCCGAGCGGCAACTGTTGCTCTTATTCAAGTTTTCTTAATTCAAAACCCTTCATAGTACAAGAAGAAGATCCAGATTGAGATGAAACGCCAACGATTCCGGTGGCTCGTTCGGTAAAAACGGCAGGTGGCCCAAGTAGGGAATGGGCAGTCGCGACTCGAGCGTCGCAATATTTTGCTCCAGAAACGCCATGGGCGGACCGGGCGAATTGGCGACCCAGCCAGCCAGAGTCAGTCCGTCGCGTTGAATGGCTTCGGCACTGAGCAAGGTGTGATTCAAACAGCCCAGACCCATACCGACCACCAATATCACCGGAAATTGTAGCGCAATCGCCAGATCGGCCAGGGTCTCTTGCCCATTGAGCGGCACTCGCCAGCCGCCGGCGCCCTCAACCAGCGCGAAGTCGTGCGGGTGCTGCAAGCTCTGCTGGCAATTTCCCACAAGCTCTGCCACCGACAATTTCACACCCGCTTGTTCGGCGGCAATATGTGGGGCAATGGCAAGCTCGAGCGCAACCGGATTTATTTGCGGGTAGGAGAGAGTTTCGGTGATGGCGCGTTGCAGTAACACAGCGTCGTCGTTACGCAGACCAGCTTGGGTTGACTCGCACCCAGCCGCCAACGGTTTGAGTGCAATAGTGCGCAAACCCTTTGCCGCCGCCGCGGCAAGCAGCACCCGGCTGGTCCAGGTTTTGCCCACCTCGGTGCCGGTTCCGGTAATGAAGAATTGCTTCATCGGCGTTTTAATCCCCAGGCCAGGCTATCCAACAGCGCATTGACCTGGGCCGGTGAATGATCGGCGTTGAGGGAAATTCGCAAGCGACTGCCGCCTTCCGGTACCGTGGGTGGGCGGATGCCACCCACCCAAAATCCGCGCTCGGCGAGAAAGTCGGCCAAGTCCAGCACACGTTTTTCGTCACCGACCATGACCGGTTGAATGGGCGTGCGGGAATTCAGCACAGGAATATTTAATTGGCGCGCACCCCTTCGAAAATGGTCGATCAATCCCGATAGCCGAGCGCGCCGCTGCGGTTCGTCGCGAATGATCCGCAAGCTGGCTCGGGTGGCGGCCGCCACCGCCGGTGGCAAGGCCGTGCTGTAGACGTAGGGCCGGCACAGCTGGATCAGTACTTCAATTAGTTCCGCGCTACCCGCAATAAAGGCTCCAAAACAGCCCAGGGATTTGCCCAGAGTGGCCATGAGAATTGGCAAATCTTGTTGATCGAGGGCGAAGTGTTCCGCGACACCCGCGCCGCTTTCCCCCAGCCAGCCAAAGCCGTGGGCATCGTCCACCATGAGTGCCGCATCGTAATGTCGCGCCAGTCGGGCCAATTCCGGGAGCGGCGCCATGTCGCCGTCCATGCTGTAAATGCCGTCCACGGCGATAAGCTTCTGTCCGTGGGTGTCGCTTTGCAGTTGCCGCTCTAGATCCGCTACATCGTTGTGGCGGAATTTGCGCAGCTGACCGCGGCTGATGAAGCCGCCGTCAAGGAGCGAGGCGTGATTGAGCCGGTCGGCGAAAATGGTCGACTGTGCATCGGTCAGGGCATTGATAACTCCCAGGTTGGCCATGTAGCCGGTGGAGATGAGCAGTGCCCGCTCCCGGCCGGTAAAAGCCGCCAACTCCTGCTCCAGGCGGCAATGTTCTTCGCTGTGGCCACTGATTAGATGGGATGCGCCGCTACCCACGCCGTACTGTTCGGCGGCGGCTTGGAAGGCGGCAATAACGGCCGGGTGATTCGCGAGCCCGAGATAGTCGTTGCTGCAAAAGGCCACCAGCGACCTGCCGTTGACTGTGACTTCCGCGCGTTGTGGTGATTGCAAAACCTTGCGGCAGCGATAGCGGTTCTGCGCATGCCGTTCGGTCAGGGTCGCGGCCAGCCGCCGTTCCAAGGTTGTCGGCGCGTTGACTTGCCGCTCCGCCAGCGCCGCGTTCAATCGAATCATGGTTTACCCTGCCGCGTTGAAAAAAGCCGGACTTTCGGCTTCCTCGTGAAGAGCAGTGACGAGCGCACTTTCCTCCGCTTCCTGGCCGTGGCTTTGCTCCGCCACTTCGGGACGCATGCCGAGCCGCTTCAGCAGTTGTACATCGCGACTGGCGCTGGGATTGGGGGTGGTCAGCAGCTTTTCGCCGTAGAAGATGGAATTGGCACCCGCAAAATAAGCGAGGGCCTGGGCTTCCTCGTGCATGTATTCGCGCCCGGCGGCCAGCCGCACCCGCGAACGGGGCATCAGAATCCGCGCCACCGCAATGGTGCGGACAAACTGAAAAGGGTCCACGGGCTCGGCGTTTTCCAGCGGCAATCCCTGCACCCGCATCAGCATGTTGATGGGTACGGATTCCGGGTGCGGCTGCAGGGTGGCCAATTGGTGCAACAGTCCCACGTGATCGTCCACCGCTTCGCCCATGCCCAAAATACCGCCACAACAGACCTTCACCCCCGCGTCACGCACATGCTGCAGTGTTTCCAGGCGGTCCTGGTAAGTGCGGGTGGTGATGATTTCACCGTAGTATTCCGGCGAGGTATCCAGATTGTGGTTGTAGTAGTCCAATCCGGCCTCGGCCAGGGTGTTGGCCTGGTGGGCATTCAACATGCCCAGGGTCACACAGGATTCCAGGCCCAAGGCTTTGACGCCGGCGATCATTTCCACCAGCTGCGGCAGTTCCTTGTCCGGCGGGGAGCGCCAGGCGGCGCCCATGCAAAAGCGGGTAGCCCCATTGGCCTTGGCTTCCCGGGCCTGCTCCAACACCTTGTCCACCGCCATGAGTTTTTCCTTCTCCAGGCCCGTGTTGTAATGGCCGCTTTGCGCGCAGTACTTGCAATCTTCCGGACAGGCGCCGGTTTTAATGGAGCACAGTGTACTGATCTGCAAGACGTTGGGGTCGAAGTGTTGGCGGTGAATCGCCTGGGCCCGAAACAACAGGTCATTGAAAGGCAAGGCGAACAGTTCCTTTATCTGCGCCCGGGTCCAGTCGTGGCGGGGAGTGGTATCCATGGCAAGCTCCAGTCGTTGATATTGTTGTCAGGAGAGGGAGGGCCGAGGCACAATTACCGAAGTTCAGCTACTAAAGTAACGTAGTCGCGCCCACCCTCCGTCAACTTAAAGTTGCCGCTAAGGTTAACAGCGAATGGACTTGCTTGCCACTGCCCTGGACATGCTTCTTCCTCACCGCTGCCTCCTGTGCAGCGATCCCCATGCCGAGTCCAGTCTCTGCAATGCCTGCCGGGCGGATTTGCCCTGGCTGGATTGTGCCTGTATGCATTGCGCCCTACCCTTGCCGGAGGATGCGGAGCTGTGCGGCCGCTGCCTGACAACATCGCCCAGTTTCGACCGCTGTCGCGCCGCCTTTCGCTACACCAGCCCCATTGACCGACTGATTGGCCAATTCAAAAACCAGCGCCATCTGGGCGCGGGCAAGCTGCTAAGCCACCTGTTGGCGGATGAGATTCGATTAGTGACAGACGACCAAGGCTTGCCGGAACTGATTGCTCCAGTACCCCTGCATTGGCGCCGCCAATTGCAGCGCGGGTTTAATCAGGCCGCCTTCGTGGCCGAAGCCCTGGCGCGCGAACTGAATATCCCCCTGGTAGCCGCGGCTAAACGATGTCGAGCCACCCCAAAACAGCAACAGCTCAATCGCAAACAGCGCTTGCGCAATCTGGATTGCGCCTTCGTGATTAACGAGGAGCTGGTGCGAGATCGACAGGTCGCTATCGTGGACGACGTCGTTACCACGGGCGCCACCGCCGAGGCCCTGGGCCGCCAGCTAAAGAAAGCGGGAGCGCGGCGAGTGGAAGTGTGGGCGCTTGCCAGAACACCTGCGCCGGCCGCTCGATAGACGAAGGACTGCACGCCCGGCGGTTGAAGATGGCATTAAAGATGCGAGAGTAAAGATGCGAGAGAAAGCCGACAGGACAAGACAGCCCGGCTTTCGAGGGGGATAATGGTCCACGACGTAAATGGGATCATTATGATGAGATCTGATATTGAACAGCACGCCGAAGGCCATCCTAATGAAAGCCATCCCTACGAGCGCCTGACACCGGACCGGATTATTGACGCGGTGGAAGCCCAGGGCTACCTCAGCGATGCCCGAATTCTGGGCTTGAACAGTTATGAAAACCGCGTCTACCAGGTGGGGGTGGACGAAGGCGCCCCACTGATTGCCAAGTTTTACCGCCCTGAACGCTGGAGCGATGCCCAGATTCAGGAGGAACACGACTTTGCCCTGGAACTGGCCGACCTTGAAATCCCGGTGGTGCCTCCCCTGAAAAATGCCGAGGGGCACACGCTGTTCCACTTCGAAGGCTTTCGCCTGGCCCTCTATGAGCGCCAGGGCGGACACGCACCGGAGTTGGACCGAATGGACAACCTGGTGGTTCTCGGCCGCTTTCTCGGTCGCATCCACACCGCCGGCCAACAGCGCACGTTTCAACAGCGCCCCACCGTCGACGTGGCAAGTTACGGCCTGGAAAGCTACCACTTCCTGCGCGAACATCACTTCATCCCGGCGGAGCTGGACCGTGCCTACAGCAGTTTGTGCGACGATCTCATCGCCCGCGTAGAACAACAGTTTTCCCGTCTGGATTACGATCCCATCCGCCTGCACGGGGATTGCCATCCCGGCAATATATTGTGGCGCGATGACCGCCCCCACTTCGTGGACTTTGACGACGCGCGCAACGGCCCGGCGATTCAGGATCTGTGGATGTTGCTGTCCGGTGACCGCGAGCAACAAAACCTGCAAATGCGCAAAGTACTGGAAGGCTATCAACAATTCTGCGATTTCAATCTGGCGGAACTGCAGCTGGTGGAAAGCCTGCGAACCCTGCGGATTATGCATTACGCCGCCTGGCTGGCCCGGCGCTGGGATGATCCGGCATTCCCCATGAACTTCCCCTGGTTCAACACCCAGCGCTATTGGTCCCAGCACATTCTGGAATTGCGCGAACAGCTGGCGGCATTGAACGAACCGCCGCTGCAAATCGCCGTGTAGCCGTAGCATGCGGCTATTTGAGGGCTAGCCGGAAAAACAACGCTTGATAGAGGCTTTTTGCACGACCCATATTGCTGCTAATATCCGACTATCAACTTTTTACGTCCGCACTTTTTACCTGGACTAGCATCATGGATACAGCCGCCGACACCGTCTGGCAAAGCATTCGCAACGAAACGCGCGCTCACGCGGATCGCGAACCTATCCTCGCGAGCTTTTTGCACGCAACAATTTTAAATCATGAAACCCTGGAAACCGCGCTAAGTTTTCATCTGGCCAACAAATTGGACAGCCCCACTGTGTCGGCCATGTTGATTCGGGAAGTGATTCAGGAAGTCCTGGACAGCGACCCGGCCATCGGCAACGCTGCCCGCGCCGACCTGGTCGCCATGAAAACCCGCGATCCCACGGTGATTTCGCTCAGTGTCCCGTTTTTGTTTTACAAAGGCTTTCACGCCTTGCAAGGTTACCGGGTTGCTCATTGGCTGTGGAAACAGGAAAGGCAATCCCTGGCCCTGTTCATGCAGAATTTGATTTCCATGGTCTTTGCGGTGGACATTCACCCCGCCGCCAAGGTTGGCCAGGGCATTATGCTGGACCACGCCACCGGCATTGTGATCGGTGAAACCGCGGTGGTGGAAGACAACGTATCTCTGATGCAATCCGTCACCCTGGGCGGCACCGGCAAGGAATGCGGTGATCGCCATCCCAAGGTGCGCGAGGGCGTTCTAATCAGCGCCGGCGCAAAGGTTCTGGGCAATATCGAAATCGGCAAAGGCGCGAAGATCGCGGCCGGCAGCGTGGTCTTAAAATCCGTGGAGCCGCATACGACGGTGGCTGGTGTGCCCGCCATCGTGGTCGGAAAACCGCGCTCGGCAAAGCCCGCCCTGGACATGAATCATCAACTGAACTGCGATATGGACGGCGATGAGTGATCTGTTTGAATGCCCACCACTAGAAGTGCTACTGCTAAAAAAGGGGAAATTTTTTCCGCCGCCGTCCGCGACCTCGCCAGTGACGGCCGCGGAGTCGTCGCACATCCAAACGGCCTGACCGTTTTCGTGCCGGGTGTGTGGCCCGGCGAGTTCGGCTCTTTTCGCTTCACCGGATTACAGAATCGGGTAGGCACCGCCGAACTGATCGAACTTGGCGAAGCCTCGAACAAGCGCACCCAACCCGCCTGCCCTCACCACGGTTTTGGACCAGGAGATTGCGGCGGCTGTCCCTGGCAGTTTGCCAACTACGATGCCCAACTGGCGGCCAAGCAACAGCGAGTGGAATCGGCGGCCAAACGGATAACCGAAACACCGGTCAATCCGATCTGGCCCTCCCCTGCCGTTTATGGTTACCGCAATCGGGCGCAATTGAAAACCGACGGCCAACAATTGGGTTACGTTAGCGCGGCCAGTCACCGGCTAGCCCCGATTGAAGACTGCCCCATCCTGACCGACGTCAATCGCCACACCCTCAAGCAATTACTCCTCCGCCTCCCCGAGACAAATTGGCGCCCCCGCAAACACGCCAAATGGACCACCCTCGACATCGACGAAACCACGGATTCCAATTCCGTGTTAGTCAACCAGCGCTTGCCGTTTCGCCAAAGCAACAGCGAGCAGAACGAAGCCATGCGCAATTGGCTGGCAGACCGGTGTGCCGCCCTGGACAAAGAAGACAGCGTGTTGGAGTTGTTCTGTGGTTCCGGCAATTTCACCCTGGTGTTGACGGACGCCGGCTTCGCCAGAATTGTCGCGGTGGATGGATCCGGTCCCGCCACCGAGTCTCTAACAGCGCGCAATTTGCCAAACGTGAGCGTACTAACCCGAGATTTATTCCAAGCGGAATGCTGTGGCGCAATCGTTCGCCAGCATGGTCCCTTTTCCACGCTGGTCTTGGATCCGCCACGCGACGGGTTCCGTCATATCGCTAAGTTGTTGACACAGAAAAACAAGCCCGAACAGGTATTTTATATTTCCTGCAACCTCGCCACTTTGTTCCGCGACCTGGCGCTTTTGCAGGAGCTCGGCTACCACATCGCCGAACTGCAACCCCTGGATCAGGCGCCACATACGCCGCACATTGAAATGCTTGCGCATCTGCGATTGTAAAATCCGCCGTGCGTTGGAAAAATCTCGCGAATCTGACGTCGAAAGCGTCTTGGCGTGGGCAACGAACTGCATCTCTGCAATGCGTTCGGTGCGAACGCGAATGGCACAACCATTGCGATCCTGCACTGACGCTTCTAAAACCTGCACTGGCACTTCTAAAATAGGAATACAAATGAACTGGACAACCGCCAACATCCGTAAACTGATACTTTCGATCCTGGTCAGTCTGGCGCTTCTAAGTTGCGCCACCTCGCCCACGGGCCGCTCGCAGCTGCAGTTGGTATCCGATAAGCAAATGGCCGAAATGGGTGCGAGCGCGTTTGCAGAGATCAAAAAGGAAACGCCCACCGCCACGGATCCCACCACGCGCCGCTATGTTCACTGTGTCGCCTCCGCACTCACCCAAACTCTAGACGACAGCGCCGGCTGGGAAATTGAGGTGTTTCAAGACGATTCCGTTAACGCCTTTGCCCTGCCCGGCAAAAAAATCGGGGTGTTTAGCGGCTTGCTGAAGGTTGCCGAAAACCAGGACCAACTCGCGGCCGTAATTGGCCATGAGATTGCTCACGTATTGGCGGAACATTCCAACGCACGTGTTTCCGCCAATGTTGCCACGGCCGCGGGATTACAAGTAGTGGAAGCGATGATCGCCGGCCAGGCAAGCGGCGCCGGCAGACAACAAGCGATGGCACTACTCGGCCTGGGTGCGCAATACGGTGTGCTAATGCCCTACGGACGCAGCCAGGAACGGGAAGCGGACGTCCTCGGCCTGGACATCATGGCCGAAGCCGGTTTTCAACCGGAAGCCAGTGTCGCCCTGTGGCAAAACATGGCGCACGCCGCTGGCCCCAACCCCCCGGAACTCCTATCAACCCACCCCTCACCGGAAAGCCGAATGGGCGACCTGCGCAAACAACTGCCCGAAGCAAATGAAATTTATCAGCGCGCACGGAATCAAGGGCGGCGACCTAATTGCAGTGCGTAGTAAACCCGTAAGCAAGAACGTTGAACTCTGTGCGGGTAGTCCGTTTGCCATTGGGGGTGGCATTTTGAAAACGCATGAATACATCCCTGTAGCTCCCTCACTTCGTCCCTGAAGTGAGGGTTTCAAAATGCCACCCCCAACACCAAACTCATATTGTGCTTGCGCAATATTTTCTTAGTTTGGTCTTGCGAGATCGTTGGCGAACACAACGAGTCACTCTCGCCGCCCGTAATTCCAAATCTCGCCAGCTATAAAGCGCGCTTACACCAAGTCTCAAGCATACCCGACCGAGGCCAATAGGAACGTGACAAATGAAGCACGAACGATTTTTTCTATTGAACAAAATGAAGAACCTTACTGTGGCCCCGGTACAAGTTCGGTGCTGGGAGGAGTGTTTCGAAACCTTCGATTCAGGGACCAAGCGAAGGAGCTACAGGGATGTATTCATGCGATTTCATTCGCCACATCCATGTGGCTCACCCTTCGGGCAGCTTCGCTGTGCAAATCGGCTTTCCTGCCGATTTGTCGAAACACTCCTCCCAGCACCGAACCGATCGGAAGCACGAAATACAAAAAACCACTTACAAAACGAACTTCACAGTCGGGACCACGGAAACACTACAACATCTTCAATTTTGTCAGCATCGGTAGCCAACATTAACAAACGATCCACCCCCAAGGCCACGCCAGCACAGTCGGGCAAGCCGGATTCCAGTGCTTCAATCAGCTTTGTGTCCACCGCAACCGGCGGTTGTTGAGAAGCGCGGCGATGTTCATTATCCGCGGCAAAACGTTGCGCCTGCTCCTTGGCATCGGTCAATTCCCAGTAGCCGTTGGCCAGTTCGACGCCGTTGAAAAATACTTCGAAGCGTCGCGCGATTTTTTGCCCCGTGTCATCCTCGGTTATTTTGGCCAGGGCTGCCTGGCTGGCGGGATAGTCGTGAATGAAAGTAATGACTTTACCGAGTTTTGGTTGAATCAGGTGGCTGAATAGAAGGTCCAGCCATACATCGCGGTTGTTATCGTCCCAGGTCACACTCAGTTGCTTACGAGCACAATCCTTGAGCTGATCCAGCCTTGCAATGTGGGGATCGATTTGCAGAACGTTTGAAAAAACCTGTCGATAGGTGAATTTCTGAATGGGAGCATCAAGAATCTCGCCCAGGAATTCACCAACTTCCACCATCAGGGCATGATCATCGAAGCCGGGGCGGTACCATTCCAGCAGCGTGAATTCGGGATTGTGATGGCGGCCCTCTTCGTCCTGCCGAAAGACTTTGCTCAAAGCATAGATGGGCCCGCTGCCGGCGGCCAGCAGGCGCTTCATGAAAAACTCCGGCGAGGTCTGCAAGTAATAGTCGCGGCCGGCATGTTCGGTGCGAAAAGACTCAATGGCGGGGTCGGTGGTGCCACCGCGACCGAGCAGCGGCGGATCCACTTCGAGATAATCACGGGCGGCGAAAAACCCGCGAATCCGGCGGTAGAGGTCGGCCCGGGCATGAAGTACCGCCGTCGTTGTGCTGGGCCGCCAGTCAGACATGGAAGTGAGTCGAAATGTTGATTGTTGATTGTAGTAGAGAGAAGCTTATTCCTTGGCCCGGCTGAGGTATTCACCAGTGCGGGTATCCACGCGCACAACTTCCCCTTGGGACAAAAACAGCGGCACCTTGACCACCGCGCCCGTTGACAGCTTGGCCGGCTTGGTGCCGCCCTGGGCGGTGTCACCTTTCAGACCCGGATCGGTTTCGACGATTTCCAAGTCTACGTGATTGGGCGGCGTCACAGCCAAGGGGGCACCGTTATAGAGCGTTACGATGCACAGGTCCTGCTCCTTCAGCCATTGCGCCGCATCGCCCACCGCGGCGCTGTCGGCGGCAAACTGCTCGAAACTCTCTGGCTCCATGAAATGATAGAACTCGCCGTCGTTGTAAAGATACTCCATACTGCGATCCGTCACATCCGCGCCTTCCAGGCTGTCGCCCGACTTGAATGTGCGTTCCCAGACCCGGCCGGTTTTGAGATTGCGCAGCTTGACCCGGCTGAATGCCTGACCCTTGCCCGGTTTGACGAATTCATTTTCCAGGATGTTACAGGGGTCGCCGTCCAGCATTACCTTCAGACCGCCGCGAAATTCATTGGTAGAATAAGTAGCCATTATCTCCTCAACTTGTTCTCAACTTGTTAGTACAGCTCAACCACAATTGGAAAAGGCGCCCATGATACCGCGAACCGTACCCACTTGGCAGAGCCAAACCTGGCAGGAACAGCTGATGGACGTTATTCGCGATCCCGTGGAGCTCTGCGATGTGCTGGCGCTTGATTTTGGCGATTTTAAGCAACGCTATTTGGACGAAATGGCAGTTGCCGGACAAAATTTTGAGCTGCGAGTCCCTCGAGCCTTCGTCCGGCGCATGGCCAAAGGCGATTGGCGAGACCCCCTGTTGCTGCAGGTTTTGCCACAAGGGCGCGAATTGCTGGAGCTGCCCGGTTTCGATGCCGACCCCCTGGCGGAAAGCGAAGCCAACCGGACGCCAGGCATTATCCAGAAGTACCATGGCCGGGTATTACTACTGATTTCCAGCGCCTGCGCCATTCACTGCCGCTACTGCTTCCGGCGCCACTTCCCCTACGACGATCACCGCCAGAGCCGCGGCGAGTGGCAGGCGGCCCTGGAAACCATTGCCGCCGATCCGAGCATTACCGAAGTGATCTACAGCGGAGGAGATCCGCTCTCCGCCCCGGACCGGCAGTTGAGTTGGTTCACCGAGCAGATTGCGCGGATACCTCACGTCAACACACTGCGGGTCCACACGCGTTTGCCCATCGTTATCCCCGACCGTATCGACGGCCAGTGCCTGAGCTGGCTCGATCAACCGCGCTTAAAGGTGGTGGTGGTGCTGCACAGCAATCACCCCAACGAAATCGATGCGGAGGTAGCGGCGTCCATCGGCAAAATACGGGCGCTCGGCATTCTAGTGCTCAATCAAGCCGTGCTGCTAAAAGGCATCAATGACAGGGTGGAAACCTTGGCGACTCTGAGTGAAAAGCTGTTTAGGCTGGGTATTTTGCCGTACTATCTCCACCTTTTGGACAAGGTGCGGGGCGCGGGGCATTTTGACCTGCCCGAGGCGGACGCGATTGCGCTGCACACGGCACTCAAAGCCCAGTTGCCGGGTTACCTGACCCCCAAGCTGGCCAAGGAGCTGCCGGGTGCAACAGCGAAAATTGTTCTGGGTTGACCCATCGAGCGGTCGTTGTGCTCCCTATCAGCTAAACTCTTGAAATGACCTCCGAAAATCTTCCACAACAGCTACTGGCCAAGCTCAAACTGCCCCGTCAGGATCGGGCCGAACTGAGCTTTTGTGGCGGTAACCGACCGGCCGCGGTGAAAACCTGGGCGCAATCCCTGCCGGCCACCCGGGTCAACCACACCAGCGTCCAACTCTACAAGGCCTTGCCGGAAATCTGCCAATTGAATACCTCCGCCGATAACCGGCTGGAGATGTTGGAAGCGATCAGGCCCTATACCCAGCAGTGTATTCAGGGCTTGGCGAAGCACTTTCTCAATCAGCCGCTGATTCTGCCGGAAGCGCCCCTCAAAACCGCCATTATTGCTCAAGCCTTGCAGCGCCATATGACCATCGGCTACAGCGCTGTTATCAGCGAGTTGGCCGGCAAGGTCAAGAAGGGCAAAGCGCCCGACGCGAAACTGGGCGTTGCCTGCCACCGCGCCCTTACCGGCTTTGGACTGTTGCTGTTGCGCGGCTACCAGCTGTATTCCCGTATCCCCAGCAATTTGTGGCTGGAACTGCACAGCCTGTACCGATTCGCGGAACACTATGAGTTGCTCGACCAGTCGGTCGAGGATACCCTCCTCCAACATTCGCGAAGCTGCACCATCACCCAGGCCTATACCAGGATTCTGCTCTTGGCCTGTGCGCGACCCAATCAGATGCGCCAGACCGACGTATCCGCGGCCTATGATGTTCTGGAAAACTGGGCTCATTTGGCGAGAATCCAGGCTGTGAATCAGCAGAAATCCGATAACCTTTTCCTGATCAATCTGTCGGCGGACATGCCGCCCCTGTACAAGTCCCGCTTCGCCGGCAGCTCGAACGATGTCATTCGAGAATTGGACGC
>JBBDIU010000044.1:35527-40352 GCA_040880205.1 Cellvibrionaceae bacterium
GCGACCCAACTGCTGGGGGCGCTCAGGAAACAGCGGGAAATCGGGGGCGATACCGGCGTTACCATTCCCCATACCATTTCCGCGGCCCTGGCCGACCATTTGGAGCAATCCTGGGGAGTCAATCAGGAACGCAGTTTCGAGCGGCAACCGAGCAAGGACAGCGTGGAAGTCTCGGTGGGCCTCGGAAACCTGCACCACCAACTGGTTGATGGCGTCCCGTTTGAAGAATTTCTCGGCAACCCCGTGGAAGAGGAAATCGACTTGGGGGCACTGGCCAACGATCCCTGGGCAACCAGCTTCAATCAGGACAGCACCAAAAACGCCGAGGATCGCCCCCTGTTCACGGTGCGGATTATCGATAGCAGTCCCGGCGGTTATTGTCTGGAATGGCGCGACCGCATTCCCTCCCAGGTAAAAGCAGGGGAAGTACTCGGCTTGCGCGAGAAGGGTCGCCATCGTTGGGGCTTGGGCGTGATTCGCTGGGTGGAGCAACAACGCAATGCCACCCGGCTCGGGGTTCAATTGCTGGGGCTAAAAGCAACTCCATTCGGCGCCGCAATTGAACAACCCGGCGGCGACTTCAGTGATTATCGTCGGGTGTTGATGCTGCCGGAGCTAAAAGCGGCCAATCAGCCGGCCACTTTGCTAACCGCCTTTGCGCCCTTCCAGGAATCCAACCGCTTGATGCTGAATCGCCATGGGGAAAGTTCCATGATTCAACTCAACCGTCGAGTGTTTTCCACTGGCTCGGTCAGCCAGTTTACATTTCGTTCGCTGGAGGCCAGCACACCAGAATCGAGCGAAGACGATTTTTCCTCCGTCTGGGAGGACTGATTGACCATGGCGCGACTGCCGAGCCAACTTCACGTACTTGAAAGTATGCTATTTTAACGAAGCACCAAACGCTCGCGAACGCGGCAACTTACAACCACCTGTTTTAATTTGATACTGCTGTATGGATCCTAACGAAACAGTTCGCCTGTTAATTCTCAATGATTCCCGCAAGGAGGCGGAACGCTTGATCAGTATGCTGCGCAATGCCGGCCGCCCAAGCCGTGCGCAACATGTGGAAAGTGAGGAAATTCTCGTCAAGCTATTGCAGGAACAGGCCTGGGATCTTTTGATTGGCCACAGCCAGACGGAAAGCGTACCAATCAAAACAGCCATCAAACACATCAAACGTCTCAGTAAGGACGTTCCCGTTATCCTACTTACCGACGAGGAAGGCTCCCAGCCAATCGTAGAAGGCATGAAAATGGGGGCGATGGATGTCATTCGCCTGGACGAAGACCAACACCTGCTGCTGGTCATTCAGCGGGAACTGGAGAACCACGAACAGCGCCAGTTGCGACGTCGCACGGACCGCCGCTTCAAAGAGGCGGAACGCCGCAGCCAGCAATTGCTGGACAGTTCCCGAGACGCGATCGCCTACGTTCAGGACGGCATGTACCTCTATGTCAATGAGTCCTTCGCCGAGTTATTCGGATACAAAGAGCGCGACGATATCGAATGCATGCCCATCATCGACATGATCGACGACGCGGACCAGGAAAACGTCAAGACCTTTATGAAGGAATTTTCCCTCAAGGGCGATGACGGTGAAAGCGGTAGCTTGGAGCTCCGCGCGCTGAAGGCGGATGGGAGCATTGCCTCCGTATCCATGGAAGTAGCTAACGCAATCTACGATGAAGAACCCTGCATACAGTTTCTGGCGCTTGCCAAGGAAGGCAGCAATGAAGCGCTGGAAGCGCAGATCAATCAGATCAAACACCAGGATGTTACCACCGGCCTGTACAACCGGCAGTATCTGGTCGGTCGCTTGCAGCAGGGCGTGAACTCAGCGGCGAACACCAACAGTAGCCACGCACTGCTAACCGTGGAAGTCGACAACTTTTTGGAAAAAATCCAACCGGACATGGGTGTGGCGGGTTCGGATAAAGTATTGGCCGAGCTCGCAAAAACGATCAAAAAGCAATGCGCCTCGGCGGATACCATCGCCCGTTTTGGCGACAATGCCTTTTCAATTCTACTGACCAACACCAGTGCCGACGCAGCGCTAAAACTCGCCGGAGGTCTGTGCAGACACATCGAAGAGCACATTGTCGAAGTAGACGGCAGGACCCTGCAAGCAACGCTATCCATCGGCATTGCACTGATCAACGAAACCTCCAGTAGTGCGGAGACGGTTATCGAACAAAGCATGAAGGCCCTGAACGAGGTACGTGCCGGTGAAGGGGTTGGCAACGGCGCCAAGCTGTACGAGCCAGAAGTAACGAGCGAAGAAGGCGACGATATGGCGGGAGTGATCAAAGCCGCCCTGGAGAAGGATCAGTTCCGCCTTTTATTTCAACCAATTATCAGTTTGCGCGGCTCGGAAGAAGAACACTACGAGGCACTGCTGCGGATGATAACCGACTCTGGGGAAGAAGTGTCGCCATTCAAGTTCATGGATGCCGCGGGCCAGATCGGTATTCAGACTAAGATCGACCGCTGGGTGATTCTGGAATCCATCAAGCTATTGTCGGAACATCGAAAAAAAGGAAATCGCACCCAGTTGGTTATCAATTTAAGCGCCGCCTCCATGTGCGATGAGTCCCTGGTGCCTTGGTTGGGGGTGGCTTTCAAGGCAGCCAAACTATCTCCCGAGGCAATTGTTTTTCAGGTAGGTGAGGCCGACATCACCAACCATCTCAACGCCGCCAAAGCTTTCTTTGCTGGCATTAAAGGCTTGGGCGCTTGCACCGCTATCAGCAACTTCGGCTGCTCCCTGAACCCCTTCAAGACTTTGCAACACGCATCGCCCGACTACGTCAAAGTAGACGGATCCTTTACCCACGACATCCAAAATAATGAAGAAGGTGAGGAAGCGCTGTCCAACATCCTCAAGCAGCTGCACGAGCAAAAACGGATCACCATTGTGCCCTTCGTGGAAAACGCCAGCGTTCTATCCACTCTCTGGCAGGCTGGCGTACACTATATTCAAGGCCATTACCTGCAAGCGCCGACACCGGAAATGAATTACGATTTCAGTACGGAAAGTTAAAACAAGTCTCTAGTCGCTAATCCCTAGTCCCTAGTCACCAATCACTTGTCTTTGACTAGCGATTAGTGACTAGCGATTAGCGACTGGGTTTTAAACATTATCCCTGTCTCTAAATCCGAGCAGATAGAGAATAGCGTCGAGGCCAAGATTGGAAATGGAATGTTCCGCCGAAGCCTTTACCAAAGGTTTGGCACGGTAGGCGATGCCCAGGCCAGCGATACTCAACATCGGCAAATCGTTGGCTCCATCGCCCACCGCGATAACCTGTTCGAGAGATATGTTTTCTTGTTCGGCCAGCTGTTTAAGCAAGTCCGCCTTTTTCTGACCGTTGACGATTTCGCCCACCACCTTGCCCGTTACCTTGCCATCGACCACTTCTAGCTCATTGGCGTAGACATAGTCGATGCCCAGTTTGTCCTGCAGTCGCTTGGCAAAATAGGTAAACCCGCCAGATAGAATAGCTGTTTTGTAACCCAGCTTTCTGAGGGTTCCAATCAGTCGCTCCACGCCTTCGGTAATGGGCAAACGTTCGGCGATGTCAGCCAACACTTTGGCATCCAGACCCTTCAACAAGGCCATTCGCTGGGTAAAACTTTGGTTAAAATCCAACTCGCCAGCCATGGCCCGGGCGGTAATGGCAGCCACCTGATCACCCACACCTGCCGCCTTGGCCAGTTCGTCGATTACTTCGGCTTCCACCAGGGTCGAGTCCATGTCGAAGCACACCAGACGCCGGTTGCGGCGATAGACGTTGTCTTCCTGCATGGCGATGTCGACGTCCAGGCGAGTGGCCAATTCCATGAAGTCGGCGCGCAACATGGCCAGATCGCCCGGCTGACCACGGGCGGAAAATTCCACACAGGCCTTGCTCTGTTTCTGCAAGGTATCCAGCGGCACACGACCGGACAAGCGATTGATGTTGTCGATATTGAGATTGTGTTTAACGGCGACCGCCGTGACTTCGGAGATCTGTTTCGCGGTCAACTTGCGAGCTAGCAGGGTGACGATGTGTCGAGCTTTGCCTTGATGATTGACCCAATCCTGATAGCTGTCACCAGTGATGGGCTGAAACCGCACCTGCATGTTTAGCTCGTGGGCACAAAACAGAAGGTCTTTTAGTACCGGAGAGGATTCGTATTCGCTGGGAATTTCCACCAAAATGCCCAAGGTGAGAGTATCGTGGATAACGGCCTGACCAATATCCAGGATATTGGCTCCGTAAGTGGCCAACACGGTGGTCACGGCGGATGTAACCCCTGGCCGGTCGTTGCCGGACAGAGTGATTAATATCAGTTCGTTGTCGGACTTAGCCATGTACCGTCGACCGGATCAGTAAATGGCGGGAGGTTACCACACTTCCGCATTGTTGTGATCTGGCCGCATTAGTGTGATTTGCAGGCATTGTTGTGATATTGCCACATTGTGTGACCCGAATCGCGAGGCGTTCGGCAGCCACCGCCTCGCCGGACAATTCCGCTTTCACCGGTCAGTGGCACATGTCTATAATGGCGTGCAAGTATAGCGGGCAGGAGCGCTTCAATTTCGGGCGGTCGAGGAAGACCGTGTCGGCAAACGCTCTCACATAATCAGGGACTTCATCGTCAAGCACCGACATGGCTAGCGATACCAAGCGCTTTTTGACATTTTCCCGACCTTTGCTGTTGCTTTGTGCCGGTATCCTGTTGGCCACCTTTGTGAGCGCTGCCATTTGTCAGCACCTCTTCGTCGAAAGCCTTCACAATCGCAGTGCACAGTACGGGCGCGCTCTTGCCGACCTCGCCG
>JBBDIU010000045.1:0-39827 GCA_040880205.1 Cellvibrionaceae bacterium
GGTTTTCAGCCTCACAAGGCGGCGCCATCAACTTGGCATTTGGTGAAATATCCGGGCTAGGAAGCTTCTGAATCACGCCGGAGCGACTCTTCGCGACCTGAAACCGCAGCTGTGCCGCTGACCGTGCCATTACCACTACGCGCCGCCAGACCGAAGGTGGCGACTGCTACACTATGGGCGGGGATCGTTGGCCTTGGTGTTGGTAGGATGGTAGGGTGCGATACGGGTTATCGAGGTGGCGCGGGTTTAGTCTCGGTTGGCTTGCCTAATACCGGGGAGGCGAAAATAAGTCAGTGCGCGCCACAGCCATTCCAGAGGGCCGTACTGGAAATACCTAAGCCACCAGAGGGAGAAATAAAACTGACAAACCCAAACTGTGAGAACCACGACGAGTAACTGGAGGCGATCCAACTGGCCGAATAAGGCTAAGCCAAAACCGTAGAAGATGAACGTGCAAATCATCGACTGACCAATGTAGTTGGTGAAAGCCATTCTGCCGATGGCACATAAGCCGTGCCGCAAACGGCCGAGGCGTTGCTGAATATGAATTGATATGATAATGCCAAGATAGGCGAATACCAGCAGCGGTGTTGCCAGGTGGTTGAGAGACAAACCCGCAAACAAGCCGTAGCTAATATCCCAGCCTTGGGCATAGTTCCGCCATAGTCCCCAAGTTGCCAGCGGCAACCCGAAAGCAAGACCGCCCAACGCGGCGTGGCGGTAAAAACTCGCGCTTCGTTGCGCGGTAACAATACCCCAAGAATAAAAAGCCATGCCCACCAGCATCAAGCCAAAGGCGCGCGCCAGGCCCTGCGCCAAGTAAACATTCGAGATGAAGCTAGTTGTATACTCGCTGTAGGCACCCGGCAGATGAGTGCGGTACGCTAGCTGTTCGCTATAGCCCATCAAGCGAACCGTCGTTTCCAGCCTCACGTCCATTTCGCTGGGCGACCAGATTCGTCCCAGTGTCTCAAGGGACAAGTCGGGAAGTGATTCAATGAACTCCTGACCCATGCGGTCGATGAATATCGCCGAGAGGAAGACCGTCAGTCCCAGCGTCAGCTGCAAGCTGGGCGACAGACGCCAAAAGGGATAGAGGAAGAAACCGCACAAAGCGTAATAAAAAAGTATATCGCCTTCCCACAGAAACAGGCCGTGGAGGAGTCCGAAAATCAGCAGCCAAGTCGTGCGGGAATAATAGTATCGTTTACAGCCTCCGCCACGCGCGCGCAACTTGGTAATGAAGAGCATGACGCTGCTGCCGAACAGCAGCGAAAAAAGCCCCATGAATTTCTGGTCAGCGAAAACATGGGTGAAGGCATTGACGATGTGGCTGGATAAGCGATCACCCAAATAGGCTTCGGGATTCAAGTAGGCCGCCGCAGGCATCGCAAAGGAAACGATGTTCATGAGCAAAATACCGCACACGGCCACGCCGCGGATCAAGTCCACGGAGTCAAAGCGTTCGGTCGGAGGAATTGCGGGAGATATGGAGCTGGGCGGGGTTGCGGGAAGTGCGGTGTCCATGCGGCGGATTCCTTAAAGTGGGGCCCGTGGCCTTGACCAAGGGAGCCTCTGGCCGCTACAGAGCTGCTTTATTGCCCGCTTTCAGCAGCTTCAACCGCTCTTCGATGACAACCCGAATTTTTTCCGGCGTTAGCCCCACTCTTTCCAGCAGCTGTTCGCGTTTGCCGTGTTCAATCAATCCGTCCGGCAGGCCGAGGTTCATAATGGGCGCGACGATTCCCACTTGGGCAAGATATTCGTTGACGGCGGAGCCGGCACCGCCCATCACGGTATTTTCCTCAAGCGTGACGATCAAATCGTAATGGCTCGCGGCATGTTCAACCAGATCGCGATCCAGCGGTTTGACGAAGCGCATGTCCCAGACCGCCGCATCCAGTTGATCGCCCGCACTCAAGGCGGTACTCAGTAAAGTTCCAAAATTGAAAATAGCGATGCGCTTTCCTTCCCGCCGACTCACGGCCTTGCCGATGGGTAACTCCCGCATTTGCGCTTCCATACTCACCCCGACCCCGACCCCGCGCGGATAGCGAACGGCGGCCGGCCCCGGGTGTTGATAGGCGCTATACAAGAGCTGTCGGCATTCGTTTTCGTCACTGGGAGTGGCGATGACGACATTTGGGATGCAGCGCAGGTAGGACAGGTCGTAGTTACCGGAATGGGTGGGACCGTCCTCGCCAACGATGCCGGCGCGGTCAATGCCGAAAGTCACGTCCAGGTTCTGGATGGCCACATCGTGGATGAACTGATCGTAGCCGCGCTGCAAGAAGGTGGAATAAATGGCCACCACGGGCTTATAGCCTTCGCACGCCAAGCCAGCGGCGAGTGTCACGGCGTGTTGTTCGGCTATGGCCACGTCGTGAAAGCGCTCGGGGAAGCGCTCCGAGAATTCCACCATGCCCGAGCCCTCGCACATAGCGGGAGTGATGCCCACCAGCCGCTGGTCTGCCGCGGCCATGTCACAAAGCCAGCTGCCAAACACGTCCTGATACTTTGGGGCCTTGGGTTTGGCGGGCTTGGCCACCTTGATCCGGGGTGCCGGCTCCAGTTTGTTGAGCGCGTGATAACCCACCGGGTCTTCCTCGGCGGGCACAAAACCTTTGCCCTTTTGGGTAATAATGTGGAGCAGCTTTGGCCCGCCAACCTGGCGCAGGTTCCTAAGATAACCGACCAGACTGTGCAAGTCGTGCCCGTCAATGGGGCCCACGTAATTGAAGCCGATCTCCTCGAACAGCGTGCCAGGCGAGACAAAGCCCTTCATGTGTTCTTCGGTGCGGCGGGCGAATTCCCAGGCGGGTGGAATTTTCTCCAGCACGCGTTTGCTACCTTCGCGCATGGAGTTGTAAAAACGGCTGGCCCAGATCTTGGAAAAATAGGTGGCCAGACCGCCGACATTCTTGGAAATGGACATGTTGTTGTCGTTGAGTACCACCAGCAGATCGTTGCCGGTGTGGGCGGCGTGGTGCAGCGCCTCGAAGGCCATGCCGGCGGTCATGGCGCCGTCACCGATGACCGCTACAGTCTTGCGCGGGCTTTCCGCCAACTCTCCGGCCAGCGCCATGCCCAGGGCAGCGCTGATTGAGGTGCTGGAATGGCCGACCCCAAAGGTATCGTAATCGCTTTCCGAACGCTTGGGAAAACCGCTGATACCCCCCAGCTGGCGCACACCGAGCATGGCCTCGCGGCGACCGGTGAGTATTTTGTGGGGATAGGTTTGGTGCCCCACGTCCCAGACCAGGCGGTCCTCTGGCGTGTTATAGATGTAATGCAGCGCAATGGTCAGTTCCACTACCCCCAGCCCCGCCCCGAAATGCCCGCCGGTTTGGCCCACGCAATACAGCAGGTATTCGCGCAATTGATAGGCGACTTCGTCCAGCTGTTTTTCTTTCAGCGCGCGCAGGTCGGCAGGACTGTCAATGCCATCCAGTAAGGTGGTGTGGGGACGCTGCTTGGGTATTTCTTCAAACATCGGTCAAATAGGCTGGGAGTGGTATGTAAGCGGCCGGACTGGTCGGTTCCATTCGCCGACGGCGCTACCCGGCAATTGAGAAAGTGATTGTATTGTGGGAACACCGCCATTCATAGCCTTAACTGGCTCGGTCCACAATGTAAGCCGATAACTGCCGCAGGGGATCGGCGCGCTGATCGAAATCGCTCAGTGCCGATATGGCGAAATCATGGAGTTCCCGCGCCTTGCGCGTGGCCTCCTCCAACCCTAGCAGCGACACGTAGTTTGGTTTATCCAGCAAGGCATCGGCGCCCTGCTGCTTGCCCATTACTGCCGTGTTGCCGGTAACGTCGAGGATGTCGTCCTGTACTTGAAAGGCCAGGCCAATACACTTGGCGTATTGGTCGAGCGCGGCAAGCTGGTCCGCGTTGGCCTTCTCGGTGGCGACAGCACCCATGACGACACTGGCCTGAATCAGGGCACCGGTCTTGAACCGGTGGATAGTTTCCAGGGTCGGCAGGGACAGCTGTTGGGAAACAGCCGCCAAGTCCATGGCCTGCCCGGCCACCATGCCGCAACTACCAGCCGCGGCGGCGAGCTTGGCAATCAGCGCTAGCGTGGTTTTTGGGTCGAGACCCTCGGCTTGCGCCAGTATCTGAAAAGCCAGGGCTTGCAAACCGTCACCCGCAAGGATGGCGGTGGCTTCGTCGAATGCAATATGGCAGGTGGGTTGACCGCGCCGCAGCTTGTCGTTGTCCATGGCCGGCAAGTCATCATGGATCAGGCTGTAGGCGTGAATACATTCCACCGCACAGGCCACCGCATCCACCGCGGGGCTGGTTTCCGCCACGGCATCCGCACCGGCGTAGGCAAGGATTGGGCGAATCCGCTTGCCCTTGCCAAACAGGCCATAGCGCATGGCCTCAAGCAAGCGGGGCGAGGCGGTATCGAGGATCGCAACTTGCCGTTCGAGTGCCTTTTCGCTGCGCTCGTGGTACTGACGCAGGTAATCCACAATACTGCCCTTCATTCTTCCAGAGGTTCCTCCCCGGAATCAGTCTCGCCAAACTCAACTTCGACCAGCTTGCCACCCTTCGCCGTCAACTTTTGCACGCGCTGCTCGGCTTCCGCCAGCCGGGTCTGACACTCCCGGGTCAGCCTTACGCCTTGCTCAAAGGCTTCCAGCGACTGTTCCAGACTCAGTTCACCAGTTTCCATCTTGCTCACCAGCGCTTCCAGCTCGGTCAGGGCTTGCTCAAAATCGATGGATTTTGCTTTGGATTTGCCGGCCATGGGGTTCTCGGGTGATGGGTGTCGCCGCATTTTACCGCAATTATCGCGCTCCTGTCGCCGCGCCAGGGCGGAGTTTGAAATTCGGGCTAAACTGCAATGGAAGGTCGCCGATATGTCCTACAAAACGGATCGACTTTTTCGTACAAGATCTCACGCCATCGGCTGATTCCACAGCGCGTGTGCCTTGCGCACAATAGGCACCGTGTAGGAAGCACACTTAAGGAGGTCCGACAGGACGTCGGCAATTGATATGGAGCATCCTGTGAGTTGAGCATCACTACCGGCAACGGTAGTGGTGCTTTTTTTTGCTCGCGGGTCCAAAAAAATGACTTCCGTTTAAGCAGGCCAAATGTCTGCACCTTGTGCGATATCTCCTACACGATAAAGCGACATTTGCCACTATCGCCGGCCCGGCTTAAGCCGAATAATACACCCATGTTCAAGGAAGCAACTGCACGGATGCCGGCGACGGAACGGAAGGATTGAGCCAAACCGGCTCAGAGGGATTTGAGCCACTGGGAGTTTTCTTTCCAGGGAGGAAAATTAGTCACCCCGATGAACCCCCGCAAGAGACTCTCTTGCGGGGGTATTTTTTTGGGCAAACTTGTTCAAACGGTCGCTAGGGTATAAGGTAGCGGAATGTTCTGTACCAGCGCGTTTTCGCCCTTGAGCCCCAACAAGCATGCGCATCGTTTGGAAAAACTATCACCCCGGTGAGTTTTACGACGAATTAATCAGTTCGCCCGGGCGTGCCCGCAAACCGGCTCAGGTACTGATAAAGTACCTCCGCTCACTCAAAAGCGAAGAATTGCGAGAGCGCAAGGCGTCCGCCGAGTTGGCGATCAAAACCATGGGCATTACCTTTACTGTCTACAGTGAAGGCGAAAACATTGATCGCGACTGGCCCTTTGACATCATCCCCCGCATTATTCCCCAATCCGAATGGCGTAACACTGAAAAAGGCCTGATTCAGCGTCTGCGCGCGCTGAATTGTTTCATTGACGATGTCTACAACCGCCAGCAGATATTCAAAGACAACGTCATTCCCCGCAAGCTGCTGGAAAAATCCAAGAACTTTCGCCCCCAATGCGTGGGAATGAAGCCGGCCTATGGGGTGTGGGCGCATATCTGCGGTTCCGATTTGGTGCGCGACAAGGATGGGCAGTTTTATGTGCTAGAAGACAATCTGCGAGTACCCTCGGGCGTTTCTTACATGTTGGAAAATCGGGTGGTGACCAAGCGCGTGCTGCCCGAGCTGTTTGAAAACTACGACATTCTGCCGGTAACGGATTACCCCAGCCAGCTCTTCGATACCCTCGCCGCCATATCGCCGCGCAAGGTGGAATACCCGGAAGTGGTGGTGTTGACTCCCGGTATTTACAACTCGGCTTATTTCGAACATTCCTATCTGGCTCAGCGCATGGGTGCCGAACTGGTGGAAGGCGGCGATCTGGTAGTGGAAAAAGACATCGTTTACATGCGAACCATTAACGGTTTGTCCCGGGTGGATGTTATTTATCGCCGGGTGGACGATTTGTTTCTCGATCCGAATGTATTCAATCCAGATTCACTGTTGGGGGTGCGGGGTTTGATGCAGGCTTGGCTGAAAGGCAACGTGGGGTTGGCCAATGCACCGGGCGCTGGCGTGGCGGACGACAAAGTGGTTTATACCTTCGTGCCCAAAATGATCAAGTATTACCTGGACGAGGAACCGATTTTGCCCAATGTCCCCAGCTATTTGTGCATGAATAAAACCGAGCGGGATCATGTGCTAGCCAACCTGGACAAACTGGTGGTGAAGCCGGCCAACGAGTCCGGCGGGTACGGGATGATGATCGGGCCTCAAGCTAGCAAAAAAGAACGGGAGGAATTTGCCCGGCGCATCAAGGCGGACCCGCGCAACTACATGGCCCAGCCGCTGATTTCACTGTCGACCGCCCCCATTCTGACCAACGCTGGCGCGGAACCGCGGCACGTGGATTTGCGACCCTTTAGTTTGCAGGGCAAGGACAGTTGTGTGACGGCCGGCGGCTTGACTCGAGTGGCGCTGACCAAGGGATCCTATGTGGTTAATTCATCCCAGGGCGGCGGTAGCAAGGACACCTGGATCGTGGCGGACGAGGACTAGTCGTTATGTTGTCGCGGGTTGCGCAAAGAGTGTATTGGCTGGGTCGCTATATGGAGCGCCTGGAAAATACCGCACGGCTCATCAACGTCAACACCAATCTGCTGCTGGACTTGCCGCGCGGTACCAATCTGGGCTGGTCCACCCTGCTCGACATCACCGGCAGTCACGAGGAATTCGAACGCAAGCAGGTAAAGGAAGAAGAGATCAATATCATTCGTTTTCTGGTGTCCGACCTAAGCAACTCGATTTCAATCATGAGCTCGCTTAATAAAGCGCGGGAAAACGGCCGCACCACCCGCGAGATTATTCCGACAGAGGCTTGGGAGCTAATTAACGATCTGTATTTTTACGTGAAAGAGAATGCGGCCAAATCCGTTGCGCGCAAGAATCGACAAAGGTTGTTGCGGCACATCATTCAGCATTCACAACAGTTTACCGGGGTGCTGACGGGTACCATGAGCCACACCAGCGCTTACGATTTTATTCGTTTGGGTCGCAACCTGGAACGGGCGGACATGACCACGCGGATTATTGACGTGGGCACCGTTAACCTGGTGACCAACCCCAAAAACAGTGCCGGCAAGGGCGATTCCCTGGAGCCCTTCATCAACATTCTGTGGATGAGTGTGTTGCAATCCCTGAGCGCCTACCAGATGTATCGCCAACATGTGCAGGACCGCGTCAATGGCGAGGATGTTGTAATGTTCACCTTGCAGGATGGCGAGTTTCCGCGTTCGGTGTTTAGCTGTCTCGCGCAGATCAAGGTCTGTCTGAGAGGGCTGCCCAAGGGCAAGGCCGCCCTGCATGCTTTGGCATTGGTGGAGGAACGCATTATAGATGCCAATCTTCCCGAAATTTTGGAACAGGGTAAGCTGCACGATTTCATAGACGATGTCCAACTGGACATCGCCTCGTTGCATGAGGCTGTCGCCCGCTCCTGGTTTTTGCCGGTCTGACCCTTCTTATTGATCGGGTAGTGCTCCGGTTTTTGCGTTTGCTGATGAACGAATGGCGTTGATGAACTAACGGTGCTGATGATCGAACTGACCACTTTGAAGTTGATCTTATGAAAACATTCCAGTGCGTGTGTGGCCAGCGCGTGTTTTTTGAGAATACCAGCTGCAATCAATGCGGGCGCGCCCTGGGTTTTGACCCGCAAACGCTGGATATGCTCGCGTTCGATCTGGAGGATACCTGGCGCGCGGAAGGTTCGGGCGTGGGTTACAAGCCCTGTAGCAATTATGTGTCCTACGATGTTTGCAACTGGGTGATACCGGAGCAAAGCCGCGCCAGCTTCTGTCTGGCGTGCAGTTTAAACGAAATGATTCCGGCCATTGCCTCGCCGCAAAAGCGTGGGTGGTGGGCGAAAATGGAATTGGCCAAACGCCGCCTGGTGGTAACCTTGCTGCGGCTCAAGCTCAAAGTCGTGGCCAAACGACACGACCCGCAAGGGTTGGGTTTCGCCTTTTTGGAAGACAAGCGAATGAACCCGGCGGTGCGGGAACACTTTGTGGCCACCGGCCATGCCCACGGTTTGATTACGGTGAACCTGGCCGAGGCCGATCCGGCCCGGCGGGAAATGGCCCGCCAACAAATGGGCGAATCCTATCGCACCCTGTTGGGACACTTCCGTCACGAGAGTGGTCATTACTATTTCGACCAGTTGATCAAGGGCACGAAACACGAGGCGGAATTTCGCCAACTGTTTGGCGACGAGCGCAAGGATTACGACGCAGCTCTGCGAGATTACTACGATAAACCGCCGCCCTCGGCTTTGGAAACCGGTTTTATCAGCGATTACGCCCAGGCTCATCCCTTGGAGGACTGGGCGGAGTGTTGGGCGCACTACCTCCACATGGTGGATACCCTGGAAACCGCAGCGGAATTTGGTTTGGTGGAGAAGCATTTTGCCGATGGTGACATCGATCAATGGCTATTGGACTGGTCACAGGTGACAGTCGCGCTGAACGCGCTAAATCGGAGTATGGGTTTTCAGGACGCCTGTCCCTTTGTCTATTCAGAGACGACGGTTGGCAAAATTCGCTTTATTCATCGTGCGGTTTGTTCTTGTTCTTGACGTTACCGCTGTCCCGGTCCCAGCTAAAGGCCCAATTGAGAGGTGGCAATTGGCGAAAAGCCTCAATCAACTTGGCGTCCCAGGCCCGGTGCAATTCCCTCAAGTACTCGCTGTCTTCTTCAAAGCGGTGGTAGCGATCAAGACTTAGGCTATCGGTTTCGTACACGAGGGTTTCGATGGGCGGTCCCACGGTCAGGTTACTGCGCATGGTGGAATCCATGGACACCAGGGTACAGAGCGCCGCGGTTTCCAGGGTAGTGTCCAGGTTGAGAATACGATCCAGAATTGGCTTGCCGTACTTGCTTTCCCCAATCTGTAAATAGGGGGTGTCGGCCGAGGAGGTGATGTGGTTGCCTTGGGGGTAAATCAGCGCAATCTGCGGTTTGCTGTCCTTGATCTGGCCGCCCACAATGAAGCTGGCTTCGTAAGTGGAACCTCGGCCGGCGTGTTTAGCCTGCTGGGCCACGCTTAGCTCGCCGATGTAGTCGGCCGCATCGGCAATGCTGGCAACAGTCATCAGGCTGCGCGGGGTCTCGTCCCGGATGTCTTTTTTTAGCTTGGCGACAACCGCCTGGGTAGTCGCCAGGTTGCCTGCATTGAGCACGGCGAACTGGCGCTGGCCCTCAAGGCCAAACTGGTGCATTTTGCTGTAGGTGCTGATTTGATCGATACCCGCATTGGTGCGGGAATCAGAACAAAACACCAAACCGGCCTTGACCGCAACGGCAACACAATAAGTCATCTACCACGCTCAAATTACTGCCATGTCGTTATTGTCACGGCCGTTGTATTCGCGTCCGGCACGGTTGAGTGGCAAAGTTAGCCTGGATCAGCCGTTCCGGGGGCACAGGGGGCATAATAGGGGGAAATGACGACATTTGCCACGCATCAAATCAGGACGTTGACTAATTGCCCGGTTTGCATAAATATAGAGCTAAACGTGGTAGACGGTTCCTGATGACTGGTTTTAAGGCCGGGTATCGGTGGTTTTTGGGTCACAATCGTTTTTTGAGTAATAGTGGTTCTCAGGTAATTATGGTTCTCGAGCAACATTGGTTTAAAGGCGGTCCGCGTTCAATATTCATTATTTGGCTAAGTGCCTGACGTCAAAACAATTTTTCCTCTTACCACAGCCATGTCCCCGGTGGTCCCGCCGCGTTCGTCCCGCCGTTTACGTTACTCCGCCCAGCTTCCGGTTTCGGTTGGATTTTCGACAGTCGCCCTTCCCGGCCGGGCGGTCGAGCGCCAGTGGGCGACAGATCAACATTTTGCAGGAGTGCCCTCGCGGTGGAAGCGCGTATATTGCGTCTTAACATTGCCGGTCAGCCGGTGGAGTGGTTGCACTGGAAGGAGGCCGTATGCCTGCACGCCCGGGACATGGTTGCCTGGTCCTTGGGGGGTATTGCGCGCGAGGTTCTGGGTGGTTATTGCCGCCATACGGGGTTGCAATCCTCCATTCGCTTGCCGGCAATTATCGCCTGCGGTGGGCGTCGCATCCCCAAGCTGCGTACCAACCCTCTGTTGACCAATGAAGCGCTATTTGCGCGGGATGATTACCAGTGCCTTTATTGTGGCAAGGTTTTTCCGTTCCCAGGCCTGTCGCGCGATCATGTGGTGCCCAAAAGCCGCGGCGGCAAGGACCGCTGGGAAAACGTGGTAACCGCTTGCCGGCGCTGTAATCAGCATAAAGGCGATCGTCTGCCCAGCGAGATTGCCATGGAGCTGATTGCCTTGCCCTATCGCCCCAACTATGCGGAATACCTGGCGCTGATTAACACTAAGAGGATTCGGGGTGACCAGATGGAGTTCCTGCGCCCCCAGTTCTCCAAGAACAGCCGCTTTGCCCAATAACCCGCGGGCACTAAAACTTAGTGCACTGTTTCTCAAACTGTTTATTTGCCTCGCCGTTGGCATCCGAACTCACGGGTTTGGTCCGTTGCTCTCCCGCGTCCGACGAATTCAGATGCAAAACCGACTATTCTGGCGACATGAAAACTTCGTTGTTAGTTCTCATATGCTTGCTGTTTACTGCCGGAGCCAGCGCCAACCAGGGCTGTTCGGCGCTGGCTCGCAGTGAACTGGAGCAGTTGTATTGCACCATCAAGGCCACCTCGGCCGGGGCCGGGCTGCCCAGCCTCGGTGATTTCCGTCGCAATGATGAAACCGTTCAGGCGCTGTTGCTAAAACAACCGGCACGTAGGCTGGGCCTGGCGGTGCCCGACGTTTCAGTAATCCAGCCCGCGCCCCGCGAGCGTAAAACGGAACCGGCTAAACGCTCGACTGGCCCGCGGCAGGCAGTGGAGACTTCCCAGCCGATAGCGGAACCTGTGGACTCCCTGCACGGGTGCCAAATGTTCAAGCGGGAGATTCGCTGTCCCACGCGCCATTACCGACTGGTGGATAACATGGGTAATCATGCGTTGGAGGCAGGGGCTTTGGGCGTCCACAACACATTTGAGCTTGCGCGTTTCACCGGGGATTTCCAGGACAAGCAAGCGGTAAACCGCTACCTCGCGGAAAGTTATCGGCATTACATCGAAAAAATGCTTAGCATAGGTCTGGGTGGTGTCACCATGAGTTATACCCGGTTCCATCGTACCTTTCGCGAACTTGGCGACAAAAACGAGGACTTCGCCGCGCGCTCCGCGACAATGTTTCGCTATCTAAAGCAAGACAAATCCAGCATGGCGATCGCCCCTCGTCACGAAGAATATTTGCCGACGAGCATTGAGCAGTGTTTCGATCTGAGCGATACCCTGGTGATTTGCGACGACCGCGACCGCAATTGGGTTTTTAAAGCGGGTGAGTGATGGGGTTGGGAAGTGGGGAGTGGAAAGTAAAAAGTGGAAAGTAGGGGGAAGTCGAAAAAGCCAAGCCAGCGGGCCATGTTAATGTGATATGTTGGTAAACGGTTCTAGAACTTCGAGGTGAGCTTAGTTAATGGCGTCGATTGCGAGTAAACGGGTGCTTGTCGTTGGTCCGGAAAACGGCTTGGTGGCTACGGTTGCCCGGGAGCTTGATGCCGGCAATATGCCAGTGACCTTTGTGGTTGATTCCACAATCGACTGGAACGAGAAGACCGTCGTCAGCAAACTATTCAGCAAGCAAAAGCCTTTCATGCTCCTACACGAAATGGAGTTCTACAGGCCTGCCCTGCGCAAACGCAAAGCGGAGCCCCAGCGGGCTGAATTGCTGCACCGTAGCCAGAGCCTGGCCGAGGCCTGCGCCAAGCACAAATGCATTGTCATGCACTTATCCGACTATCATGTATTTGGCGGTGACACCAAGAATGCCTACGACGAAAACGATCCGACCGCGCCTCTCGATAACTACGGCGCCTGGGTGGCCGCCGCGGAGCAGCATTTCGCCGACCGCATCGAAAAACATCTGGTGTTGCGTTTTAGTTGGTTAATCGATGCCGAGAGCGACAACCTTTTTACCCGCGTATTGGCGGTTCTGTCCAGCGGCGAGGAAATGCGTTTAAGCCGTTATCGGCGGGGAGCCCCGACTTGGAGGGGAGATGCCCGCCGGGTAATTTCCGGGGTAGTTCGCCAAGTTATGGCCGGTGCCGAGAACTGGGGTTGCTTCCACTACTGCAGTGTGGACAGTTGCAACGAGTGGGAGTTTGGGCGGGAAGTGGAAGCGACTTTGACCGACCTGCGTGCTCCACTCGGCAAGATAGTCGCGGACGATGTGAAGGAAAACAAGCGTTTCCCGAGTGAACCTTCCAGTGCGACCTTAAACAGCCGGCGAATTCGCAGCAATTTTGGAGTACACGGCCGCAGTTGGCGCCAAGGCCTGAAGGCCCAGATCAATCACTGGCTGGAGCACAGAGTCCAGAAGACCGAAGATCAAAGGCGGACAGCGAACGACCGGCAGTAGTGGGTATACTCTTTCCTACTTCCTACTTCCTACTTCCTACTTCCCAGACCCTAGCCAGACCCTAGGGCCGGTGGCGTTCAAACACCAGACAGGCGTTGGTGCCACCAAAGCCGAAGCTGTTGGACATCACCGCGTTCAGTTGCAAGTCGTCAATTCGCTCCCGGACAATCGGCAGCCCTTCCGCCTCGTCATCCAGGTTTTCAATATTGGCCGAGGCGCAAACGAAATTGTTTTCCAGCATCAGCAAGCTGTAGATGGCTTCCTGAACCCCGGCGGCGCCAAGGGAATGACCGGTAAGGGACTTAGTGGAGCTGATATACGGTACCTTGTCGCCAAAGGTTGAGCGAATTGCCTGCAGTTCCTTCATGTCCCCTACCGGGGTACTGGTCCCATGGGTATTTATGTACTCTATGTCCGCTCTGGCAGTGCTCATGGCCATCCGCATACAGCGGGTGGCGCCTTCGCCTGAGGGCGCCACCATGTCGTAGCCATCCGAAGTGGCGCCGTAGCCAGTAAGTTCGGCATAGATCGTTGCGCCTCGGGCTTTCGCGTGTTCCAGTTCCTCAAGGACTACACAACCGCCGCCGCCGGCAATGACAAAGCCATCGCGTTCACGATCGTAGGCGCGCGAAGCGCGATTCGGTGTTTCGTTGAACTTGGAGGACAAGGCGCCCATGGCGTCGAATAAACAGCTCGAAGTCCAATGCTCTTCCTCGCCGCCGCCAGCGAATATGACATCCTGCTTGCCCAGTTGAATAAGTTCCATGGCATTACCGATGCAATGGGCGCTGGTGGAGCAGGCGGATGATATGGAATAGTTCACCCCTTTGATTTTAAAGGGCGTGGCCAGGCACGCCGAGGTTGTGCTGGCCATGGTCTGGGTGACCCGGTAGGGGCCAACGCGTTTTATCCCGCGCTCGCGGAGGATGTCGGCTGCTTCCACGTTGCTGAGCGCGGAAGCTCCGCCGGAACCCATAATAATGCCGGTGCGTTCGTTGGAAACCTGGGCTTCCTCGAGCCCGGCGTCGGCAATTGCCTGCGCCATGGATATGTAGGCGAAACCGGCCGCGTCGCCCATAAAGCGCAAGGTCTTGCGGTCGATGTGTTCTTTCAAGTCGATGTCAACGCTGCCGGCGACCTGGCTGCGAAAACCATACTGCTGATATTCCGGCTTGAATTTGATGCCGGTGACTCCCCGTTTCAGTGCATCCAACACGGCAGACTTGTCATTACCGAGGCAGGATACGATGCCCAGACCGGTGACTACTACGCGTCTCATAGAGATCCTCGTGACTACGGGAATTTGGGGTTATAGTTCGGCTGGAAGCCGGTCAAGTCGACAACTGTTTTGGCAATGCCGAATGTCGTCGTGTTCTCGCATATCGCTAAATCAGTAATGCTAAAACAGGTCCGCATTTTGAAACAGGCCAACCCGGAGATCCTTGGCAAAATAGATTTCCTTGCCGTCCACGGAAACCCGACCATCGGCAATGCCCATTATCAATTTTCTCTCGATTACGCGTTTGAGGTGGATATGGTAGGTGACTTTTTTTGCCTTGGGTAGGATCTGGCCGGCAAACTTCACCTCGCCGGCGCCCAGCGCCCTGCCGCGGCCCGGGTTACCTTTCCAGGCCAGGAAGAAACCCACCAGCTGCCACATGGCGTCCAGGCCCAGGCAGCCGGGCATGACCGGATCCGAAGGAAAGTGGCATTGAAAAAACCACAACTCCGGGTGAATATCCAATTCGGCCACAATTTCGCCCTTGCCAAATTCACCGCCTTTATCGCTAATGTGACTCACTCGGTCGACCATCAACATATTCGGGATGGGTAGCTGGGCATTGCCGGGCCCGAACATGCGGCCGTAACCGCAATCGATCAGCTCGTCAAAGTCGTAGGCGTGTTTTCTTTCAAAAGTGATCATACGGTTCCGGCTACATAAGATGACTACGCGGTCACATAACAGCCCCGCGCACGAAGGAGGCCATTCTACCGGCTCCGTCTCAGTTGTCTAGCGCTAGAAATCGTGTCCGCGGCAGCCACAATGGAAACTTGGAAGTGTGGTATGGTATGTGCCTTTACAAGGTCTCGCCAGCGGCGTTCTGCTGACGAAGCCTCTTCCTTATGCAACTAAATAAAGCGGCCTGCCTACTGTTCAAGTTTGCACCCATTGCGGGGATGCGGGTTTACAAACCCTGTGCGAGGCGCGGCAGGGAAAGTACGAGGAAAGCAATGCCCATGTTCCTTTTATCCGGGGTCCCCCGCAGCCAGAGGCGCTAATGTACTCAGACAGGAATCAGTAAACTCAAGGACACAGTGATGATTAAAAAATGTTTATTCCCGGTTGCCGGCTACGGCACGCGTTTTTTACCGGCAACGAAAGCCATGCCCAAGGAAATGTTGCCGGTAGTCAACAAACCATTGGTTCAGTACGGTGTGGAAGAGGCCATCGAAGCGGGGCTGACCGAAATTGGCCTGGTCACGGGCCGCGGCAAGCGCGCCATCGCCGACCACTTCGACGTAAGTTACGAGCTTGAGCATCAAATTGCCGGGACCGACAAGGAAAAGTACCTTGAAAGTATTCGCAATGTTATGGAGCAGGCGTCCTTCTCCATGACACGGCAAAAAGAGATGAGAGGTTTGGGCGATGCGATCCTGAACGGTAGGCGCCTTATCGGCGACGAGCCCTTCGGCGTAGTGTTGTCCGACGACTTATGCGTCACCGAAGGTGAGGGGGTGCTCGCCCAGATGGTGAAGCTGTATAAGCAATTTCGTTGCAGTATTGTAGCAATCCAGGAGATTCCCAAGGAAAATATTCACAAGTTCGGCGTGATCGCTGGAGAGAAAATCAAAGAGGACTTGTACCAAGTCACGGACATGGTGGAAAAACCCGCCGCCGAGGACGCCCCTTCCAACCTGGCCATTATCGGCCGTTACATTCTCACCCCCGACATTTTCGATGTCATAGAGGATACTCCGCCTGGCAAAAACGGCGAACTGCAATTAACCGATGCATTGTTAAAGCAGGCGCAGACGGGCTGTGTCATGGCGTACAAGTTCAAGGGCCGGCGTTTTGATTGTGGGGCGGTTTCGGGCTTTGTGGAAGCCACTAATTACGTTTACGAGAATTTATACAACGAGGACTAAATCGCTATAAGGCTTACAACGCCTTGTAAAGCCCGATGGAAGGACCCTGCTCGATGACTCAATCGCTTACCTGTTTCAAGGCCTACGACATTCGCGGACGCGTGCCCGACGAATTGAATACCGATATTGCCTATCGCATCGGCCGCGCGTTTGCTGACTACCTGCACGCCAAGCGGGTTGTGGTGGGTCACGACATCCGCCTGACCAGCCCGGAATTGACCGATGCGGTGGTTAAAGGCATCACTGACGCTGGCGCCGACGTACTGCACATCGGACAATGCGGCACCGAAGAAGTCTATTTCGCCACCTTCGATCAAGGCGTGGACGGCGGCATCTGTGTCACCGCCAGCCACAATCCCATGGATTACAACGGCCTGAAATTGGTGCGGGAAGGCTCCCGGCCCATCAGTGGCGACACTGGTTTGCTGGACATCAAGAAAATGGTTGAAGCGGCCGATTTCGCGACTGTCGCGCGCAAAGGCTCGGTGACAATCTGCGCTAGCCGCCCGCGCTATATTGAACATCTGCTCACGTATATTGATGTGGGAAAACTGCAGCCGCTGAAGATTGTGGTCAATGCGGGCAATGGTGGCGCTGGCGTGGTTATCGATGCACTGGAGACTCATCTGCCGTTTGAATTTATCAAGATTCATCATGACGCCGACGGCTCTTTTCCCAATGGTATTCCCAATCCCCTGGTGCCGGAGAATCGCCCGGCCACCATTGAGGCGGTAAAAAAGCACGGCGCGGATTTTGGCATCGCTTGGGACGGCGACTTCGACCGTTGTTTCTTCTTTGATGAAAACGGCAGTTTTATCGAAGGCTATTATCTGGTTGGCCTATTGGGCGAGGCCTTTCTGATAAAAACCCCAGGTGCGAAAATTGTGCACGACCCGCGTCTGATTTGGAACACTCAGGCCATTGCCAAGGAATTTGGCGGTGTGGCGGTGCAAAGTAAAACAGGCCACGCCTTTATCAAAGAGCGCATGCGCAAGGAAGATGCCGTTTATGGTGGCGAGATGAGCGCTCACCATTACTTCAAAGGATTCGCTTACTGTGATAGCGGCATGATTCCCTGGCTGCTGGTGAGTGAATTGATCAGCATCAAGGAAAAGGGGTTGTCCACTTTGGTGAGCGAATGCATCGCCAAATTTCCGTGCAGCGGCGAGATCAACCGCACTATCGCCGAACCGGAAGAGGCGCTTAGAAAGGCCGAGGAACATTACGGCCCGGCCGCTCTATCGGTCGAACACATCGACGGCCTCAGTGTTGCCTTCAAAGATTGGCGATTTAACCTGCGCAAATCCAACACCGAACCCGTGGTGCGGCTCAATGTGGAAACGCGAGGTGATATTGCGTTGATGGAAGAAAAGCGCGATGAGTTGATCGGGTTTTTGGATCAGTTTTGATGATGACGTGAGACGTGAGACGTGAGACGTGAGACGTGAGACGTGAGATGTGAGATGACGAGTGAATGGTGAATAGTGAATGGTGAATCGTAAAAAGTGCAAGGTGAGCGCGCCGTTGCGCGGCCCCAGGCAGGGGGCAGCCGCGCAATGCGGGGATTAACAGGTGAATAGTGGTCGCACCGGCTCCTTCTGCGGCATACACTCCGATAAATGGCGAAACGCGAGATGTGAGACAGACCTTTCATCTCACATCTTACGTCTTACATATCACCTTCTATACAAATCAATCAACTGCTGCGTAGAGCTATCGAAGCCGCCACTTTCCTCGGCACCTTCTAGTCCTGCATAAATTGGTCCGCTCAATTGTTTGCCCAGCTCCACTCCCCATTGGTCGAATGCATTAATATTTAGCAAGACGCTCAACGTAAATACCTTGTGTTCGTACAGCGCGATTAAAGCACCCAGGGTGCTTGGGTTGAGTTCGTCCATAAACAGAGTACTGCTGGGGCGGTTGCCGGGAATGACCTTGTGGGGGGCCAAACGTTTGGCCTGAACTTTTGGCATGCCAGCCGCAATCAATTCCTGCTGCGCCTGCTCAAGGGTTTTGCCGGTCATTAAAGCTTGGGTTTGGCTCAGGCAGCAGGCAAATAAATGTTTCTGCTGGTGTTCCAGGTTGTGCTGGGCGTGGCGATTTACAATAAATTCCGCCGGAATGAAACGGGTACCCTGGTGCAGCAGTTGATGGAAGGAGTGCTGGCCGATAGTGCCTTCACTGCCCCAGATGACTAATCCGGTCGGATAACCTAGGGTCTCTCCTTCGCGGTTGACGCCTTTGCCCAGGCTTTCCATGTCCAGCTGCTGCAAAAAGGCTGGTAGGTCCTTCAATAAAGTGTTGTAGGGCAGCACGACCTGACTGTGTGCATTCCAAAATTGACTGTACCAAAAAGTCAGCAGCGCTTGTATAACTGGCATGTTGGCGGCGAAATCGCTGTGGCGAAAATGCTCGTCCATCTGGTGAGCACCCGCTAGCAGCTGCTTGAACTGCTCAGTACCCACGGCTAGTGCGATCGGCAAGCCAATGGCGGACCACAACGAATAACGTCCGCCGACCCAATCCCACATGGGAAACAAATTTTCCTTGGCGATCCCAAACTCCACCGCTTTAGCTACCTTGGCGGTGATCGACACAAAATGCTTGGCGATATCGTCGTCGCTACAGCCGCTGTCCAACAGCCATTGTCGAGCGGTTTTGGCGTTTTCCAGGGTCTCGAGCGTTGTGAAGGATTTGGAGGCGACAATAAACAGTGTGGTTTCCGGGTTTAGGCTGGCCAGCTTTTCCGCGATGTCCGCACCGTCGATATTGGCAACAAAATGCAATGCAACGTGCGGTAGGTGAAAAGGTTTGAGCGCGGCGGTGACCATGCGCGGCCCGAGATCCGAGCCGCCAATTCCGATGTTGACCACATCGGTGATTGCCAGGTCGGTAAAGCCGTGCCACTTGCCGCTATGAACCGTCTCTACGAAGCGAGTAAGCTTGGTAAGCGTTTGGTGAACAGCCTGTTCTTCATCGGTTTCCGCGTTGGGTGAGCGCAGAGCAACATGCAGGGCGCTGCGGTCTTCGGTGTGATTGATCTTTTCGCCAGTGAAAAGCGCTTCGATGGCTGTTTTAAGTTTCGCTTCCTTGGTGGTTTCAACCAAAAGCCTCAGGGTTTGCCCGGTAATATGGTTCTTTGAGTAGTCTAGGGTCAAACCGCAAGCACTGAGACAAAACGCCTGCGCGCGCGCCGGGTCCTGTGTGAAGAGTTGGTTGAGTGTGTGCTGTTGGAAATTGTTGTATTCACCTTGTAACGCGGTCCAGTGCGAATAGCGGCCGACCAGACTGGCAGGAGGGTTGCCGGATAGAGTCATAACAGGGCCTTAGGTAATCCATGACATTAATATTAACCCGGCAATTAAGATTCGGGTCAATAGCGCGGTACGGGGATGTGCCGCCGCTGGCCATAGGCCAGCGCGAGTCCTTGAAATACTGGCGCAAGTACGCGAACTTGCGCCAGTATTTTTCAAGGGTGACAATTAAATAGATCCTATTTGATTGCCAGGTTAATAGTTGCGGTCAATTGCGAATTCGGCTAAGTCGCGCATTGCCTTTAAGTAAATTGATTCGGGGATTGCCGCCAGTTGCTCACTGGCCTTGCCAACGTGATTGCGAGCGCACTCGGTGGTGTAGCTCAAACCATCATACTCTTTGACGATGTCTACGATAGCATTGAGTTGCTCAGATGACCCTTCACGCAGCGCGTTGGCGATAAGATCGGTGTCTTTTTGAGGGGCGCGCTGCATGGCGATAATGAGGGGCAGCGTCGGCTTTCCCTCCGCCAGATCATCACCGATATTTTTTCCCAGGCTCTGACGGTCGCCATCGTAGTCCAATGCATCGTCGATCAGTTGGAAAGCCATGCCAACGTGGTAGCCATACTGACGCAAAGCGTTCCGTTGTGACGCTTCCGCCTCGGCCAATACTGCCGCGGTTTCGGCGGCCGAGGCAAACAGAATGGCCGTTTTCTTGTGAATGACGTCGAGGTAGGCTGCTTCGCCAACCTCCGGGTTTCTGGCGTTCACCAACTGCTGCACCTCACCTTCGGAAATGGTGTTAGTGGTATCTGCAAGAATACGCATGATGTTCATGTTGCCGATGTTGACCATTAATTGAAAGGCACGCGAATAAAGAAAGTCGCCAACCAGCACACTGGGTGCATTGCCCCATTTGGCATTGGCGGTGAGGCGGCCGCGCCGCAGATTGGATACGTCTACCACGTCATCGTGCAACAGGGTGGCGGTGTGAATAAACTCGATAATCGCGGCGAGTTTCAGGTGCTCGCATTGCTGATAACCGAGAGCCCTGCTGGCCAGCAACACTAGCAGGGGCCGCAGGCGTTTGCCGCCAGCGTCCACCAGATAGTGACCGATATTCTCAACCAAGCCTACGTCGGAATGTAGCTGCTCGACAATAAGCTGATTGACGGCTTCGAAGTCGTTCTGCACCGGGGCATGGAATGGTAGCATGGGGGCGGTTCAAACCAGCGGATGAAATAGAGTGGGAATGCTAAAGGGCTGCCCTATCAAGGTCAAGGCAAGGACAAGGCAAGGACAAGGTAAAGGACTGTTGAGCCGCCCGGGAACGTCGTGAGCACGACTCCCAAAGGGGCAAACGCAGCTGGACAAATCGTTGTGGGTGAACCTTAGGTTTTTTGAGTCAGCCATGGTAGTCGGTGCGCCTATCATAATCCTAACCTTCGATGGATTTACAACAATGGCAAAGCAATCAATATACGAACAGGATCTGGACCCCAATGTCGCCAATTATACGCCCTTATCGCCGCTGAGTTTCCTGCGCCGTGCGGCCACGCTCTATCCAGAGTATCCGGCCATTGTTCACGGCGGACTGCAACGTATCTGGCGGGACGTTTACCACCGATGTGCGAGTGTGGCTGATGCCCTCATCCGTAATGGTGTAGAAAAAGGCGAAACAGTTTCGGTTATGCTGCCGAACACGCCGGAAATGTTTGAAGCACATTTTGCGATACCCATGGCCGGTGCGGTACTAAATGCCATTAACACTCGCCTGGACGCGGCCACTGTGGCCTTTATTCTGCAACATGCCGAGGCCAAGGTATTCATCGTCGATCCGGAATTTGGGGAGGTGGTCCGCAAAGCCCTGGACCAGATCGAGGAAAAACCCCTGGTGGTTTATACCGAAGATCCCGAGTTCGATGGCAGCGGCATCGCCGTTGGCGATTTAAGCTACGCACAATTGCTGGCGCAAGGCGATCCGCAATTTCCCTGGCGATTGCCCAAAGATGAATGGCAGGCAATCTCTCTTAATTACACCTCCGGTACCACGGGCAATCCCAAGGGCGTGATTTACCACCACCGTGGCGCCTACTTGAACGCCGCCAACAATGCCCTGGTCTGGGATATGGGGCCGCATCCGCGCTACCTGTGGACCCTGCCCATGTTTCACTGCAATGGCTGGTGCTTTCCCTGGACTCTGGCGGCCAATGTGGGTACCAGCATTTGCTTGCGCCAGGTGCGGGAAGACAAGATTTTCGCCGCTATCAAGGAACACAAGGCGACGCATTTCTGCGGCGCACCGGTGGTGTTGAACATGCTGGTCAACGCCGATGATGCGCTCAAGCAGGGCATCGACCATCGCGTCCAGGTCATGACCGGTGGCGCGGCACCGCCGGCGGCGGTCATTGCCGGCATGGAAAAGATCGGTATCGAGGTTACCCAAGTGTACGGACTCACGGAGACTTATGGGCCCATGGTAGTGAGTGCCTGGCAATCCCAGTGGGACAATCGTTCCTTCGATGAAAAATGTCGACTCATGGCCCGGCAGGGCATTCCCGCTGTGTTGGCCGAGGACCTTATGGTTGCCGACCCGGATACCCTGGAGCCGGTGCCCTGGGACGGCGAAACCCAGGGTGAAATCATGATGCGTGGCAACATCGTGATGAAGGGCTATCTGAAAAACCCCAGAACCACCCGGGAAGCCTTCGCCGGTGGCTGGTTCCATTCCGGTGATATCGCGGTGCGCCACCCGGATGGCTATATCCAGATCAAGGACCGCTCCAAGGACATCATCATCAGCGGTGGGGAAAACATCTCCAGCATTGAAGTGGAGGGCGTTCTCTTCAGTCATCCTGCGGTACTGGAGGCGGCGGTGGTGGCCAAGAGCGACGAAAAGTGGGGCGAAGTCCCTTGCGCCTTCGTGACCCTAAAACCCGGAGCCCAGGCGAGCCAACAGGAACTCATCGATTACTGCCGCGACAACATGGCCCATTTCAAGGCGCCCAAGTACGTGGTGTTTGGCCCGCTGGAGAAAACCTCCACCGGCAAGATCCAGAAATACCTGTTACGGGAAAAAGCCGAGGTCATTTGAGCGCCGGTCGCCCGATTTGGCCTACCAGCACAGCTTGATCGCGAAATGGGCCCAGGTTTTCCTCTCTGCCGTCTGCCGTCCCCCGGTATTGCGACCCCCGGTGCTTTCCCGTACAATCGCCGCCCCTGACGAACCATACGCCGCGAGCCCCGAAGCGCTTGACCTTGAGGATTCCGGGAACAAGCCGCTCAGTGACGTCCGATACCATTTGGAGCAAGCACCATGTACGCAGTTATTGAAGCCGGTGGCAAACAGCACCGTGTGGCCGAGGGCGAAACCCTCAAGCTGGAAAAGATCAAGAATGTGGAAGCCGGTGCTACGGTGGATTTCGACCGGGTGCTGCTGGTTGCCAAAGAAGGCGATGTGAAAATCGGTGCTCCGGTTGTTGCAGGTGCCAAAGTGACGGCCGAAGTGCTCAGCCACGGCCGCCATGACAAGGTCAGAATCATCAAATTCCGCCGGCGCAAGCATTCCATGAAGCGCCAGGGCCACCGCCAGTGGTACACAGAAGTGAAGATCACTGGCATTACCGCCTGAACCCCCTTATCTTTTGCATAGAAAGCCTGGGTAAAAACGGTTAGGTAGAAACGGCTAGCTACAAATAGTCAGCTACAAACAGATTTAACGATTGAGATCAGGAGCAAATCATGGCTCACAAGAAAGCAGGCGGCAGTACTCGCAACGGTCGCGATTCGGAAAGTAAACGCCTGGGCGTGAAGCGCTTCGGCGGTCAGCAGGTCTCCGCCGGCAGCATCATTGTTCGCCAGCGCGGTACCCAGTTTCACGCCGGTGTGAATGTCGGCATTGGCAAGGATCACACTTTATTCGCCAAGTCTGATGGTGCGGTGAAGTTCGAGGTCAAGGGCCCGAAAAGCCGCAGGTTCGTTAGTGTGGTCAGCGCCTAGACAGGTTTCGGCTCCGACCCACTCACCGGGATACGGGGCGCTAGGAAGTCTGTAAAATCGGAAAGCCCCGTCTCCAGAGATGGGGCTTTCTGCGTTCTGGCTTCAAATTTTTTTTCAGATTACGCGCGGTAATGGTTTTCCCATGAAATTTGTCGACGAAGCAGCAATCTCGGTCCACGCCGGTCGTGGCGGCAACGGCTGCTTGAGCTTTCGGCGCGAAAAGTATATCCCCAAGGGCGGCCCCGACGGTGGTGATGGGGGCGACGGCGGCAGTATTTACCTGGAGGCGGACGATAGCATCAATACGCTGGTGGACTATCGCTACCAGCCCAACTACCGGGCCGAGAGTGGTCAGTCCGGTGCCGGCGGCAATCGTACCGGGTCCAAGGGCAGCGACCTGGTGCTCAAGGTGCCGATCGGAACCACGGTCATCGATGTCGATAGTGACGAAGTAATCGGCGATCTGACCGAGGCCGGTCAGCAGTTGCTGGTGGCCCAGGGTGGCTTTCATGGATTGGGCAATACCCGGTTCAAATCCAGTACCAACCGCGCGCCACGCCAGACCAAACCCGGCTCGGAAGGGGAAAGCCGCAACCTGAAACTGGAACTCAAGGTGCTCGCCGACGTGGGCCTGCTGGGAATGCCGAATGCGGGCAAGTCCACTTTTATTCGCGCCGTGTCGGCGGCAAAGCCGAAAGTGTCCGACTATCCCTTTACCACCCTGGTGCCGAACCTGGGCGTGGTGAAGGTGGAAAAGCATCGCAGCTTTGTGGTGGCGGATATTCCGGGCCTGATCAGTGGCGCCGCCGAGGGCGCGGGCTTGGGCATTCGCTTTTTGAAACATTTGACCCGCTGCCGTGTATTGCTGCATCTGGTGGATGTGGCGCCCTTCGATGGTTCGGATCCGGTGGACAATGTCCAGGCCATTAATCGGGAACTGGAAAATTTCAGCCCGACTTTGGCCCGGCGCGAGCAATGGCTGCTGCTCAACAAAATAGACCTGCTGCCAGCGGATCAAGTGGAGGCGCGCTGCCAGGACATCGTCCAACGATTGAATTGGCAGGGGCCGACATACTCAGTAGCGGCAATTAACAAAACCGGCACGGAAGCACTTTGCGGTAACATCCTGACCGCACTGGAAGCGCACTGGCAAGCGGAAGCTGCGGATCCAGAAGTCGCCGCCGCCGAGGAGCGCACCCAAGCGCAAATGCAGCAGGAAGCCCGCGAACGGATTGAAGCCTTGCAAGCGCAACGCCGGCTGGAACGGAAAGCGCGACGTGACGGCGAGGACGATGATGGCGATGTGGAAGTAATCTATTCGCCCTGATCGTTCGCTGACAACGTCCAGTGGCGGGAGAACGCAAAGTTACGGTTCGATGAGGATTGGATTTGTGTGCTGGGCCAGAAGTCCGGTATTTACTGCTGTGACTCGCCGTGAACCCTTCCCTGGGGGCTCCTCGCCAGCATGACCGCCAGGGATGGCGGAAATGCACGTATTGCAGGAGCAAATACACGCCCCTGCTGTCGAGGGTCACATCAGCAAACACCGGACTCCTGTCTTCACGTTGAGTGCCATGCCCAAGAAGGACATAACGGAAGGTGGGAACGTCGCGGTGGAGTTTGGTACTGTGTATGGCATTTCGAAACCCTCGATTCAGGGACGAAGCGAGGGAGCTACAAGGATGTATTCATGCGGTTTCGAAATGCCATACACAGTACCAAACGGGATGAGGGCACAGGTTTGGATTCACCAAGAATACTGACCTTTTAAGGTCTCGAGGAGCCGATCCGGTTCCGTTAACGCCGCTTTGAGCGGCTCACAAAATAAAAGCCCCAGGTTTGCGGGGATGGTTACTTTGCAAACGCTAATTTACAAACTCGATTTCACACTAGCTATTTCAGAAAACTACGCAACCAAGTGACGACAAGAGCAACGTGACAACAACAAGCACAACAAGCCGGCGCTGGGTCATCAAGATCGGCAGCGCCCTGCTCACCAACAATGGCCGGGGCCTGGATGTGGGGGCCATCGCTGCCTGGGTGGAACAAATGGCCCAGTTGGAAAAGCGGGGCGTAGAGTTCGTGCTGGTCTCCTCCGGCGCGGTGGCGGCCGGCATGACCCGCCTGGGCTGGAGCAAACGCCCACACGCCATTCACGAACTGCAAGCCGCCGCGGCCGTAGGGCAAATGGGTTTGATCCAGACTTACGAACAGGCCTTTCAAAAATACGGTCGCCATACCGCCCAGGTCCTGGTGGACCACGACGACCTGTCGAACCGCCAGCGCTATCTCAATGCCCGCTCTACGCTGCTAACGCTCCTGAAATTGGGCGTCGTGCCGGTGGTCAATGAAAACGACACGGTAGTGACCGATGAAATCCGCTTTGGCGACAACGACACCCTGGCGGCACTGATCGCCAACCTGGTGGACGCCGACACCCTGGTGATCCTGACTGATCAGGAGGGAATGTACGACCAGGATCCGCGCCGCAATTCAGCGGCGACGTTGATCCGCCAGACCACGGTAAGCGATCCCCGGCTGAGCGCCATGGCGTCGGAAGGTGGCGAGTTGGGCCGCGGTGGCATGATCACCAAGGTGCGCGCCGCCAAACTGGCCGCTCGGTCCGGTGCCAACACAGTCATTGCCGGAGGGCGCCTGGAGAATGTGCTGCTGCAACTGGCCGAAGGCAAATCGGTGGGTACCCTGCTGACGTCGGAGCAGCAAGCCCAAGCCGCCCGCAAGCGCTGGCTGGCCGGGCAGTTGCAGGCCCGCGGCACCCTGCAATTGGATGCCGGTGCCGTAAAGGTGCTCACTGAGCAGGGCCGTAGTCTGTTGCCGGTGGGGGTCAAATCCTTGGACGGTGAATTCACCCGGGGCGACGTGGTCATCTGCGTGGACCCCAGCGGCCGCGAAATCGCCCGCGGCCTGGTCAACTACAACAGCGAGGAAGCCGCCAAGATCATCGGCCGCTCCAGCAAGCAGATCGAAACCCTGCTCGGCTATATGGACGACGAGGAACTGATCCATAGGGATAATTTGGTCCTCACTTAGTGAGGACCAGTCGCTAGTCTCTAGTCTCTAATCGCTAGTCAAAAGCGAACACAGGGCTTGCGCTTCGCTTAAGCCTGGGGCCAAATGCTTCCTAGCGACTAGCGACTAGCGACTAGCGACTAGCGACTAGCGACTGGGACCTATTGACTCTGTTGTGGAAACCGGCATAATGTCGCGCCTCAATTTACCGATGAATCGATTCGTTTCAGGAGCACTCAGTGGCCAATTTTCCCCAGTCCCGTAAGCGCGCCCGCCAGAATGACAAGGCCCGCAAGCACAACGCCAGCCTGCGTTCCATGGTCCGCACCTACATCAAAAAGGTGCTAGCCGCCATTGAGGCCAAGGACGTGGAAGCAGCCAAAGCGGCCTACACCCGGGCGGAGCCGGTCATCGACCGCATCGCCGACAAGGGCATCATTCACAAAAACAAGGCCGCCCGCCATAAAAGCCGCCTGAGCGCCCAAATCAACAAACTCGCCGCTTAAACGCGACTCGGTACTCGAAACAAAAAAGCCCCCTGGTGAGGATACGCCAGGGGGCTTTTTTTTTGCTCGGCGCCCGGACACACTCTGTCTCACGTCTCACCTGTTCGTCCCCGCCCAGCCGCGCAATGCTGCCCCGTGCCTATGCCGATACAACGGAGCATTTCACCATTCACCATTCACCATTCACCGTCTCTCACGTCTCACGTCCCGGAAGATCGACAGTAAATCTAACCCCGCTGCCATCTGGCAGATTGGACGGGGTTACGCTTCCGCCATGAAAATCGACAATCAACCGAACGATATATAGGCCGAGGCCCAGGTGGGTTTTGTCGCTGGTGTCCCGCACCGACACCAGGCTGTCGAATAGCTGGCCTTGCATATGTTGTGGCAGCGGTGGCCCGGTGTTGGAGACACTGAGAACAAAACGGTTTTTTTGCGGGGAAAGTGCCACCGTAATTTTTCCGTCCGGCGGGCAGAAATCCACGGCGTTGTCCACCAGCTTGTCGAGCATCTGTACGATCAAATCCGGTGAGCCCCTGAACCGGTAATCGCTCTCCGCCGGCGCGATGTCCAGCTCAAACTGTGTGCCAGCGTAAGTCGCGCGATAGGCGGTGATCAATTCGGTTAGCAAGTCACCGAGTGAAAATATTTCAGTTTGCGCTTGCTGAATGCTTTCTTCCATGCGATTGGCGGAACTCATGGCGTTGAGAATCGTGGATAGCCGCTGCGACGCTTCGCGGGCGCGCTGCACGTACTGACTGGCATCCTTGTCGAGCTTTTGATGGCCCAGATTTTCCAAAGACGAGGTCATTACCGCCAGCGGGGTGCGCAATTCATGAGATAGTTTGCTGGATAGCGTCCGAAGGTAATCGGTGTAATCCCGCAGGCGCGACAAGAGGCGACCATAACCGCGGGTGAGATCGCCGATTTCATCCTTGGCCCGCGAATTCAAAAAATCCGGTTTTATTTTTCCATCGTCGCCAACCGCTGTGTCGGCAGCGCGGTTTAAACGGCGAATCCGAAACGATAGCCATGAGGCGTAGGCCAGCAAACCAAAACCCGCAAAGCCCGTTGCCAACAATGTATAAAGAAACAATTGGTTGAAGGCGGCATTGGTTTCCGCCAGCAGCGAATCGGTGCTTTGCTCTACCGCCACCGCACCGATGATGATGTTGTCCGTTTTAATGGGCCTTGCAACGCGTCCCACCCGTTGATTGCCGTGTTGGTACCAGCCGATCGCCGTTTCATCGCGTAGGGCAGCGTCAATTTCACTGCTGTTCATGCGGCCGTTGCGGCGGGCGTCGGTCAGGGATGGAAAGTTCTCGTTCCCGATGGCCAAGCGATACAGCCAGGCCAATAGTGGGTTGTCTTCCTCCGCGTTACCGTCTTCCGGAGCGCTGGACAGCGTGCCCGCTTGGGCGAGCAGCCACTGATGAGCGTTGACCACTGAAATGCGCAAGGTATCGTCGGCGTAGCGGGTGAGAATGCTTTCCAAATCAGCCGAAGGCTGTATCCAGGGGGCCGGGTAATCGATCGGGTTGAAGCTTCCCACTTGCCAGGGTCCAGCGGAATTGTGAAAGTAAAAATCCAGTCCCTGCGTCGCAAGCCGCATGGGAACTTGCAGCTCGACTTCGTAACCGGTCCCGGTTTCCCGCCATTCGCCCCGGATGCGATGCTCCTGGCGGATGCTGCCGCTGTCGTTGAGATAACGGGCAATGATGTTACCGGTCCCGCCGGCGCGAAACACATACTCTTTGAGGTCGAAAGCGTTTGTCAGGGCGCGCAGTACCAGGTGATCGCCACTGGCAACGCCGGCTTGCTGTGGGTTGTGGTGATCGAGAATCTGGTCGCCGACGGAAAAGTACAAATAAATCGTGTCCTGATACCAGCCGGCGTAACTGTGTAGCGTGAACTCCGGGTGTTGGGAGTCGCTGAACTTTTCCGCCGCGATACCCAGTGATCGCCACTCTTCGTCGTAACCATCCACAATGGCGGGGTTGCGCAAGGGATGTAAATAGGTTTGCTGGCGCGCGTTGTAGACGGCGGGATGTGACGGCAGGGCAATGGCGGATGCTTCGCTGCTCATGCGTGCGGCCACCGCCTGGGCGCTGGCCGCCAAGGCCTTTACCTGGCCATCGCGCAGGGCTTTTTCCATTTGCCGGATGTATTGGCAGCCCGCCCAAGGCAAACTCAGAATAAACAAGCTGACGAAAAGTAGTTGCCGGCGCAAGCGCATATTAAATGGAGACCATCGGCAATTTAATCCGTGCCGGACCAGCGATAACCCATGCCATAAGCCGTTTGCAGTGCATCAAAACTTTCATCGATTTGCTGGAATTTTTTGCGGATTCTTTTTATGTGGGAGGTAATCGAATTATCATCCAGTACCACGTTGGCGGCGTCCATCAATTGCTGGCGATTTTTCACATGGCCCGGCCGTTTTGCCAGGGCGTGTACAATCCAAAACTCCGTTACCGTTAAGTCGATGGGGGTCTCCCCCCACTGGGCCACCATCCTGTCCAGGTTCAATAGCAGCGGGCCGCGTTGAATCTCCTCGTCGGGCTGTGCCGGTCTTTGCAAGGCATCGATGCGGCGAAACAGCGCGACGATTCGGGCCAGCATGTGGGGCTGGCTGATGTCCTTGGTCAGATAGTCATCCGCGCCCAGGCGCAAGCCGGAAATCGCGTCCAGTTCGCTGTCCCGCGCGGTCAGGAATATGATGGGCAGATTGGGCGCCATGGACCGCAGTTCGCGACACAGGTCAAAGCCGCCTTCGACCTCGTCCTCCAGCCCCACATCAATTACCGCCAGGTCCGGCAATTTTAGCTGAAAAGCCGCCAGCGCCTCGGGGCGATTACTGTACAGTTTGACCCGATAGCCTTGCCGGCTTAGGGCGTCGCGGTAGTTGGCGGCCAAGGCCGCTTCGTCTTCGACAACGGCGATTTCTCTTTTCATGGTCCTAGCCTCTGGGGAGAACGTTAGCATACACGACGCGGGAGATCTTTGGGGCTGTACCGACTTGTCAGCACCAAACGGAGCAGGAACCACTGAACCTCCATCCGAACTAGCAAAAAAGCCCGACGCAGGGCGTCGGGCAAGAGGGCTCACAGGAGCGAGGAGAGAGCAGGTCTTAATGAGCCTGGACCAGCGAATTCGCCACCAGAGGATTGAAAATTTCAATGTCCACCCGGCGTTCCATGGCGTAAGCTTCGTAGTCCCCCTTGGGCGCCATGGATTTGTCGGCGCCAAAGGCCCGGCGTTCAATGCGATAGTTGTCGACACCCGCATTTTTCAGTGCGGCCTGCACCGCCTGGGCGCGATGGTCGGACAATACATTGTTGTATTCATCGGTACCGCGGGGGTCGGCGTAGCCGGTCAAGCGCACGGACAGGCCAGGATGCTGCTGCAGAAACTTGGCGAGTGCGCCAACCCGTGCCTCACCCCTTTCGGTGAGTTGGTCCGCGCCGGTGTGAAAAAGGATCTGAAACTCCAACTTGTCCAGCGCCAGTTGCGACAGTTTGCCTACTTTTGCGTCCGCTTGTGCTAATTGAGTCTGTAATTCCGCTACTTGCATTTTATTCTCCGCCAGTTCCAGTTCAGTAAATTGAGCGTTGTCCGCTGTTTTGATTTGCTCGCCCAGGTAGGCGCCACCGATGGCGCCGAGGATAAAGCCCAGAGGTCCGCCGGCCACGGCTCCGGTAATCGCCGCGGTGGAAAACACGGCGCCCTGCTTGAGGGTCGTGGCCTTTTCGCCGGCGGTGGCCGGTACTGTTGCCGAGGTACTGGCAAGGGCGATGCTGGTGATCAGTAGAAGTTTTTTCATCGTGGTCTCCCGAGGTATGTACATTCCTTTGCATTGAGTGTCGATGTGTTGCATTTCGTGCGTGTTCGCTTATTCGTCAAGGCCCCTTTGCCTTGAGATCCAGTAAACAACCGAAGCGGGCTCGTGGCGTGGCGCGAAATGGCCAATGTGCCGATCAATTGTGGCGAAATATGGCGGGGGATCAGGCGCCCGTGAGAGCGACGCTCACTTGTCGGCCGGAGTAGGGAGGGGTAAAGTAAACGCTCGGTTGCGCTATTAACCCGGCAATTAAGATTGTCGGGTTAATAGCGCGGTACAGGGATGTACCGCCACTGGCCATAGGCCATAGGCCAGCGCGAGCCCTTGGAATATCAGCAAGTTCGCGTACTTGCGCCAGTATTTCAAGGGCGACAATCAAATAGATCATGGACGATATATTGGATTGCCAGGCCAATAGACAGACAATAAGAGACGAAAAATGACTACTTTTACATCCACTGTTTCCAGCACCTGCTTGTTCATCGGTTTAGTCGCCAGCGCGTGGGCGGCAGCGAACGACTACGAACCGCCGCGTACGCCGGATGGCAAACCCAGTTTGCAAGGGATATGGACTAACGTTTCGGTAACCGATCTACAGCGCAAGGAGGGCGTCGACAAACTGGTGCTAACCCCGCAAGAGGCAGCGGAAATCGAGGGCCGTGATTTTTACAACATACGCATTAGAGAAGACGCCAAACCCAATAGTGAAGAGGAAAGTAACACACTACTGGACGGCAGCGACTTGCTCTCCGGCGGCGGCTATAACGCCTTCTGGGTTGACCCCGGCGAAACCCATGGGGTGGTTAAGGGAGAAATCCGTTCATCCTGGATTATTGATCCCGCCGATGGGCGCATTCCATTTTCCGAACAGGGCCGGGCGAAACTGGCGGAACGACGCGCCGAACGCGAACGCAGCAACGATGGGCCGGAAGGCAGAACCTTATCGGATCGCTGTTTGATTGGTTTTGGCGGCACTGGCGGGCCGCCCATGCTTAACGTGCTCTACAACAACACCTATCAAATCGTCCAAACCCCGGACCACATCATGATACTGGTGGAGATGGTGCATGATGCGCGCATTATTCCCATCGGCGACCAGCATCGGCCCGAGGAACTCTACCAATGGTTGGGTGATTCGGTGGCTCATTGGGAAGGTGATACGTTGGTGGTGGAGACCGTCAACTGGAATCCATGGCAGGGCCGCCGCGGCCCTGTATATATGTCGGAAAAAGGCAAAGTCGTCGAGCGCTTTACCCGCTATTCCGATAACGAAATTCTGTATGAATTCACGGTGGAAGACCCCGAGTACTATTCCCAGGTCTGGCACGGCGAAATGACTTTCATCGAAAACGAAGGGCCGGTGTACGAATACGCTTGTCATGAAGGGAATATCGCCCTGCCGGGTATTTTGCAAGGTGCGAGGGTGCAGGAAGCGCGTGGGGAAGTAGTTACGGGAACGGAAGGAGACGAGGAATAGCCGGTTTTGCTTTCAGTAGATCCTGAATGCGGTTCCGATAGGCCCACCCCACTGGCAAACGGCAGCTTGCGCGGATTTTTTCTTTGGTTTATCGGCACCGCTCCGAAAATTGTTGCAGCCGCTTGGAAGAACCTATCTTAATGCACTATCGTTAACTCCTCTAACAAACTCTCTGCCTCGTCCACGTGCTCCATCACCCACAACATATATCGCGAATCCACTGCAATTGCGCGATTTTTCTCTTCATCAAAATCCCAGTCGCCGATGATGCTTTCGTAAACGCCGTCAAACAACAATCCTACTAATTGTGCATTGCCGTTCATAACGGCGGAACCTGAATTGCCGCCGGTAATGTCCACTGTGCTTAGAAAGTTCACGGGCACCGAATCGATGGTATCCAGTTCATAAGCGCCGTAGTGTTTTTCGTCAATCAAGGCCAGTTGCTTTTCGGGAGCATTAAAAGGCGCAACGCCGGTGTCCTTTTCTAGGATACCTTCCAGCGTGGTAAATGGGAGATTGCGCAATCCGTCGCGCGGTTGATTTCCCTTGACCTGGCCGTAGGTCACGCGCAAGGTGCCGTTGGCATCGGCGTAAACCGGTTTGTTCTGGGCGCGGTTAAATGCGATCAAGGCCTCCATGTAACGCGAGCGCCATTGTTGCATCCTGCCGGCAATGTCCTTCGATTCCAGTTCCAGTGCCATGCGCGCGTCGTAGGTATCGACCGCGTAGCGAATCATTCTGTCGCGGCTCTTGTGGAAATCCTCGGGCGACTTGTTCATCCACTCCAGTCGCACGTTTTCCTCATCGAGATCGGAACGGGCGTACATCCGATCAACAGTTCGTCTTAGCTGACTGGTGTTTAGCGAATCCCCAATATTAAAAAAATTGTCGATGGCATCCACGCGTTGGGTTTCCGGTAAATCCGCATAGCGGCCCAACAAGTACAGCAAAATCGCCTGATCCACATCTTGGTCATAGTTGCGGGTAAGACGTTGTACGGATTGCCGAAAACGGGTGAGGTCGCGTTCCTGATAGCCGGGTTCCCGTTCGCTGTCCGGTTTTTGCCGTTCCATTGCCAAGCGGTATAGGCGCGCGGCCATGCTGGGCATGCTCGCGTAGTTCATATAGCTCAGTATCAGGTCACGCGCCCGGGTCGATTGGACGCGGTCGATCAGGGCGGTGAGTTCTTCCACCGCTGGGCCAAACTGTTCCGCTCTGTCAGCGTCGGCCAGAATCCACTGGGCGAACTCCCGTTCCATCTGCCGGCGTCGTTCCAGGAAATCACTGTGCTGGTAACTTTCCACCATGGAGCGGTAGTTTTTGGCGTAGTTGGAAAGGCTGGCCAGGGTGCCTTCGTAGTTCAATCGCGCTTGGCTGCCTTCCTCCGAATTGGCGAGAATGACGTCCATCAGTTCTTCGCGAAGCTGACGGGCTTTAGGGTAAAACCAGGTAAATTGATTTTCCACTTCGTCGGCGGTGCGATAGCGGTTGGTGCTGCCCGGGTAACCGGCGGCCATCACAAAATCTTCCGCCTGCAAATTCCGTGCGGCAATGTGCAGGAAGCTTTCCGGTTCATAGGGGACATTGTCGCCATGGTGATCCGCCGGCTTGCCATCGGCCCCCACGTAGGCGCGATAAAAACCGAAGTCACCGGTATGCCGTGGCCACTGCCAATTGTCCACGTCACCGCCGTATTTTCCGATGCTGGTCGCCGGGGCGTATACCAGGCGCAGGTCTCGTATTTCCAGGCGCTTTACCAGAAAGTACTCCCTTCCATGATGAAAGGCTGGCACGGCACAGCGGTGAACGCCGCTTTCCTCGCAGCTTTCAATCAGGGCCTTGGTGTTGTCTTCGATTTGTCGATAGCGATTGATGCCGCTCATGCTTTGGTTGACGCCCGTCAGCACTTGATCGGTGACCTCGGTTACCGACTCGGTGACATAGACCCGACTGCCTGGCGCGGCGGGGATTTCCTCGTCCAAGGATGCCGCCAGGAAGCCTTCGGTCAACAGGTTGTTGTCCGGTGAACTGTTGTACTGGATCGAACCGTATACACAGTGGTGGTTGGTTGCCACCAAGCCGCGCGGCGAGACAAACGAGGCGCTGCACCCCCCCAGGCTGACGATGGCGTTCATGGGGAATTCCGTCAGGCTGGAAAGCGTGGCGGGATTGATTTGCAGGCCCAGTTCGGTGAGTCGGTTTTCCAGTTCCGGGAGTTGGTGCGGTTGCCACATGCCCTCGTCGGCAATACCCGAGAGCGGGGTAAAAAATAGAAGTAATAGAAGGAATATAACTCGTTTCATTGATGTCTCCACAAGGTCGGCAAACAAATGACCAAGGACATGTGACCTGGATTGAGCCGAAGGATTCCCTTGGCGCGAAAATCCGCAAAAGCGAAACAGAATTGTACACCTGATTGCCAACTGAACGTGGCTTTTGCAGGGCTTTTCCTTTACGATTCGTCGTTGCGAATTCGGGTAGCATTGCCTACTCTACATGCGCGACGATAAACGATTGCAATAGATGACAATTGCAATAGATGAATGGAGTTGTACGTGCAAGCTGAATTTTCTGTCGGGACGCAGGTCCCCAAGCCTCGAACGGCCCAAGCTCCACAATCAATGCTCCTTTCAGTATTGCTCTGCTTGACGTTGGGCTTTGCCGGCTGTGGCAGTGACAGTGACAGCGGTCGACTACCGACCGATAGATGGCAGGCCGGTGTATTTCAGCCGGCCGATAATTTTGTCAATCAATGCCAGGCGCCACGTAGCGGTACGGATCCGAGTACCGGCGGCCCATTCCCCGATCAACAAGGTACGGGTCTCGACGAACGAAACTTCTTGCGTTCCTGGAGCAACGAGACCTATCTCTGGTACGACGAGATTATTGATCGCAATCCAGCTAATTATGAAACACCGGAATATTTTGATCTGTTGAAAACCGACGCCACGACCCCATCCGGCAACCCCAAGGATCAATTCCATTTTTCCATACCCACCGATCAATGGCAGTCGCAGTCCCAGTCGGGTGTTTCGGTTGGGTACGGCGCAACCTGGGTGCTACTTAAGGCCACGCCACCTCGCGAATTGATCGTGGCCTATGTGGAGCCGGGCTCGCCGGCTGCAAGTGGCGATGCCAACTTGCGGCGCGGTGACAGAGTAGTCGCCATTGATGGCGTTAGGCTGGAGGACGGCGACGACGTTGGCACGTTGAATGCGGGACTCAGCCCATCGCAGCAGGGTGAAACACATGAATTTACCGTGCGAGACGTAGACGGTAACCTGCGTCCGTCCTTTTCCATGTCCGCCGACAATATCACCCAATCTCCAGTCCTCGAAGTCGCAACCTTGAGCAGTGGCGAGGTCGGTTACATTTTGTTTAACGACCATATTGCAACCGCGGAAGCGCAGTTGATCGATGCTATTACCCAACTGCATGATGCCGGCATTGAAGATCTGGTGCTGGATGTCCGCTATAATGGCGGGGGGTTTCTCGCCATCGCCAGCCAGCTGGCGTATATGATTGCCGGCCCGACAAACATTGCGGGTCGAGAATTCGAGACCCTGACGTTTAATGACAAGCGCACCGACGAAAACGTCGTAATTCCCTTCGTGAACGAGACCGTCGGTTTGTCGGTGCCGGAATTCCAGCCTCTGCCGACACTAGGTCTCAGTCGTGTTTTTGTGTTGACGGGTCCCGGTACCTGTTCCGCCAGTGAATCCATTATGAACGGCCTGCGCGGTGTGGATGTTGAAGTGATTCAGATTGGCTCTACAACCTGTGGCAAGCCATACGGCTTTTACCCACAAGATAATTGTGGCACCACCTATTTCACGGTTCAATTTAGAGGGGAAAACGCCAAGGGCTTTGGCGATTACCCGGATGGCTTCTCACCGGAGGATCAAGTGAGCAACGCCGGCGTACCGATTCCCGGTTGTTCAATCGGCGATGACTTTACAAATGAATTGGGTGATCCCGATGAAGCGCGCCTGGCGGCGGCCCTACAGTATCGCAACAGTTCCAGCTGCTCGCTGACTCCCAGTAGCTTCGGCCAATTCACATTCAGTGCCTCTCTTGCGTCGCCATCCACGCTGTCCGCCATCGATGGACGCGTCCTCAAATCGCGCGGCTTACAAGGCCGGCTTATGCACCAGTGAGGCACGTTTTGTTGAAATTGTTGGGTATTACCAGGCTCGTGTCTCTCGCATTTTGTGTTTGGGCCTTGTCGAGCTGTAAGAATGGCACGATGAAAGAGGAAATCGCCGCACTGATTACCGATCCGACACCGGCCAGCCGGGCCGAATTGCAAAATATTGTTTCCACCGCGCTCCATGGTGCCCACGTGAATCTGGCGGATGACGCATTGACGGAAAGCAGTACACTCGTTATCGAACGTCAGCCCCGCCGCGATCCGCTTGGCAATCGGCTACCGGGCCGTACCTTGGAAACCCCCGAACGCTTTCACCTGCTGTTGAGCGGCGGTAAATGTGTGTTGGTGCATCATAATTCCGAACAGCGTTGGGAGCTGCGAGAGGCCAGTTGCAGAGCGGCCGATTAAATCCCCGTCACCGAGATAGAACCATCCACCGGTAACACCACCCCGTTGACAAAGGAAGCCGCATCACTGCACAACATGACAATCGGACCCACAAGTTCGGGTAGTTCCCCCAGTCGTTTGGCGGGCATGCGTGCGACAAACTCCTTGCCGGCATCGGATTCAAAAAATTCATCGTTAATTTCTGTTTTGAACCACCCCGGTGCGATCGCATTCACGCGAATGTTGTACTTCATCAAATCCAGGGACATGGCTCGGGTCAGTTGCACCACCGCGCCCTTGGAGGCGCAATAGGAAGTCTGGCCGGGTTTGGCGGTCAGGCCCAGCACCGAAGCAATATTGACAATGCTCCCTGGCGATTTAGCGGCAACCATACGTTGCGCGGTCTCCTGTGCGACATTCCACACGCCCTTGAAATTGGTGTCCATTACGAAATCCCGATCCGCATCGTCAATCCTAATAAAATTTCGCGGGCTCGCTACGCCAGCATTGTTGATAACCGTGTTAACGGTACCGAAGGATTTTTCCGCCTGATCCAAGGCGGCCTGAATACTGCCGCGATCCGTTACATCCATCGCCACCGCAATGGCTTTCCCGCCCCGCTCACAAATGCCCTTCACCAGCGTATTCAACTTGTCCTCGCGCCGTGCGGCCGCGACAATCTTTGCCCCGGCCGACGCAAGCCCTTCAGCTACAGCAGCCCCGATTCCACTCGAGGCCCCGGTAACCAGCGCAACCCTGTTCTCCAGGGAAAAGGCCTGCAGCGAAAAGTTGTTTAAGGAAACGTTTTGCATTATTTATTATCCGCTCGTCGAAAATCCCCATTGTAACGAACAACACCGATTTTTATAATACTATCCACTATCCACTATCCACTATCCACTATCCACTATCCACTATCCACCATCCCTACAAATTATCCCTAGGAATACAAGTATCCCAATTGTTGGCAAAGATACGTTTATCCCCCTCCCATGCATCCAATTCGGCGTGTATGTAAAAATTTTTTTCATCCGCCGTCAGTACGGTGCGAGTGGTGGTCCCCACCCGCCAATTGCCCCGGTAAAAGCCACGTTCAGTCTGGGTTTCGCCGCGCAGAGAGGTAAAATCGTCGTCCAGATAGCTGTACCAGTTCCAGGTGCGGTCAGTGATTTCCAGGTCGATATCCTCCAACCGATAACGGCCTTCATCTTTTACTATCTCCTGGGTCGACAGGTCTGTCGCCAGGTCCCGATGTACCAGCCAGTTGTGTTCGGGTTTTTCCAATTGGGTTCTCGGCGCCGGCGGCGTGGCTTCCGGGGGCGCAAAGGTGATGTTTGTGTCACCCGGCTGCGGTGATCGGACCGGGACAGACAGCGCGCTGTCATTGAGTTGGATGTCGAGGCACACCGGACGCGGCGGCGCCCAAGCCAACGGCCAATAGGATGTGGAAATACTGAGCCGAAGGCGGTGGCCGACGGGGATCGTCTGGGCAATATTGTTCAATACCACCCGGATCCGTTCCGGTTCTCCGGGCACCAGCTCCCGGGGCCGATCATGACCCTGGCGGTGATTGAGGTTGAGCAAGCCATAGGTAATTCGGGTAGCCTTGCCATCCGGTGCCACATCGGACAGGCGCACCCCGATCATGGCCATGGCTTGGTTTGCCACCACGACCGCTTCCAAGGCCGGGGCCCCCAGCATGGTCAGGTCTTCCCGCAAGGGTTCGGACTGGAAGACCAGCGCGCCGCCGTCTTCCTCCCGCTGATCATGGGGCAAATCGGGGGCCGCCGTGTAGGAGCACCACTTGCCGGCAAACAGCCCCACGCTAAGAGGTGATTGGATTGATTCAAACTGAGGTTCGAGTTTGTGCCCCGGACGCTCGCAAAGTAAGTGACCACTCCCCAACCACAGACGCCGTGTTTCAATGTGGGGCGAGGGCCATTGGTCTTCCCCGATCCAGTGACCGGAGCGCTGGTTGTAAGAAGTCGTGGGAGGCACACTGTCCTGCATCCAGACTCGCAGGATGGGCTCTCTCATGATCCCCGTGTCCTTGCCCTTCAGCCAGTGATCCCACCAACGCAACGCCTCTTGCAGGAAGCCGATGGCGGGCCCCGGAATGCCCAGATGCGGATACTTGTGGCCCCAGGGGCCGACAAGAGCCAGGCGCGGCACCTGTAAATGTTCCAGCAGGCGAAAGATGGCGTTGGTGTAACCGTCGGTCCAGCCGCCCACCGCCATAACCGGGCAGCGAATGGCCGCGTAATCCTCACAGACTGAACCCTCGCGCCAGTATTCATCACGCCATTGGTGGCGCAGCCATTTTTCCAGCCACAGGCCACTGCCTTGCAAGCGCTCCAGCCACATTTCCCGCCAGCGCTCGCCTACCAGTGCCGGGTCCGGTGGACAACTATTGGCCGAGAGCATAGTGGTGGATTCCGACAGATTATCCGTGAGCAGGCAGCCGCCCATGTAATGCATATTGTCGCGGTACAGGTCGTCAGTGGAACATGAACTGATAACGGCCTTGAGTGCTTTCGGACGTCGCGCGGCAATTTGCAAGGCATTAAACCCGCCCCAGGAGATGCCCATCATTCCCACTTGGCCGTCGCACCAGGCTTGTTGGGCAATCCACTCAATGGCCTGTTCGCCATCCGCCAGTTCCTGCCCCCGGTACTGATCATGCAGGACGCCATCGGCCTCGCCGCTGCCGCGCAAGTCCACACGTAGGCAGGCATAGCCGTGGCCAGCCAGATAGGGGTGAATCATTTCGTCGCGCGAGCGGGTCAGGTCGCGTTTGCGGTAGGGAATGTATTCCAAAATTGCGGGCACCGGCCGTTGCCCGGCGTCCCTTGGGTGCCACAGTCGTGCCGCCAATCGCTGCCCATCCGGCAGGGGTATCCACAAGTGTTCTTTGCTTTCGACCGGATGGGGAAGACTTTCGATATCTCGCCATCGCATGGAGTTTTAGACGTAAAACGTGAAACGTAAAATGTGGAACATCCTCGCGTCCCCCCTCCCAGACGTATTCATCCCGCCGCCTTTACCGGGGCAAATTCGAAGGGCAAGAGTTCCGTGGCGCGCTTGTATTTCTGCTCCATTTCCGCCACGGAATTGGCCGCCACCAGTATCTCCGCCAGCACGTAGCTGTAAGCGTCCTGGTCTACAAGGTTGGATAGCTGCT
>JBBDIU010000046.1:0-6332 GCA_040880205.1 Cellvibrionaceae bacterium
ACATCTCACATCTCACATCTCACATCTCACATCTCACATCTCACATCTCACGTCTAACATCTTCACATCTCACGCTTCCTAAAATCCAACATCCGCTGCAAGGGAATCATTGCCTTGCGCGCCAACTCCGGATCCACGTGAATTTCCTGGCCGCCGTGTTCAAGCACGTGGGCTAATCGCTCCAAATCGTTCATGGCCATCCAGGGGCAATTTGCGCAGCTCCGGCAGGTGGCGCCGTTACCAGCGGTCGGCGCAATATAGAATTCCTTGTCCGGGCAGGTTTGCTGCATCTTGTAGAATATGCCTTGGTCCGTGGCGACAATGAACTGATCGTTGGGCAGGGTCTTCGCGGCATTGATTAGCTGGGACGTGGAACCCACCACATCCGCCAGGTCCACCACCGCCTCCGGTGATTCTGGATGCACCAACACAGCCGCCTGCGGATAGAGTGCTTTTAGGTCTTCGACACCTTTGGCTTTAAACTCTTCGTGAACGATGCAGGCACCGTCCCACAGCAGCAGGTCGGCGCCGGTTTGTTTTTGCACGTAACGGCCCAGGTGTTTATCAGGAGCCCAGATCATTGTCTCGCCTTGACTGTCCAGGTAGTCGACAACGTCCACCGCAATACTGGAGGTAACCACCCAATCGGCACGGGCTTTCACTGCCGCCGAGGTATTGGCATAGACCACCACCTTGCGTTGCGGATGCTGATCGCAAAAGGCGGCGAATTGATCGGCGGGGCAGCCAAGATCCAGCGAGCAAGTCGCTTCCAGGGTGGGCATGAGGACGCGCTTGTCGGAGCTGAGAATCTTGGCGGTTTCCCCCATGAATTTCACCCCGGCCACTATCAGGGTCGATGCCGGGTTTTGCTTGCCAAAGCGCGCCATTTCCAGGGAATCGGAGACACAGCCACCCGTTTCCTCCGCCAACGCCTGCACCAGCGGATGGGTGTAGTAGTGGGCAACCAGCACCGCATTGTTGGCCTTCAACAGCGCGGTAATCTTTTCCTTGTAGGCTGTTACCTGCTCTGGCGTATAGCTGGCCGCAGGATGCGGCTCATCGAGAAAGGCCTGCACCCGGGCCTGCGCACTCGGCACTGTCTGTAAGTCTTTAACAGGTATCATAGTCTTGCCATGGGCGCCCGGGGGGCACCCGCCGTATTTCGGTAAAGTCCCGAATTTTACCACATTCGGCCTAATGGTCCCTGGCCCCCCCTGCCACCGAGTAAACGGCTTGGGGTGTCATTTCATCAACTATGGCAGTAACAACGGCGCAAGGGTTCCCGTCCTGCTCCGACCACCATCGTCAAGCGAAACCCTCGGGCCGGAAGAATTAGCACGAACGCTTAACAGCGATGGGTGTCACGCGCTTTGGCTCGCCATAAAAAAAGGCCACCTACTTGAGGCAGCCTTTTATTTATGGTGGGTCGTGCGCGACTCGAACGCGCGACCAATTGGTTAAAAGCCAACTGCTCTACCAACTGAGCTAACGACCCTGAAACTGGTTTGGTGCCCGCCGTCCATGGCGCGACTTCGGTGTTCTTAATCACCGCCGTCCCGGACTTCCTGTCCGGTCGCGAATCGATACTCAATCGATTCGCCCAACTGAGCTAACGACCCTGAAACTGGTTTGTGCTTGCCATCCGTGGCGCTACATCGGTGTTCTTAATCACCGCCGCCCCGACTTCCTGTCCGGTCGCGAATCGATACTTCATCGATTCGCTCGACTGATCTGACGACCGAGAGCAGGTGAACTCTACCTGCACGCCTCCGAAAAGGAGGCGCATATGGTAATGATTTCACCCTAAAAGACAAGCGGTTTTTGGCGCATTTTGTGGCGAAAAAGCAAAGACTTAGCGCCACGCTGGTCGGTGCGGAACGGCGAGAACGGCTCGCTGGACATGTGCAGCCGGGCCTCATGGCGACAGACCGGCGGGGCGTTATGAGGACCGATAGCGAGTGGGATCGGGCACGTTGGCGGCTTGGAAGCCGGCGCGGCGCAATCGGCAACTGTCGCATTTACCACAGGCCTCGCCGTGGTCGTTGGCTTGATAACAGGACACGGTCAGGCCGTAATCCACGCCCAATTCCAAGCCTCGCCGAATGATTTCGGCCTTACTCAAGTGAATTAGCGGGGTTTGCACGCGCAGTTGGCGACCCTGTACGGCCGACTTGGTGGCCAGATTGGCCATTACGGTAAACGCCTCGATAAAAGCGGGACGACAGTCGGGATAACCGGAATAATCCACCGCATTGACTCCGATAAAGATGTCCTGGGCTTCCACTACCTCCGCCCAGCCCAAGGCAATGGACAGGAACACCGTGTTTCTCGCCGGTACATAGGTGACCGGTATTCCTTCGCTCTCTTGCTCGGGAATCGCAATACTGTCGTCGGTTAGCGCCGAGCCACCAATCGTCCCTAAGTCAAGGCTCACCACCTTGTGTTCCACCGCGCCGTGAGTGCGACTACAGCGCTGCGCGGCCTGCAGTTCAGCCCGATGACGCTGCCCATAATCGAAACTCAGGGAATAACAGCGGTAGCCTTCGCTCCTGGCTATCGCCAGCAGGGTGGTGGAATCGAGACCACCTGAACTCAGCACCACCGCTCTTTTACCGGACACGTTCGCCTCTAGACTACTGGAAGAGCCGCCATTTTACCCTTGGCCGCGCAATATCGCGAAACGTCGTTCAAACAGAAGGGTTGGTCGACCAAACGCTCCGACACATCCCACAGATAGGTCGCTGTTTGGAGGTCACGCGCGTAGGGGGAGACACCGCGCCTGGTAGAGCCCTCCCTGGCTGGCTCGGCCACCTGACAGTCTTCGCAATAAGCCCCACCCCGGTCCGCCAGGTGCGATGTTGTAGCTGCCCATACAGTCGTGGCTGCGCCCTGGGCAGCCGATTTGAAACTTCTGTGTATATTGTTTTTTTTGTCTATCCAGCCGAGCGCCACCATTTCCTGGCGGTTCATGTGGCGCTGTAGATTGGTCATAATGCTTCCTGGATGCACGGCAAACGCCGAGCCGCCGTACCCTTGGAGACGCTCGTTCAAAGCCAGGGCAAATAGTGCGGTTGCTGTCTTCGATTGTCCGTAAGCCAGCCATTTATCGTAGCTCCGGTGATTGAAATGCAGGTCATCGAACACCACCGGTGACAAACGATGGCACACGGAGCTCAAGGTCACCACGCGGCTGGCAGCGCTCGCGAGCAAGCAGGGAGATAAGCACGCCGTCAACAGGAAGTGGCCTAAATGGTTAACTGAAAAGTGCAATTCATAGCCTTGCCGACAACGTCCTGGCGGGCAAGCCATAATGCCTGCGTTGTTTACCAGTATGTCGAGTTGTCGGTACTCCGTCATAAAGTTGTCCGCAAAGCGACGGACACTGTCGAAATCCGATAGATCCATCTCGTAATTACGGATCTTGGAATTTCCTGACTCGGTGATCAGTTTGTCCGCAATCGCTGATCCGTACTCGAGATCGCGAGTAGGCAGTATCAATTCGGCCCCGGCGACGGCCAGTGCGCGCGCTGTTTCGGTGCCAATCCCAGAAGAACCGCCGGTAACAATGGCTATTTTTCCCTTCAAATCGATGCCTTCAATGATGTCCAAGGCTGTACTGTTGCGACCAAGATCTCCCATAAGCATTTCTCCTTAAAGCTTATGCACGTCGAGTGCGTCATCGTTTGGCAGCTCGCGAAAATATTTCTGGATATTGCATCGACACACCTGTAAATGGTAGGCGGTCGAATGAGACTGGTGATGTTTGGCGCCAGATAACAGATCCAACTTCAGGTCGAGCCGGAAGATTGAACCTGCCCGCAGCCCGGCCACCTCAACAATGAGCGGAGGCTCTTTGCGATTGGCGATTTTTTAAGGGCCTGCACTTCGGGGCTCTTCTCAAGTCGGCCCACTTTATAGCCTTTCGGTGGGATTAACGTGACACTCGCGGAAAAAATGCGTAAAAATTTCTTTTATCCCGGATCGATGCCCAGACCAACGCGCCACCACTGCCGGCAAGACGATGTACACGACGCCCGCGCGACAAGCAACAGCACCCGCGCGCAAAAGCTCATCAAATGAGTGTTCCGACCGCCTGATAGAAAGATTATTCCGAGAAGGACGTGATCGTTCGCGTAAGCGTATCGATCCGTTAGCGTGGTTTACTGTTCCCTGTTCCCTGACCTAGGGATAATTCTGACGTAAAAAATTTCGCGCCAGGGGGGCGCTGTCGCTATCGCCACTGGCTACTCGGTCGAGTAGAGTTTTAGCTTGCGCTTTATCGCCCAGCTGAAAATACACCTGACCCAACTTGTAGCGCGCCTCGGGGGCTTTGTTGTGATTGGAAAAGTCATTGACCACACGGCTGAATTCCCGTCTCGCCTCTTCCATATTGCCCTGCACAAAGTAGATCTGGCCCAACCAATAATAAGCGTTGGCGGCATAGCGACCATCTGGATAACGTTCCAGGTGCTCGTTCAGCGCGACAATGGCACGATCAAATTCCTGTTGCTTGGTCGCCAAGTCAACGGCGGCACTATAGCTGGCGAATTCATCCGCCGGAATCGCCCCACTTCCGCCAGCCACACGCTGACTGTCTGAGTCAGTGGAACCGCCGCCGCTGGACCCGGCTTCTCCCTGAGCACCACCATTGCCGCCAAGCTGGCTTATGCGACGATCCAAATCCACATAGTCGTCCATCCGCTGCTGCTTGAGCTGTTGCAATTGGTAGGCTTGTTCCTCGACCATTCCACGCAATGCCTGAACTTCTTCCTGCAATACCTGTAGTTGGTGGTATAGCTCACTTTGCAGATTGGTCGCGGGAGTTCCAGCGCCGGGGTTGGCGTTGCTGTCGGTATTGGTATTGGTATTGGTATTGGTATTGTTGCGATTGGGTCGCGGCTGGCCGATGGGCCGGATGGCGGGCGAAGATTCGATGACTTCGACCTGCGCCAGCTGCAATAGCACAGGCTGTGCATCCACGGCGTGCGCCTGCTCGGAAAGAGCTGGACTTGAAATAGTAAACACCGCTGCCATCGTGGCAGCGGTGTAGAGGGAACATCTCATTGGTGTAAAACTATCGTTGAGCCAGCTTAGTTGAGCTCGACGCGACGGTTCATATCCCAGGCAGCTTCGTTGCTACCCATCCGCGCGGGCCGCTCTTCGCCATAGCTGACAGTTTCAATTCGCGAACGCGATACACCTTGCAGCACCAGGAAGTCGGCAACTGCGTTGGCCCGTCGTTCACCCAATGCCATATTGTACTCGCGGCTACCGCGCTCGTCCGCATGGCCTTCCAAACGGATGCGCTGCGAGTTGTTCTTGAAGCGCTCAGCGTGGGCGGTGAGTGCTGCCCGAGCTTGCGGCTTCAACACAGAAGAATCGAAATCGAAGTAGAAAACGGTATCCAACTCCGGCATTTCTTCAGGTTCAGGTGCGACTGGCTCTGGTGCTGGTTGCTCTTGCGCTACCGGCTCGTCAGGCATTTCTTCTTCTGAAGTCGTGGCACAACCAACCATTAACGCCAGGACACAAGCCAAGCCCAGTATTTGTTTTAACGAATTATTGACCATTTTTTACTCCCAAACGTGATTGAACATAGAACACTATAGACGAACTGCACTAAAATCAAAAACTTAATTGTCCTTAATCCCTGAATGGGGACCAGGCCGGCTCCCGTACATCGCCCTGCTTGGATGGCAAATCAAAGGTGGTGGCGGCATCCATGGAGACCGCGGCCAATATTCCCTTGCCTTGACGATCCTTCGTTGCGTACATCAGCATAGCCCCATTTGGGGCGACCGTTGGCGACTCGTCCAATCCGACCTGCGTACGGGTTAGAACACGAATATCGCCGGTCTTAAAATCCTGAAAAGCGATGTGATCGTTGCTCCGTTCATCCCGATGGATGAACACAAAACCCCGGCCATCCGGCGAAACCGCAGGTTTCGCGTTGTATGGGCCAACAAAGGTTAAGCGCTCAGGACGCCCACTGGCAAGTGTTACTTGGTAAATTTGTGGTCTGGCGCCCCTATTAGAGGTAAAAAGGATGGCCTTTCCGTCCGTAGTCCAGCTGGGTTCGTGATCTATCGCATAGTGATTGGTAATTCGCGTTAATTGCCGGGTTTTCACGTCCAGCGTGTAAATTTCCGGGTTGCCATCCTTGGATAGCGTGATGGCTAATTTTTGACCATCCGGCGACCAAGCCGGCTGACCGTGGTTGTACGCTCCCCACGTGACCTGCAGGGGTGGGGCCGGTTCGCATCCCGATGGCGGCACGTGGGCGATCCAGATCTGTGCATGGCGACCTGGTGGCAACACCCCTTGACCGTCAG
>JBBDIU010000047.1:0-6301 GCA_040880205.1 Cellvibrionaceae bacterium
TGATAATCCCGTGTTTGCAGGGTTGAATATACAATTCAGCCAGGTTTTAGCGTTCCGCCCGGTCTATAATGCGGGTGCTAGAACTGACCACAACCACGGGAAACCTAGAATGAAAAATAGAATAGCGATTTTAGTCTTGTCATTAATGGGGCTCGGCGGATGTGCCGCCACGCAGGAGATTTCGCAGCTTAGCGCGGCTGCCCCGAGTACGATTTGTATTGTTAAGCACGAGGCTGTTAAACCCGGTGTTCTCGTTGCATTAACGGAAGAATTCCAGGCAAACGACATAACCCCCGTTGTCGTCGATGGTACCTATGCGTTGCAGCATAATTTGTGGCAACCACAGTGGAATCCGGACCACGTCGAAAGCTGTGGCGCATTGGGCTTTTACGTCGCCAACTGGAGTTGGGACTTGGCTACCTACATGTCGTTCGCCAATATCTGGATGACCGATACCGCTGGTTCCACAAAGCTTGCTCAGGCAACCTACGACGCTACTCGGGTGCCGGGGCCAAGCAAATTTATTGACGCGGAATCGAAAATAAGAGAGCTGGTTTTTCAGATGCTCAACGGTCAAGGCGTCGCACAATGAGTTCGCTGATCGGAGTTTGACACACCCAATCCAGCCAACATCTTCAGCACGCGGGGTTACCAGTTAGCTGTCCCATGCCGGTTCGGATTGCGGTTCGTGGGCCGTGGAAGTATCACGGCTTTCGGCACGCCCCTTCCGGCGGTTCTCCAGCTCCGCGTACAGGTATTCGGTGAAGAAGCCGTGCATGAGGAAGCGCTGGCCGAGGTTCCAGGGGCCTACCAGGTAGAGCGGGTATTTGTTGTAGGCCAGTTCGGGAAGCTGGCTGTTGCCGATGAGTTGGCCGATACGGATGGCAATGGACTGGTCCAGGTTAAAGCCGTTAATGGCGTCGCGGTATTGTTCGCGCGTCAGTAGAAAACAAAACAGGCACATGAATAAGGCGTGGGCGCTTTCGAAGTCCATGACCTGGGTTCGCCGCTTGGTGAGGCGAAAGGCATTCATGTCGATGGGTTGCCAGTGGGTCCATTCTATGTGTTGCGGCGCAAGTGGCAGGTCGCGGTGTTGCCAGTAGCCCATCTCCTTGAACAGGCGAAACAACTCCTGGTCGTGTTCGACGAAGCTGTCCTGGTGCATGTCGTTGATTGTTTTCGGGTACAGTGTAATTGGCGCGATGCCGGAGTTATCGGTGTTGTCCAACAGAAAGTTGAGAAGGTTGGATTCGCTGGCGTAGTGGCGCAGAATCAGCATGTTGGCTTCGTAACTCACGAAATGTTCGCAGAACCAGCAGATTGTTTTTTGCAGCACACGGTGGGCACTGAACTGGGGTAGGGGTAGGCGTTTCAGGAACCAGGTGATGTGGAGCAGCAGGGCGAATACCAATTGCAGAAAAGGCCGGACTGTCCAGCGAAAAGGATTGTTCAGGTCCGCGAGCCACAGCTCAACGGCGGCTTTTTCGATGGGCAGGGAATTGTCGAACTCGATGGCCTTCAGATAGGCGCTGCGTTCTTTAGTCATTGTCGATTTCTTCCAACTGGAGCGCGTAGAGCCGGCTTACCACGGTCGCGGTGCGAATAATATCGCGGGCTGTTTTGTCGCCGGTGCAGACACGGTCGAGCAGGCTGTAAAGCTTTTCCATGTGATCGGCATCGTTTTCACCATGATAGCCCATAAAGTTCACGTAGGAACCATCGCCGCCGGTGAGTTCGTTGATCCGGTCCGCCCAACCGGCGGCCATCTTTTGCCCCAAGCCTTCAATAATCCACATGGCGCCCACCATGTCCACCGGGTTGGGCTGGCTGGCCCGGTACATTAAGAAGGCGTGCAGTGCTTCAGTGCCGGCGTTGCGCGGTGCCGTCAGAATATCATCCAGCTTGCCGCCAGCCGCAACGTAGTCTTGTTCCAGGATTTCATAGTCCCGGTGTTCGTCCTTGGCGTGGCCGATGACCACGGAGCGGACATCCGCGTAATCCCGGTCAAAGCTGGACGCGCTACGGGTGATCCAGCGGGAGCCTTCGATAACTTGCTGGCGCAAATTCAGCAGCAGTTTGCGGTAGTCTTGCAGGGTAAAACGGCCGCTCTCCAGCCGCATGACGATGGGCACGCGGTTTAAGTTGCGTTCGAATTCAAACCAGACGCGCATAAGGCCTTGCAAACAGCGCTGCCCCTGTTCAGTGAGTACTTTGGATTCCATTATGCTCCGTCCACCACGGTTAACAGCATGTAGGCGGTATTGAATCGACCGCTTTCCGGTACCATGCACATGATTGTGTCGCCTGCCTTGAAGCTTTGGGTTGCCTTGAATTCGTCGAGCATGATGAACAGCGAGGCGCAGCCCGTGTTGCCGCGCGTATACAGATTGGTGTACCACTTTTCCTCGGGGATCGCCACGCCCGCCATGGTGAGCATTTCAAATATGCGGCTGCGGAAATAGTCCGAGGAATAGTGACAGAGTACGTGGTCGACGTTGACGGGATCCACGCGCTGTTCATCAATGAGCCGCAAAAAACCATCGACTCCCAATTTGACCATGTTGTCGAGCAGTCGCACGTCCTGACGAATCAATAAGGCCCCGGCGGCTTCCGCTTCAGCGTAACTGGGAAAGTCCTGCCAGGTTCGCAACTCGTTGCTACGATGAGTGCGGCCGACCGACATGCACACGGGATAGGCATCCGCATGGGAATAGCTGCGAATCCATTCTATTTTGAAGGACTTTTCCCGCGGCGCGGTTTCCAGTAAAAAGGCGCCGGCGCCGTCCGACAGCATCCAGCGGAGAAATTCCGCATTGAAGTCGATGGCGTTTTCCACATCAACCGCTTCGTAGCGGCTGGCCTTGAACAGGCGGGAGGCCAATTCGCTGGCAATGACCAGGGCGTTATCGTGTTCGCCCGCCAACAAGTTGGTGTAGGCCGCTTTTAAAGCCATCAGGCTGCTGGAGCAAATACCGTGGCTGGTGTGGAGCTCAACGTCGGCCAGCTTCATTTGTGCCTGCACCATGCTGCCAAAGCCCGGCAGTACCAAATCGCCCTGACTGGTTGCGCAGCTCAGCATGGACACTTTCTGTTTGGGAACGTAGCTGCTTTCAATGCAAGCGGCGCCGGCCAGCGCCGCCATTTCGCTGTTGCTAATGGTGGTGTTGTGATCCTTGTCGATGGCGTAGTGGCGGGTTTGGATGCCGTTCGATTTCAGGATGCGCGTTTTCATGCGGCTGGACTTGCCGCGTATGTAGCCGAGTAGGGGTTCTATTTGTTCGTTGTCAATGGGCGGCCCCGGCAGATGGCTACCGGTGCTTGTTATATAGACACTCATACATTTGCCATTCCTTGTCGGTACCACTGCCTGAAGCAACGGAAATTTTCTTCCATGTAAGGGAATACACAGACGAAGGCCATGAAGGCCAAATACATGGGCAAGTAGCCTTTGCCGCCGTGCGGCGTTTCCAGCGGAATCAAGCGCAGCTGGCCTTGCCACTGAAAGGTAATCAAATCAATAAACACCGGCCAGTTGATGATGAATATCATCGATAGCATGTACAGGGGCAGGGTGGCCAAATAACCGTGGGCATGCATTTCCCATATGCTGATTTCCCGTCGCGGTGCCGCGTAGCGAACGTCCATATGCGCTATGTATTCGTGCAGCAGCAAAGCGGCGAAACAAATGAGTAATACCAGCACATTGACGTAAAACAATAGGCAAAGAAGAATGGGAATGCCGATTTGAATGCCCATCACGGAGTGCATCAAGGATTCTTTAAGGCCGGAAGTGGTTTCGATGTGGGTCGCCCGGTGGCAGCACCAGTCGGCAAAGCCCGCAATGCCCCAGAGTGGTAGGAAAACATAGAGGAGTAGGCTGATTAGCAGATGGTCAATAGTCATACCATTCCTTACAGTTGAGCTAGGTTAAACTGTTTTTAGCTATCAAATCAAATCGTTTGTGGGTCCTAGGGCCGACCAGGGTAGCGTCAGTTCCACCTAACAGGCTCGATCTCAGATCTGGTGCGTGGATTGGATGACGATTGGACTCAGCCATTTTTTACTAATTAGTAAATCGTCGCATCATAGTCCACTGCCGCCCAGGCAACTTGGCTAAGTAAGGCAATCGATTAATACAGGCGTGGCCCTTCCCCGTGAATGGGGGGGAAAGGCCTTCAACAATGGTGGGAAAGCAGCTGATCGGGATCGGACCCACGCAACCGCGCTCACTCACGGGTGCGTGGCTTGAAACTCAATACGAGGCCCCGCGCGGTGGCGCATGGTTTATGCACTAAACCCGCGTCTTAACTTCACCTACCTTTCCGCCAATCACGGCGGCGATCAGCGCCAACAGGTTGGCAACGAACAACCACAAGGCGATGGAGGCGATGGCGTCGCTTGCGGCTTCGGCGGCTTCGCGGGCCTCCTGCCGGGCGGTTTGAACACTTTCTCTCACAGCCTCGCGGGTTTGGTCGATGCTTTGTTGTACTTGATTGGTGATCTGCTGTACTTCCTGGTCGGAAAGATCGAGGCGCTCTTGCAAGGTGTTTTCCACCTGATTCAAATCTTCCTCGGACAGTATGCCGCCCCGGCCGAAGATGTTATCCATGGCCTGGTCGATCTCTTCCGGTGCGCTGCCGGGGCTCTGCAATATTGCCTGAATGGCCTCCCGTAGCTCTCGCATTACCCGCTGTTCTTCCTGGGGGCTCACCACGTCGCGGTAGGCACCGCGCAGTTCCTGTTGGAAATTGTCGGGCGTGATGCCGTTTTCGCGCAGGGTTTCCCGGAGTGGCTCGGGCAGGCTTTGGTAATCAAGGTCCGGCAGGCTGATGTCGTCCGGTATCACGGTTTCGACCGCGCTGGTGGTTGCGGACCCGACCGTGGAAATGGCGTTGCTCAGTCCGCTAAAGGCAAGGCCGACGGTGGTGCCGCCAATCCAGACCATGATGATTGTGGCGAGCGCCCAGATTGTCAGCCCGTGAAACATGGCGGTTTGGTCGGTGAGAGCCGGCGCCAGTCGTGCGGCGATATAGCCGCCGGCGAATAGCGATATGATCTGTACCACGACCACATACAGCGAGGTGGCGATGCCCCAGGCGCGAACGCCACCCACCGGGTCCGAGGGATTGAGGATTTGCAGCCCGAGCCCGATGCCGAGCAGGCCCAGCAGAATTTGCAGCGCAATGGCAATGATCAAGCCGGCGAAAATCGCGCCCCAGGAAACATGGCGCAGTCGCTCCCTGAGGAATGCGCCTTCGGCGGGCGTAACAGCGCCGGGTGGTGTGGTAGGGTCGCGGGTGTAGTCGCTCATGGTTTTCCTCCTTGTGCGTGTATCCCCATGTGCGGGGATTCAACCTGATCGGTAACGCGACGGCGCACTAACGTAGTGGCGCGCTTAAATTGGTTGATGTTTGTTTATTCGATAGTGCGAAAACTGTTGCCGAAACATGCAAGGACTGGTCAAATGCAACGCGAGCTGTCGTGGCACTGCTTTTGCTGGCGCACGGTGAGGGGAACAGGGCGCGTAACGTTTCAATTGTGGGCGCGACGGGGGTTTTTTGGCGGGCTTTCCCCTGCCGATTTTACAAGCACGGAGGGGAGTTGCTGTAGATTCTTCACAAACGGACCCCGGCTTTGGCGGATCCGAGGAGGTTATATCAATGAAATCAAAACGCGATACGGAAAAGGTGTATTCGAACGAGGAGTTTGCGGCAAAACTGCGGCGTTTGGCGGACGCGGTTGAAAACGGCGAGCGATTTGAAATCCAGATTGCCGGCGAACGTGTTTATGTGCCGGTCCGGGCCGAATTCACCGTTGAACACGAACGCGGAGATGATGAAGAGGAAATTGAATTCCAAATTAAATGGAAAGCGGAGTAAAGCGCTGGAGCGCAAATGCACGTTGTTGTAATGAATATTGTTGTTGTGATGGGCATTTCCGGCAGTGGCAAAACGACTATAGGGCAGGGGCTGGCCAATGTGCTGGGTTGGCCGTTTTACGAAGGCGACAGTCTGCATCCGCGCGCCAACGTGGAAAAAATGTCGCGGGGATTTCCATTGACCGATGCGGACCGCCAGCCTTGGTTGCAAGCCATTCGCCGCCTGATGGATGAACACATCGCCCGTGGCCAGTCGGCGGTTATTACCTGTTCCGCGCTCAAGCAAGCCTATCGGGATTTTCTGGTTAACGGGCTGACAAGCGGGCAGGTGACCTTTGTTTATTTGAAAGCTTCTTTCAAACTGCTGCGCGAACGCGTCGCGCGGCGCAAGGGTCACTACATGCCAGTGGATTTGCTGGCCAG
>JBBDIU010000048.1:0-211 GCA_040880205.1 Cellvibrionaceae bacterium
TTGAGGAGGCCGGAGCCCACGTGAGTACCGGCAACGACTGGATCGAGTTGGACATGCGCGGCAACCGGCCGCGGGCCGTGAGCTTGCGAACGGCACCCTATCCGGCCTTTCCCACTGATATGCAGGCCCAGTTCACAGCCATGAATACCGTTGCCGAAGGAACCGGCACCGTGACCGAAACCATATTTGAAAACCGATTGATCCAGGTAAA
>JBBDIU010000048.1:221-6246 GCA_040880205.1 Cellvibrionaceae bacterium
CCATTGTAACCGGCGTGGAATCATTGCGTGGCGCACCGGTGATGGCCACCGATTTGCGCGCATCCGCCAGTCTGGTGATTGCGGGCCTGGTTGCAGAAGGGGAGACCGTCGTCGACCGTATTTACCACATTGATCGCGGTTATGAGTGTATCGAGGAGAAGTTACAATTGTTGGGGGCGAATATACGCCGGGTGCCGGATTGATAGAAGGACGGGAGATGAGAGACGTGAGACGTGAGACGTGAGACGAAAGGCAAACCTCCAATCATTGTATGTCTTTCATCTTACGTCTCACATCTTACATCTCACATACCAAAATTATGAACAAACTTACCATCGCCCTCACCAAGGGGCGCATACTTGAAGAAACCCTGCCGATTCTCGCCAGCGCGGGAGTCGAGCCCGTGGAAAATATTGGCAAAAGCCGTAAGCTGATTTTTGCCACCAATCGGGCCGACGTTCAATTGCTGGTTTTGCGCGGTAGTGATGTATCCACCTACGTGGAATTTGGCGCGGCGGATATGGGCGTGGCTGGCAAGGATATGCTGCTGGAACACGGCGGCAACGGTATTTACGAACCCCTGGATCTGGGAATTGCCCGCTGCCGCTTGATGACCGCGGGCTTGAAGGGCCAGCCGCTGCCGGCGGGCCGGATCAAAGTCGCCACCAAATTCGTCAATATTGCCAAGCAGTATTACGCCAGTCAGGGTCGCCAGGCCGACATCATCAAACTGTATGGCGCCATGGAACTGGCGCCCATTATGAATCTCGCCGATGAAATCGTCGACATCGTCGACACCGGGAATACTTTGAAGGCCAACGGACTCGAAGCTCGCGAGCATATTGCCGACATCAGTTCCCGAGTTATTGTCAACAAGGCCTCTATGAAAATGAAACACGATGTTATCCAGGCTTTGTTGGACGATTTTGCAAAAGCCCTGGCTTGAAAGCCCATTATTTAGCTAAGAATTACGACATGACTAACCTACCCATGATTCGCCGACTCGATGCAGCCGACCGGGATTTTGATGTACAGCTGCAGACGCTGCTGGTTTTTGAGCCGATGGCGGAATCGGCCGTGGATGAGACGGTCAAGAGGATCCTGACGGACGTTCGCCAACGCGGCGATCAAGCGGTAGTGGAATACAGTAACCGCTTCGATCGATTGTCCGTCGAGAATTTTTCGCAACTGGTTATCGACAAGCCGCGCTTGTCGGCGGCAGTCAGTCGCATTGACGAGGCGCAAAAAGGGGCACTGGAAACAGCCGCCCGGCGAGTGCGCGACTATCACCAACATCAGTTGGCGGAATCCTGGCAGTATACCGACCCGGACGGCACGGTGCTGGGACAAAAGATAACCCCGGTGGACCGCGTCGGACTTTATGTGCCCGGCGGCAAGGCGAGCTATCCTTCCTCGGTATTAATGAACGCAATTCCCGCCCAGGTGGCGGGCGTTCGCGAAGTGGTGATGGTGTCGCCGACGCCGGACGGCGTCGTCAATGACATGGTGCTCGCGGCAGCGGCGATTGCCGGCGTGGAAAGAGTTTTTACCATTGGCGGTGCCCAGGCGATTGCGGCCCTGGCTTACGGCACTCAGTCCGTCCCTCGCGTTGATAAAATTGTGGGCCCCGGCAATGTGTTTGTTGCCACGGCAAAGCGTCAGGTGTTCGGCCAGGTAGCCATTGATATGCTGGCGGGCCCCTCGGAAATCTTGATCATTTGCGATGGCAAAACAGATCCAGACTGGGTGGCCATGGACCTGTGCTCACAGGCCGAGCACGACGAAAACGCACAAGCTATATTGATCTCGCCCGACCGGGATTTTTTGCGCGCCGTGGAGGTAAGCCTGGAAAAGTTATTGCCCACGCTTGAGCGGGAAGACATGGTCAGGCAATCCTTGCAAAACCGCGGCGCCCTGATCCAAGTGGCGGATTTACAACAGGCGATTGAAATAAGTAACACCGCCGCGCCGGAGCATTTGGAATTATCGGTGGAAGATCCAGAGTTCTTGCTACCCTCCGTACGCCACGCGGGAGCTATTTTTCTTGGACGGTATACCGCGGAGGCACTCGGCGACTATTGCGCTGGCCCCAACCATGTGCTGCCCACCGCGGGTACCGCGCGGTTTTCCTCGCCTCTGGGTGTGTACGACTTCCAAAAGCGCTCGTCCATTATTCATTGTTCTCCGGAAACGGCTTCCGAGCTCGGTAAAGTGGCCTCGGTCCTTGCTCGCAGCGAATCCCTGGAAGCTCACGCGCGTTCGGCGGAATATAGGATTAAGAAAAGTCGCTAGTCTCTAGTCGCTAATCTCTAGTCGAAAACAAGGATCACCCGAGGGCTGCGCCCTCGGGTGATGTTGAGAATGGGGTTTGGTTTTGACTAGCGACTAGGGATTAGCGACTAGCGACTTGTTCCAATAGCGACTTGTCTTAACTAATCGTAGATGCCGCGCCAAGGATGACTTTGATTACCTGGGGCTGACCCCGTCGCCAAATTTCGATTTCCACCGAATCGCCCGGCTTGGCGCTGCTGATTTCGGTGGCGATTCGGCTGCCGTCTTCGAAGATCTGGTCGTTGACCCGGGTAATGACGTCGCCCGGTAACAGTCCCGCGCGGTGTGCCGGACTGTTCACGTCAATTTCGTAAATAACAAAACCCGAGGTAAAACTAAGATTCAGGGATCTGGCCATGCGTGGGGTCAGCACCTGTGCCACCACGCCCAGATAGCCGCGCACCGTTTGGCTGTATTCGATAATGTCGTTCAAGGCCATCATGGCCACGGTGGCCGGGATGGCAAAACCGATCCCGACCGAGTCACCGGTGTAATTGCCACCCACGATGGCGGTGTTTATGCCGAGAAGATTGCCATATACGTCCACCAGTGCGCCGCCGGAGTTGCCGGGGTTGATGGCCGCATCGGTTTGCAAAAAGCTTTGCAGCCCCAGTTGGGTCTGGCTCAGGCGGCTTGTGGCGCTGATAATGCCCTGACTGACCGACTGACCCACGCCGAATGGGTTGCCGATGGCCAGCACGACATCGCCAACCTGCGCCTGCTCGGGCATCCCGATGTTAATGGCCGTGAGCTTGTCCAGATCGATCTTCAACACCGCCAAATCGCTGTCGGTATGCGCGCCGATGGGGGTGGCTCGAGCTTCCCGACCGTCGTGCAACTGCACGATAATCTCCTCGGCGCCGTTGATCACGTGGTGGTTGGTAAGGATATAGCCTTCCTCGCTGACGACCACGCCCGAACCCAGTATGGTGAGCATTTGGCGTTGCTGCGGCCGATCCGCGGAGTTAAACAGCTCGCGCATGAGCGGGTCGTTGAACACCGGATTGCGACTCTGGGAGGTGCGGCTGGTATAGATATTGACCACCGCTGGTGCCGCTCGCCGCACGGCGGCCGCATAGGACACAGGGCCAACCCATTCATTCTCACTGGCGGGACTCAAGTGGGAAAAACCAAAGGCGGGTTCCGGGGGGGCGAGCGAATTCCCCTCCCGCGCGGAAAAGCGGGGGACGAGCATGAGCACGAGCAATGCCAGCAGCAGCCCCGTGGCAGCAGGCCAGCCGACATAGTTGAACAAGCGTTTTAGCGCCACGATGTGTGCTCCAAAAATGTGCTCCAAAACAGCGTTGAAACCGACTCCATTATACGGGGAATCACAGCCCGCGCCCAACGCGTTATGGCAACCAACGCGTTACGGCAACCTTGGAACCTGATTCGGCTGCATCGGAAAGCCGCTGTACCCGCTCAGTGCGTGGGTGGTCGTTGCGCGGTATCCGAACGCCCATCAGCTGGTTGCTCGGTTTCTGATTCTCCAATTGGGGTGGCAGTTGCCTCGGTCTTCTTTTCCTCGCCCGGCAAATGAATCTGGGCCGCGGCCAGCATTTCCCGCCCAACCGAGGGGCTGGTGAGCTTTACTGCGCTATCGGCCAGATATTCGTGAACCTCTTTGTAGTTCCTGGTCAGGTTATTTACCCGCCGTGAGGTTTCCACAAAGTGTTCCGTGACCTCGGTGCGGTATTCGTTCAACTCCCGCTCAGTGGCCCGTAAGCGGTCTTCCAGATCGCGGTTGCGATGTTGGTGAGAGCCGAACAAGCGCCATAGCAGTCCGCCCGCAATACCACCGGCGACCAGTGACAACAGGGCGATCAGTATCACCCCCATCGTTGAAACCATACAACCACCACCTCCCAATATTGATTCGCGGTCTCGCACCCGGCGGATTATACCGATTTCCTCCCTGCAACCCATGATCAGGTCCACTTAAATCAGCTGTTTTCCGCCTGTGTTAAGGAAAATGACGCCACGATCACCGTTTTGCCATTGATGATTACCTGGGCCTCGCTTGCTCCTGGCTTCGCCGAGGGCTAAAGTGAGCGCCATTTTGCAGGGTCCTCGCGGCCATTCAGTCGAGCCTCCATGTCCCATAACCCCTCCACTTTAGATCCCCGAGAACGCTACCGGAACGACTTGCAGCAGCCGGGCTTTCAGCACGATCCGGCTCAGGAAGCGGTGATGGGGCATTTGCAGGATCTATACAACGCGCTGGTTGAACGTTATGGCGTGACTGGTGTATGGCGGCGGGTACGCCAGTTGGTGCCCTATAAGTCTGAAGCGCCGGTACCGGGCCTGTACCTGTGGGGCGGGGTGGGTCGCGGTAAAACCTACCTGATGGATATCTTCTTCGACAGTCTGCCTTTCGATGGGAAGATGCGCACCCATTTCCACCGCTTTATGCGCCGGATTCATCAGGAACTCAAGTCTCTGGCGGGGCAATCCGATCCGCTGGAGCTGGTAGCGGAGCGTCTGAGCAGGGAAGCGCGGGTCATTTGCTTCGACGAGTTTTTTGTGGTGGACATTACCGACGCGATGATACTTGGGAACCTGTTGAAAGGGCTGTTCCGACGGGGCGTGACGCTGGTGGCTACATCCAACATCCTGCCTGACCAACTGTACAAGGACGGTTTGCAGCGAGAACGCTTTCTCCCCGCCATTGATCTTCTCAATCGGCATACCCGAGTGTTGCACCTGGATAGTCCGGTCGACTATCGCTTGCGGGCCTTGGAGCGGGCCGAACTCTATCATTCGCCACTGGACGTTCAAGCGGATGAAAGTCTGTGGCGCAGTTTTTCCAGCCTCGCGCCGGAGCACACTACCGTACACGAGGGGTTTGTTCTGGAAATCGAGGGCCGCCCGATTCGTACCCGCTATGTGACCGAGGACGTGGTGTGGTTTGATTTTGCCGCTATTTGCGACGGACCCCGGTCGCAAAACGACTACATTGAATTGGCCCGCGAGTACCATGCCGTGTTGATTTCCAATGTGCCCGCGTTTATGCCGGGCAACGACGATCGAGCGCGGCGCTTCATCAACTTGGTGGATGAGTTTTACGATCGCAATGTGAAACTGGTGCTTTCGGCGGAACGGCCCCTGGAAGGGCTCTACCAAGGCGGTCGGCTGGGTTTTGAGTTTCAGCGTACAGCCAGTCGGCTGCTGGAAATGCAGAGCCACGATTATTTGGCCAAGCCACATAAAGCCTGATGGTCAAGTCGCTAGTCTCTAATTTGCTAGTCGCGAGTAAAGGCAAGACCCCATTCCCAACTATTGCCTGCGGGGTGCATGTGCCGCGGGATGAATCGCAAGCTGGTTGGCCCCGCCGCTGGGGCTTTACAGGCATTTAGTCCTTGAAATGCACTTGCTGCTTATGTAGTATTCGCGCTCTTTTCTGGGAAGGTCCCATCTCGACGGGAACTCCTATTTGTGTAAGGCAGGATTTTCATGAAAACGATCAGTGCTAAGCCCGAAACGGTTAAGCGGGACTGGTATGTTGTTGACGCGGCGGGTAAAACCCTGGGCCGCATGGCGGCCGAAATAGCGAGTCGTCTGCGCGGCAAGCACAAGCCCGAATACACCCCTCATGTAGACACGGGTGATTACATCGTGGTTATCAACGCGGCGCAGGTACGGGTAACGGGCAACAAGGCCCGGGACAAAATGTACCATCGTCACAGTGGCTATC
>JBBDIU010000049.1:0-6053 GCA_040880205.1 Cellvibrionaceae bacterium
ATCGATGCCAATGGTCGTGTGCCGGCCGGTGTCAATGGCCAGGCGCAGCTTGGTTCCCACGCCGTCGGTGCCGGATACCAACACCGGTTCCCGATAGCCACCGGGCAACTGAAACAGACCGCCAAAGCCGCCCAGGCCTCCCATTACTCCGGCCCGATGGGTACGACGGGCCGCCGACTTGATACGCTCCACCAGGGCATGGCCCGCATCGATATCCACCCCGGCATCCTTGTAACTCAGAGAAGCATTGGCGACGGTGGAATCGTGGGAGGGCGGTTTGCTCATAAAATGTATCTCAGTGGGGCGGGTGGGAAGTGCGCGAGCGGCGCATTTTATCAGCTCGCGGCATCGACTTGCATGAGAATTTGTGACCTGGGTTAGCCGCCGGCATTTCCTGGGGGTACCAGCCTGCTACAATAGCGCCAAAATCATGTTTCCCCACCTCCGTGATCGAGGAATTTTTTTTTGGCCCTAGCTATTCGTATTTTGATGTTGTGCCTGCTTTGCGTCCACGCCTATGCTCAGGAGCGGGTGGACTTGTACCAGGCCGAGTTACTGGTGGTTGATCAAAGCCAGCGGGAACGGAACCAGGCCATGGTGGACGGTTTGGCGGAATCCATTGTGCGGGCGTCGGGCCAGCCACGGGTATTGGAGAATCCGCAAGTGATCGAAGCCGTAAACCGGGCAGCGAACTACCTGACGGAATGGCGCTACGAAAGCACTGAGGAAACCATTACCATCGACGGGCGGGAAGTACCGGCCCAGCGCCTGGTGTTGCGCTACTCGGGCAACGCCATCGAGCGACTGCTGCGAGATTTGCGCCTGCCTATCTGGCCCGCCAACCGTCCCACCATGCTGGTTTGGACGGTTGTGGACAGCGGCAATGGCCGATCGCGGGTATCCTCTTCATCAGCGCCGGAGATACTGGATCTGATCAAGGCCGCCGCCAAACGTCGGGGGGTTCCTCTGATCACGCCGCTGATGGATCTCGAGGATCAGGTGGCGGTACCCACCGAACAACTCTGGTCCTTGCGGCAGGAAATTATTGGTCAGGCCTCGGAACGCTACGATGCGGATAGCATCTTGGTGGGCCGATTGACCGAGACCTCACGCGGAGATTGGCGGGGCGGTTGGCTGCTGATGCACCGTGGCCAAAGCGTCAGCTTCGATGTCAGTGGTGCGGATGCTGTCGATGTCGTTGCCGGCGGTATCGGCCAGGTGGCCGATTATTTCCTCCAGTTGTACGGCATAGTCCCCAATGAAGGTCCCAGCGAAGCGCTGGCGTTTCAAGTGGACGGGGTGGAAGGGTTTGCCGACTACACGCGAGTGATGAATTACCTGCAAGGCCTGGCCGTCGTCGGGCGGACTGATTTGGTGGCGGTGCAAGGCGGTAGTCTGCTCCTTTACCTGTACTTGGAAGGCAACACCGCGTCGTTGCGCGATGCCTTGTCGTTGGATCGGAGGCTGACGCCCCACTCCAGCCTGTCCGACATCGTGGTTTCCGACACCGTGGTTCCGCCGGGGAGCCCGGGCAACCCACTTCGCTACCGCTGGCGCTAGCGCGAATGCAGGGCGTACAACTTTCACTCGGCGTCTCCCTGCACGACGAGGCAACCTTCGCCAATTTTCATATTCCAGCCACCAGCCCCAATCGCCAAGCGGTGGCTGCCCTGGAAGGTCAGTGGAAGCCGGACGGCGATCGTCTGGTCTACCTGTGGGGCGCGCCCGGTGCGGGCTTGACCCATCTGTTGCAAGCCGCCTGTCACGCCGCCCAGGAAAAACAATACTCCGCGCAGTACCTGCCGCTTGAGGAACTGGCTGGATTTGCGCCCCAATCCCTGTTCGAAGGCCTGGAAACCCAGGATCTGATCTGTCTGGATGGCCTGGAGGTGGTCGCGGGCAATCGGATCTGGGAAGAGGCTTTATTCGATTTGTTCAATCGGGTCTACGACGCCGGCAGGCGTCTGGTTTTTTCCGCCCCCAGTGGCCCCAAGGAATTGCCCCTCCAGCTCGAGGATCTGCGCTCGCGCTTGAATTGGAGTGTGGTATACCAGATCCGGCGTCTGGACGACGAGGAGAAGCAGACCGCCTTGCGCATGCGAGCCAAGGCGCGGGGCATGGATATGAGCAGCGAGGTGGCGCGGTTTATTCTCAGTCGCGCGCCGCGCGATATGAACGAGCTATTTTTTCTGTTGAGCCGCCTCGACGAACTGTCACTTCAGGAGCAACGCAAGCTGACAATTCCCTTTGTCAAACAGGTGGTCAAACAGGTGCTGGACGGCAACTAAAAGAGCGACAATTTACAGCGGCGAAACACACTGCACACAGTGGGCGTAAACGTTGCCCGGTTTCCGATCGCTTTGAAGCAGCTGCAACAACTCCGTCAGCGCCTTCCACTCCGCATTTCGAGCCACCGCCATTGAGGCCCCGCCGTTGGCCGACAGTGCCGATTTCGCCACGGTCGCGGCGCCGTTGGTCAGGTTCTGCATGAACAGTTCCCAGGGGGACATGGTTTGTTCAATTAAATCCACCCGGTAGTCGGTCAGGTCGGCCCGTTGCGCGGCCGCCGCAATGGCGTCATCCAGATAGCCCAGGTTATCCACCAATCCAAATTCCTGGGCGGTGATGCCACTCCACACCCGGCCCTGGGCGATGGGGTGAATCAAATCCGGCTGCGTGTCGCGGCCATCGGCGACAATATTAATGAAGCGCCGATATATGTTGTCCGCATTTTGTTGCAAAACGTTCGCCGCAATGGGATCCAAAGGCCTGTCCAGGCGCATGGCGTCGGCCAGTTCGTTGGTGCCGTAGCCATCGGTATTGATGCCTAGCTTGTCCAGAGTGGCTTCGAAAGTAGGAACGATACTGTATACGCCAATGGAGCCGGTCAAGGTGGAGGGGGTGGCCCAGATCTCATCGGCATCGGCGGCAATCCAGTATCCTCCGGACGCGGCCACGCCGCCCATGGACACAATCACCGGAATACCCGCCTCCTGGGTGACCAGCAGCTCGCTGCGGATAAGGTCCGATGCAAAGGCACTGCCGCCGCCGCTATCGATTCGCAACACCAGCGCATCCACTTCGCGCACTTCTCGCGCTTCGCGGATCAATGCGGCCAGCGTGTCGCCACCGATACTGCCCGGTGGTTGCTGGCCATCGTATATGGTGCCGCTGGCTACCAACAAACCAATCGTATTGCGCGACAGGGAGGGTGTGCGATCCAGGTGTTGGATATAGCGCTTATAGTGAATAGCCTGGTAGCTGTCCTCGCGCTCATCGTAGCCGAACTCTTCAATCAGTTGCTCGCGCAACTCGGCCTGGGTGGCAAGTTGGTCCACCAGATTGTTGTCCAGTGCGAGTCGCGCCGCATCGCCGTTCACGGTGCGCAAATGGGCATCCATGTTGTTAACGTAATCGTTGATGGCGTCCTTGGGTAGTTCCCGCAAGGTTTCCACCCGACTGGTATAGATATTCCATAACTGGTCAATCCAGCGGCTGTTGTGTTCGCGGGATTCCTCCGACATGGTGGAACTGATATAGGGTTCCACCGCGTCCTTGTATTCCCCGACGCGGAATACGTGCACATTGATGTCGAGCTTATCGAGAGCATCCTTAAAGTACATGCGATAACCACCAAAGCCAGTCAATAGCACCGAGCCCATGGGATCCATGTAGACCCGGTCGGCATAACTGGCGAGATAGTACTGTGCTTGCGAATAAAGGCCGCTGATCGCCACAATATTCTTGCCGCTATCCTTGAAGCGCGTCAGGGCGGTGCCAATTTCCTCCAGCTTGCTGATGTCGCCGCCGATGAAGTATTGCAGTTCCAACACCAGGCCACTGATACGCGGATCGTCCGCGGCGGCATTGACCGAGCGCACCAGGTCGCGCACCACGGTTTCGGAGCTGCCGCCCAGGTTCTGGGTCAGCAATTCGGCTACCGGATCAATATAGCTGCGCTGGTCCACCAGAAAGCCGGTAATTTCCAGTCGCAACGGCGCCCGCTCGGGCAGGGGGCCCGGCCCGCCGCCAAACAGTGCCGCCAACACGATTATCAATACAATAAGAAACACCGCATTGATCACCACAAGGCGGGTCACGTTGATGGCGTGGCCGATACCCCGAAAGGTGCGGCGCAGCACGCCGGGTTGATCACTGCTCATCGTAATTCCTCTTTTCAAGAGCCCAGTACTGAAGCCAGCGACTGCTGAAGGTCGCGGCGAAAAACGCAATGACTACCAGGAACAACATAACGCTGTCGCTCCAGTGTCCTATAGGTGCTTCGGCATTGCGGTAGCCCAGCGACATCACCACCTGGGTTGTCGCGGGAATAAAATACAGCAGTACCACAAAACACAGCCAACTGTAACTGCGGTGGGATTGCCGGAGCAAGCCGGGGACAAAAATCAACAGGGGTATGCATTGCACGAGCCAGCGCAGCAGGGAACCGTCGGGTTGAGTCAGATTGAGCCAGCTAAACAGCGCCACCAGGCCGCCCAATGACAGCCAGGTCAAAAGGCGGCTCCACCGCAGTTTGCGGGGCTGACGGGGCGGGGAGGGTAAAATCTCAGGCACGGTGTTGCCCCAAGCGCAACGCCAGGGTTGCGGTGCGCTTACCCAGCGCCTGACAGAGTTCGATTTCGTGCTCGCTGAGCGGTTGATCGGAATCGGTGCCGGCCCAATGGGAAACACCGTAGGGCGTGCCGCCGGTGCGGGTGGCATTCAAACCCGGTTCACTGTAAGGCAGGCCAACCATCACCATGCCTTGATGAATTAGCGGCAGCATCATGGAGAGGAGGGTGGTTTCCTGCCCGCCATGCAGGCTGGCGGTGGAGGTGAAAACAGCGGCGGGCTTGTCAATCAGGTTGCCGCTCAGCCACAGGCTGCCGGTACCGTCGATGAAATACTTCATGGGCGCCGCCATATTGCCAAAACGCGTGGGGCTGCCCATCACCAGCCCCGCGCACGCTTTCAAATCCGCTTCGCTGCAATACACCGCGCCCTGGTCGGGTATGGCCGGATCCGTGGCTTCCGTGGTGGGGGACACGGGTGGCACCGTGCGGATTCGCGACTCGATGCCGTCGACCTGGTCGACGCCGTGAGCAACCTGCAAGGCCAAGTCGCGAGTGGCGCCGTAACGGCTGTAATAGAGAACCAGAACGTAAGGGGCCGGCATCAGATAAGGTCCAGCACGTTTTCCGGTGGGCGGCCCAATACCGCTCTATTGCCCTTGACCACGATTGGCCGTTCAATCAACTTGGGATAGCGCACCATGTAATCGATTAGCTGATCGTCGCTCAATTCGGGCCTGTGCAGTTTATTGTCCTTGAAAGCGTCTTCCCCCTTGCGCATCAGATCGCGTGGACCCATGCCCAATTTCTTCAGCAACTGCTTGAGGGTGGCGGCGTCTGGTGGCGTTTCCAGGTATTCCACCACCTCGGGCTCGATACCTTTATCTTGTAAAATGGCCAAGGTCTGGCGGGATTTGGAACAGCGCGGGTTGTGGTAAATGGTTGTCATTGTAGTACCTTAACATTAGTACCTTACTCGAAAGCTGAATGCTCACACGCGGAAAGCTCGCTATTGTACATGATCGCATGGCTAGTCAGCCGCGCGCGGCCAAATCCGACGGTTTGAGAAGGAGGTGACATGCCAATTTGCCGCTACGGTCTGGTCTCCGGCAGAGTCCAGGGGGTGGGATTCCGCCAGTTTGTCCAAACGGCGGCCCGGCGTGCAGGGCTAAGTGGCTTTGCCCACAATCTCCCGGACGGCCGGGTGGAAGTGCTACTCTGCGGCGACGAAGCTGCCGTGCAAGCGGTGCAAACCGACGTCGCCCACGGTCCCCCCTCCTCGCGTGTCGTGGAGGTAGCCTGGGAAGATCGACCTTATGCGGAAGTTGAAGGGTTTAAGACAAGTCGCTAGACGCTAGACGCTAATCGCTAGTCAAAAAGAATAGAGTAAGGGCTTGCGTGACTGGGCGTTGGAAGGTCAGACTTTTCTAGAGACTAGAGACTAGAGACTAGAGACTAGAGACTAGAGACTAGAGACTAGAG
>JBBDIU010000050.1:0-5961 GCA_040880205.1 Cellvibrionaceae bacterium
GGCGCTGGTGGTGTTTACCGCTATTATATTTTGAGTTTTAATGTAATTCAATAACGCCCCCAACTCGGCGCCGGCCAGGTCCGGCCCCACAATGTTGAATTTGGCCGAAGTTCCACTGCCACTACCATGGCCGATCAGAAAAACCGTGAGTTGATCGCCGGACTCGATTCGCAGCGCCAGGGTTTCGAAGGTGTCGTGAATTGATTTCACACGACTGGAACCGTCCACATTGAAGTCGTTTCCAGCAGTCGATCCGAGTAACATTCGCACGTTGTGTGGCGCGTATCCGTAGTCCTCGTGCAAGGACTCGCGCAGGGCAAGACCCCAACCACCGAATTCATTGGCACGCTGCTCGTCCACGGCGGCACCCACTATGATAAGCGCGTATTTCTTGGCCGCCGGATCATCCACAAAGTGCTCCCCTTCAGCGGCGGACGATGCTGAATAGAATGTCAACACCAACACGGTTGAAAGGAGTTTTCCGAGCGCATACCGCCATGCGCAAAGCACCGGGACGGAGCGAGCGACTTGTTTCGGCTTCAGTTGACTCACGATAAACCTGTCACTGCCAATCTGTTCACGACAAACCCCTTCACGACAAGCCTTTGTAACGTCTTGCAAACCATTCGAGACACACCAGTGCTATAAGCAAATACAAAAATAGCGGTTCATCCCAAATTGAATGTAATTCCTGTTTCGAGTAAGCATTGGGGGAAAAGGCGATATCGTCCACCAATTGACCGACGTCCCCCACGGTGTAAAAGCGACCGCCGGTAGTTGCCGCCAGGCGGCGCATCAACCCGCTATCCATGCCCGCTTGTAAAAACTCCCGACGCGCAGGGGTTACGATCAGCGGCGCCTGGGCTTGCAAATCGTCGTCCGCTTGGCTGGGCACATTGACCGACAGATCGTACACGCCTTCCTTGTCAACAATCAGCGACTGGGTATAGGTACCTTCCTTTTCCAATTCCCAGTTCATGGGCAGCTCTTCAACTTCGCCATCCGGATCATTCACTTGCAGCCAGAGCAGGCCGTTGTTGTCCGCCTCGAACTCCTGGTCCAACAATTGTGCGCTGATCTGGACGGTATCCCCGACGTTGTAATTGTCGCGGTCCAGTGTGAGAGTGACCCGCTGTCGCGATTCGCTAGCCAGCCAGCGTAGCATTTGTCGCCACAGGCGCTGGTGGGACTCGTCTTCGTGGGGCATCATCATCTGCCAGCGCCAGGAACTGGCGGTGGCCAATACCATGCTGCGGCCGCCACCATAGCGTTGCGCGGCGAGAATCGGCAGCGCATTGTTCTGATAGTTCAGAGTCGGGTGTTCGATCAAGACCGAGGCGCCTGGCTTGGCCCGTCCCGTAACGTAGACGCCCTGCAAGTCGGGCAGGCCCCGCCACTTTTCACGGTTTTTGTTGTCCTGGGAATCCAGGCGCAATATGGGAGAATATTCGCCGTCCTTGGTCAGCCGTGCGGCATACTCGGCGCCGGTGGGGTGATGTCCGTGCCGCGGACCGCCTTGCAGATAAGATGGCAGCCGTGATTCGTAGACCATTTCCACAGGTAACAGATCGGCCAGTGGTGAATCAATAAAGGATTCGTTCAAACCACCCACCAGCATAAAGCCGCCGCCGCGCTTGGCCACGAAATCCTGCAACAAGGTCAATTGTTCATCGTTTAACAGTGTTTTGTCGATATTGCCGAAGATAACGGCTTCGTACTCGAACAATTCGTCCGCTTCGCGGGGGAAGCCATCGCTCAGCTCCTGCGGCGATTTTATACCTTGGCGTAGAAACTTCCGCGGCCCGGTCTGGAGATAGGTCGCCAACCGCAGGGAACGATCATCCTTGATCGCGCGACGAATAAACTTGTACTCGTTACGAGGCTGTCCCTCCACGTACAGAATATCCAGCGGCCTCTTTTCCCGATTGTCGACGAAAAACGTATGATGATTATTTTGGGTAATGGTTTCGCCCGGTATTTCCTCGACGCTGATGTTATACACCAGAATTTCTTTTTGTTTCGGGCTCAACTCGAGAGTGTAGCGGCGGGCATTGCCATCATCCGCCAAGCGGATAGACTGTTCCGCCACCATCTGACCTTCGCTGGTAATGGATAACGTGGCGCGCTGGCCCTGATAGCCCCGCTGGCTGAGGCTGACCTGAACACGGTAGATGGAATCTTCCAACAATGATTTGGCGGCACTGACATCGAGTATGTTGAGATCTTTTTCGATCTCCTCGGCTCCCACCCCCACCGCGTAAATAGGAACAGATGCGTCCACCAAGCCTTGCACCGGATCCGCTTCGCTGTTGTCGGCTCCATCACTCACCACCACCATCCCAGCCAAGGGAAAGCTGGACAGCTCACTCATAACTTGATTGATCGCGACACCCAAGGCGGATCGGCCACCCTCCTGGGTAAGCGCCTCGGGACCGGCGAGACGTTGCGCAATATCGGAGAAGCGATAAGTGCGCACTTGAAAAGTCTCACCTAGCCGGCCGATAATGTTCTCGCGGCCATATAACAGCTCAGCGCTTTGTTCGTGCCGCGATGGGATGTTGGCGCGGTCCCGGATGCTCATGCTCTGGGAGTCATCCACCAAAACAGCGACGTAGGTTTCCTGCGGCACCACCTCGGATACCAGCACTCCCGGTTCCAACACACAGAAACCCAACAGCAGTAAAGTCGCCGAACGCAGGGTTATTAAGGTGGCCTTCCAACCGGAAGATACCGGGCGAGTCGTTTTGCGGTAGGAAGCGATAGCAACGCCCACCAAAACCAAACCGCCCACGATCATTCCAACCACGCCGATTGAAACACCAAAAGACAGATTGCCGTCGATTATCGCCTGTAAATAATGTTTTTGGATCAATGACATTCCATCCGACTACAATCGTTTTACATCGCGGGCTGGTTCTCATCCACACCGCGGCCCGGACGCATTGCAAGCGCCTGCTGGATCGTTTAGCGAGCCGTGCCGGTGGAGGATTTGCTTTCCGACAGCGCGCGATAATAAGTTTCCACCAACGATTTATACTGCTCGGGGATATCCTCCTCCAAGGCAGAATACAATTTATTGTCAATCTGATTCAGTTCCGCCTGGACTCGCAGCTTGTTTTCCAACTCCACAATAGGCGCCAACAGCTGTTGCAGCAATTCGGGACGACCGAGAAACTCCTCCAAACCCTGACGCGTTAACTGGGAGCGAATTGAACGCGCGTTGCCCGACCATGTTTGTCCGCCCGCGCCCATCTGCGCAAGGCCCTGAGCCAGTTGGCGGCTACGCTGCAATGATTCCTCCATCTGACGGCGACTGGTCGGGCCACCTTGTTGACCGGCACCGCTGCGTTCGCCCTGACGGATAGCCAGCTGGTCGGGCTGCTCGACACCACCGGAATCGCGCGCCTCGCCGGACGCGGACTGCCGCTCCACTTGTTCCTGCAATTCTTCCAGCGATTCGCGCAATTGACGCACTTGATTCGCAAGTTGCTCTCCCTCCTCCTCGCCCCCGCCGCCAGGGCGCCCACCCATGCCTTGTATTCGGCGTTGCAGTTCAGCGAGTTCGGCTTCAATATCGCCTTCGATTTTCAAGCTCAGGTTAACCATGCCGCGATCGAGAATTTGTTGGCTGGTGTCCATCTTTTCCCTGATCGGTCGCAGGGATCGGGAAATATCGTGAGCTTCCCGCAGCTCTCGCTCCTCACCATCGCCTGCGCGAGTAGCCACATCGCGCAGATCCCGTCCCAATTGATCGATAGACTCTCGTTGCTCCGACTGACGTTGCTGCAGTTCAGCGGTTTCACCGGAACGGGCGACTTGCGAGCGAGTATTGCCCAAGCCTTGCTCCCGACTTTTTTCCTCAACCATCTGGCGCAACTCCCGCTGCTGCCGAAGCAATTGTTCGCTCCGCTTCTTGATTGCCTGTTGCAATTCGGCGATGGACTGCCGGGAACCAGCGTCCATCTGTTCGGTCTGTTCACGCAGGGTGTCCAAGGCTTTTTGGCTCTTGGCGGCGGCTTGACTGGGAGATTCACTCTCGGAGGCTTCTCGCATCTGTTCCATAGCCTGCTGCAAACGCTGTTGCTGCTGGCTTTGGTTTTGATCACCGCGGCCCGCTTGTGATTGGCCCTGTTGTTGGCCCGATTGCCGCTGACCCGGTTGTTGTTGATTCGACTGCTGTTGACCTGATTGCTGTTGCTGCCGCATGGATTCCGACAGTTGCGACAACTGGCGACGCAACTCCTCCTGCTCGCGACGCAACTGCTCCAGCTGACGCCGTTTTTGTTCTTCGTTCATTTGGTTCTCGCGGCGTGCAAGATCGCGCTGGGATCGTGTCAACCGCTCCTGGCGGCGGGCCAACTCTTTCAGTTTATCCAGAGTTTCGTTCTGGGCTTGATTGTTCTGCCCGGCTTGCTGTTGGGGCAACTCATAGCGATTTTCCAACTCACCCATTTCCATTTCGAACAACTCGCGCAAATCTTCACGCTCGCGCTGCTGACCGCCACCGCCGCCGCCACCGTTGCGGTTCATCGCTACTTCGGTTTTGTTGATCTGCGATTCAGCCTGCAAAATAGCCTGTAGGGCTCGCTGCTCGGAAGCCAAAGCCGGTGGCAGGGACAAGCTATCCAAACTTTCCACCGCGGCCTCCATCTCCTCGATGGCGCGACGCAGTGCGATCACGGCATTCTGGTAATTATCCTCGGCGAAGTTGCCGCGCTCGGTGAGGCGGTTGATGGACATCTGGGCTCGTTGCGCAACTTCCGCCTGGGAATCGCGAATGATTTGTCCGTCTTCGGCGAAGGCCTGTTCATCCACCTTGTCCTTGCGATTGCGCAATTTCCAGGTAGCGGCAATCACATCTTTTTGGTTCTGGACCAGCGCACTGCTGTCACCACCGCCACCACCGCCACCTCCGCCACCACCACCTTGGGCGCGGCTGAATTGGTGGTCAGTGGGAACCACTTCCAAAAAGTAAATATCGGAAATTACATGGTTGGGGCCCGTTAGCGCATTGTTATCTCTGACCGCCACCGAGTAGCTGACGATATCGCCCGGCTGAACCTCGAGGTCTTCCAAATAGACCAGGGTTTCGCCCTCGACGATTTTCCTGTTATCGCCTTGCAGAAAATCTATTTTTTTCTCGTCGCCACCGACAACACTGTAAACCAGTTCAAATTGTGTCAGCCCATAGTCGTCGTCGGCATTGACTTCAATAGCCACTTCCTCCAAAGGCATTACGCGCTGGTCCCGGCCGGGAGCGCGCAAACTGATTTCCGGTTCGCGATCTTTAACCGCGCGGATGTAGTAATCGGAGGGATTCTTGTTGTGGTAGTCTTTGTCGTCGATCAACTCGATGCGGTAGCTGGTATCTTCCGTCACCTGAAAACGGCCGGTGACCGTTTTATCTTTATCGCCCGCCGTCAGCGGCAGACTCTCACCGTTTTCAAAAACCAATTTGGCATCTTTCACGCTTTTATTCAGCGTGGCGGTCACATTGATCTGCGTACCTTCCGGTGCAACAACATCGCCGCCGGGATTTTCCACTTTGTTTTCGACGCCGGTGTAATCGGGAAAATCGAAGGCCAACTCCAAACCTTCGACACGCGGCAAATCAAACAGGCTCACTCGGTACTGGGGCGAACGAATGACGTCGCCACTGCCGCCTTCCCGGTATTCCACGTAGTAGACCAAATCTTCGCTAAGCTGGCGTACATCGGTGCTGAATATCTTGGCGTCCGCCTCGGGCTGACCACTGTCTGGCGTCATGGTCAGTTGTCGCCGGTTGACGTGGTCGTCCTGAATGTAAAGGGCAAGTTGGTCGCTGCTCGCGTTATCCAGCGAAGCGACCACTGTCATGTCGTCACCGCGCTGCATGGAAACGTTGCCGGGTTGCACGTGGATAGCGACGGGAGGGGGCGCGAGCTCAGCTTCCATCGTGCTATCGCCCCAAGGCCAGGCGAG
>JBBDIU010000051.1:0-5883 GCA_040880205.1 Cellvibrionaceae bacterium
GGATGTGATGAGTGCATACCGGACTTCTGGCCCGGCACACAATCCAATCCTCACAGAACTGTAACTTAGACTAGTCCCGCAACTGTCAAACTAAGTCCGTCGTTACCGCCTCCTCATACGGAACGCTAACGACTGTCCATCAGTTCCGCATATCCTTCTTGAAAACTCGGATATTTAAATTCATAGCCGCTGCCCAACAAGCGCTCGTTGGAACAGCGTTTGTTGCCGCACAATTCAATCCTGTCAGGTTGATCACCCACCGGGAAACCCATTTGCTTGGCCAGCCACCATTTCACGTCAGCCAGGGGTGCGGGTTCGCAATCACTGGCGAGGTAAAGGCTTTCCATGTCCTCGCCATTCAACTTGCGCTGAATAAGGTGGGAGAGAACACCGGCGCAGTCATCGGCATGAATGCGATTGCTGTAACCTTCGTCTTCCGCACCAAAGTCGCCTCGCCTCACTTGGTTTATCAAGTGCTCGCGTCCCGGACCGTAAATGCCGGAAAAGCGTACAATGCAAGAATCCAACGTGCTGTTGCGCACTAACTCCTCGCCCCCTAGAACGGCTTGCCCGCGAAAAGTCGACGGTTCAGTGGGTGAGTTCTCGTCGACCCACTCGCCTTGGTTCTGGCCGTAAACACTGGTACTGGACACGAAAAGGGTCAGCTTGGCCTTGGCGGAAGCCGCCTCCAGGCCAGCGACAATGTTTTGCATGTTGCCCACATAGGCCCGCCGATAACCCGCCGCATCGCGGGAACTCGGCACGGGTGTTATAACAACCACCTCGAAATCCGCGATGCGCTCCGCCAAACCCTCGGCGCGGCTGAGATCCCACCCGATACCCTCGATGGTGAACGGCAGGCGCTCCGGGCGGCGGCGCAAGCCGTGGCAGCGAAAGCGATCGGGCGGCAATAGCCTGGCTAGACGAATGGCAATATCACCGCAGCTAATTAAAAGAACCTTTGTTATCATAGGAGTCTGATAGATTTTGGCTAAGAGCTTCAGGAAGGCGGAAGCAAATGACTCTGACAGAACTGCGCTATATTGTCACCCTCGCCCGGGAACAGCACTTCGGCCGCGCGGCTGAACGCTGTTTCGTGTCCCAGCCGACCCTAAGCATCGCCGTCAAGAAACTGGAAGATGAATTGGGCGTGCCTATTTTCGAACGCACCAAGTCACGCGTCCATCCTACCCCCCTGGGCGAAAAGATAATTCAACAGGCGCAATTGGTACTGGAGCAGACCGCCGCAATCAAGGATATTGCCAGCTCCGGTCGCGACCAGCTGAACAGCCCGCTGCAAGTGGGCGCCATCTTTACCATTGGACCCTATTTGTTCCCCCAGTTTATTCCCGTGTTGCAAAAGCTTGCCACCGACATGCCGCTGTATGTGGAAGAAAGTTATACTGGCACATTGCGCACGCGTTTGCGCAATGGAGAACTGGACGCCATTATTATTTCCCTCCCGTTTACCGAAGCAGACGTGGTTACCCAGCCCTTGTACGAAGAGCCATTTGTGGTATTGATGCCACACAATCACCCACTCACCAACAAAAAGCAGATCAAACCCGAGGATCTGACCGATTACAATGTTCTGCTTTTAGGTGAAGGTCACTGCTTTCGCGATCAAGTGCTGGAAGCCTGCCCCAACCTTGAACCTTCCCACGAATCCACCCGGCATGTGCGCACCGCGGCCGAAGGGAGTTCCCTTGAAACACTCAAGCACATGGTAGTGTCGGGCCTGGGCATTACCGTGCTACCCTTGAGCGCCGCGGTTACCCGCCAATACGCGGCCAATTTGTTGGCCACGCGACCTTTTGCCAAACCCATACCCTCGCGAACCGTCGCCCTGGCATGGCGCGCCAGCTATCCGCGTTTAAAGGCCATTGATGTAATCAGCCAGGCCATTCAGCAGTGCCGCAAGCCGGACAGCAAAATCGATAGCGTTTGAGCAAGCGATGAAAGCCGAAACACCAGCCCGCGATCCCCTTTTGCAAGCCATTCCGCTTACCCAACTGAAAGGGATCGGCGAAAGCCTGGCTGGCAAATTGGCCAAGCTGGGGTTATCCACGGTACAAGACTTGGTGTTTCATTTGCCCTTTCTTTATCAGGATCGTACCCGCGTAACGCCCTTAGGGTCGTTACGCCCCAACGTGGAAGCTGTCATTGAAGGTGAGGTGCGCGGCTGCGATGTGGTTTACGGTAAACGCCGCAGTTTGCTGTGTCTGCTGCAAGACAATACTGGCACGGTGGCGTTGCGGTTCTATCACTTCAGCAATGCGCAAAAGCAGCGTTTAATGCCCGGCACAAAATTGCGGTGTTATGGTGAGCCGCGACGCGGCGCGGCGGGGCTGGAGTTCTACCATCCCGAATACCTGCACCTCGACGATGTGCGCAGTGAGAACCTGGAACAAACCCTAACGCCGGTGTATCCGACTACTGAAGGCGTTGGTCAACAGCGACTGCGCAACATTATTCAGCAGGCGCTACAGCTCGCCAATGAGCACAGTGTCCCCGAGCTGCTGCAAAATCTACCAACCGAAAATACCGGAGGGCTGCTGGATGCACTGCGTTTCCTGCACTCGCCCCCGAAAAATGCGCCTCTCGACCAATTGCTGGAAGGTCAACACCCCAGCCAACAGCGTCTGGCGTTCGAGGAATTGTTGGCTCATCACTTAAGTTTACTGAAAGTGCGTGCCCGCATCCAAACCCACAAAGCCTGGCCGCTCGACAAGGATCATTTTGGCGATGCATTTTTGCAGTCGCTCCCTTTTTCGTTGACCACCGCACAATTACGCGTAGCAACGGAAATTGCCGAGGACCTCGCCAAGCTCTTTCCCATGTTGCGTTTGGTGCAGGGGGACGTGGGCTCCGGCAAGACTCTGGTGGCGGCCCTGGCGGTTTTGCGAGCGGTGGCCTGCGGAACCCAGGCTGCTTTGATGGCGCCCACCGAAATTCTGGCGGAGCAACATCGCTTAAATTTTTGCAACTGGTTTGTGCCACTTGGGATCGATGTAGTGGCCGTGACCGGTCGGCAAAAGGCGGCGGACAAACGAGAACAATTGGCGCGGGTTGCACGGGGCGATGCACAAGTGGTTATCGGCACTCACGCGCTAATTCAAGATATCGTGAGTTTTGCCAAACTCGGTTTGATTATTATTGACGAGCAACATCGCTTTGGTGTGCAACAACGCTTGAACCTGCGCAACAAGGGCGACGGAATCCTGCCCCACCAACTGATCATGACCGCCACCCCCATTCCCCGCACCCTGGCCATGAGCGCCTACGCCGATCTGGATTGTTCCACTATTGATGAATTGCCACCCGGACGCACGCCGGTGGAGACCGTGGTAATCAGCAATAGTCGGCGCGACCGGGTGATTGCCCGGGTCAGCGAAGCCTGTAGGCAGGACCGCCAGGCCTACTGGGTATGTACGCTAATCGAAGAATCCGAAGTATTGGAAGCCCAGGCCGCCGAAGCCACCGCCGAGGAGCTGAGTCTCGCCCTTCCTCATTTGCGTATTGCACTCTTGCACGGTCGAGTAAAAACTCCCGAGAAAGAACGCATTATGACGGCGTTTAAGCAAGGCGAACTGGACTTACTGGTGGCCACCACCGTCATCGAAGTGGGGGTGGATGTTCCCAAGGCCAGTTTGATGATTATTGAAAATCCCGAACGCTTGGGGCTGGCACAACTGCATCAACTGCGCGGTCGCGTGGGCCGCGGTTCCGCCGCCAGCCATTGCGTCTTATTGTACGGTTCACCCCTGTCCAAACTCGCCCAGGCGCGCCTGCGGGTCATGCGCAACAGCAACGACGGTTTTGTGATTGCGGAAAAAGATCTGGAAATTCGCGGTCCCGGCGAGGTACTGGGCACCCGACAAACCGGCGAACTGCAATTGAAAATTGCCGACTTGCAACGCGACGCCCACTTGCTGGAGCAGGTTCGCAAAGCCGCAAGCTCACTGCAACAACAGCCCGAATTGGTGAATGCCCTGACCCGTCGCTGGCTGGGACACAGCCAGGATTACAGCGGCGTTTAGTTTGCGCATCTTCATTGCGCCAAGGCCCGCGGTGTCGGATCTTGCAGCACGTTGTCCTCGCCTTCGGACTTGGCAACCACTATCGCACAACAACTATCGCTAAAGACATTAACGGCGGTGCGCATCATGTCCAACAGCCGATCGGTTACCATCAGCAAACCGACCAATTCCAGAGGCAAATTCAAGACCGTCATGATCACCATGATCGCCACCAGGCTGGCGGCGGGAATACCCGCCACGCCGATGGAGGTCAGCAAAGCGATGACCACCACGATAAATTGGGTGGCAATGGACAGATCACCGCCGTAGGCCTGCGCGATAAAAATTACCGCCACACATTCGTAGAGGGCCGTTCCATCCATATTGACGGTCGCCCCCAAGGGCAACACAAAAGAACTGGTGCGATTGGAAACCCCGGCATTTTTCTCCACGCACTCCATGGTCAGCGGCAAGGTGCCGGCCGAGCTCGCCGTGGAAAACGCGGTGAGCAAAGCCGGTGCCATGGCCCGGTAGTGGCGAAGCGGATTGACCCTGCCCACGTATTTCAAGATAAGCGCCATGGTAATAAAGGTGTGAATCGCCAGGGAGATCACCACCGTAAGAAAAAACCACATCATGATCTGAATGGCTTCAAAGCCGGTATTGGCAATGGTTTTGGCCACTAATCCAAATACGCCAATGGGCGCGAACTTCATAACCAGCATGGTGATCGCCATCATCGTATCGAACACCGCCTGCCAGAAATCCTGCAGCACTTCTTTGTGCCTGCCCACTATGCGGGTCATGTAGAAGCCAAACAGCAGCCCAAAGAAAATGAGCCCCAACATTTGCCCATCTGCCGCCGCCTGAACAATGTTGGGTGGAACCATGCGCATAAACACTTCGACGATATCACCTGCGCCCCGGCCCTCGGCTCTGGCAATTTCCGCAGCCACTTCGTCCGCCGGCACCAGTGCGAATCGATCCCCCGCCGGCTCCCCGTCGATCACCCCCGGCGCAATGAGGTTGACCACCGTGAGTCCCACCAGGATCGCCAGCAAGCTCGAGGTCAGATAAAAAGCGAGTGTTTTGCCCCCCAGCCGACCCAGGCTCTTGCCCGTCCCCATGCCGGCGACCCCACAAATAATCGAGGACAGCACCAGCGGAACAATGATCATTTTCAGCCCGTTGAGAAAAAGGGTGCCGATAAAATCAAATACGTTGTAGGTGGACACCCCCAGAATCGTCGTATCCGGCGTGGTCAGGCCCCCGGCAACAAACGCCGCCACGATCGCCACCAGAATCTGCCAGTGCAGGGGTATTCTTTTCATCGGAATTCTCCGCCGGTTGCCTGAAGTCGTGATTAGCGCCAGACCATAGGCTAAAACCCATGCCAAGTACAAGGGGTGGCATGGGAAGTGGGGGGGGTGGGGAATAGGAAGTGGCGAGTGGGAAGTCGGCCTAGAGGGATGTGGCGGATACAGCTGTTGGAGCTGCCAGAGATAAGGGTACGGTGGACATGGGTACGGTGGACATGCACGATAGGAGTTTGGCGTTGGGGTGAGCATTTCAAAACCCTCGCTTCAGGGACGGCGTGCTTTTGCTCCTGCAAAGCGTGCATTTCCGCCATCCATGGCGGTCAAGCGAGGGAGCTATAGGGACATATTCATGCGGTTTTGAAATGCTCACCCCAATGCCAAACGAGCAGATGGCACCATGCGGTACCGTGGACATGCATGCGGTACCGTGGACATGCACGGTAGGAGTTTGGTGCTGGGTTGGGTCTATCGGAACTCTCACTTCAGGGAACGAAGTGAGAGAGCTACATGGACGTACTCGTGCGGTTCCGATAGACCCAGCCCAG
>JBBDIU010000052.1:0-5882 GCA_040880205.1 Cellvibrionaceae bacterium
TCATATTTTTGCCGCGCATCTTCACCTAGCCAACCTGCACTCACTGAATACTCATAAACTTGTAAAGCGCTCCACGCGCCAAAAACAGCAACCAATCCAAGAAATACCAATTGCGGCGGGCGAAGACGTCTTAAGCTTGAGCGCTTCCCCCACATCGACTGCGCGGCCAGGTAGCAACCAGCCAAAAACACGACCCCACCGACTGCTCTAGAGCCCATATACATATTCAATACAGCGGTTCCTAATAGAACCGTTGCGGGCAACATCCTCATAGAATGCTTTCTCGACGTAACCGCTACTGCAAGCAACACTAGTGACCAGGTAACGGTCGAGCCATAGCCGAACTTCCATGGATGAGCAATAGAGTAGTCGTCCGGCGCCACATAGTACGCAATTAGTCCGCCCAGCGCTGCGCCCGCCGCAAACAGTACAAGACGCTTTGGATAACCTCGCAAAAGGAGATACACAGAACAAAAGTTGATTAACGTGAAGCCGATCATGGCCCAACCACGAGCATAATCCTCGAAGTGCGAACCGCGAACCAGATCAGTGATAACTTGCGCAAACAGCCATAACAAAAGCAAAACGATAGCCACCCGCGGCAGTGGTTCGGATAATCTACGACCATAGCGAGCAAAAAGAAAAGGTAATACGGCGGCTAGCAAAATCTCTGTGAGATATAACCGCCCGACGAGGTCAATTTCCAGAAAGCGAAGTAATGGTGCGAGAAACGACAAGCAATCAAAGAAGCCTATTCTTGGAAGCCCTAAGAATCGTTTATTGCTCATCGGACGATGGCTAACAGGATGCATCCTATTGATCATTGGATCTTTATCAAGTTATTCAACTTCTAGCTTCGCTCTCGCAGCATTATGGACTACTGTTCGAGCAAGTTCTCGTATAGCGCAACGTACCGCTTCGCAATCACGCTTTTTTCGAAGCATTTTGACGCTGCGGATTCAGCTGCCTTACCGAGGGCGCCATCGACGTTTGCCCCAATCACCCAGTCTATTCCTCTAGCCAAATCAGAGGAGTCAAATGCGCGCGCCTTATAGCCCGTGATCTTATGATCTACGATATCGCGAGGGCCGCAGGCATTAAAACAGACAGTTGGTGTCTGGCAAGCCATAGCCTCTACTAGCGTCTTTCCAAATGCTTCCATTTTCGATGGTGCGACAAAGACATCAGCTGCACTATAGGCAAGTCTTAAAGAAGTTGAATCTGCCAAATATCCAAGTTCTTTAATTTCCTGTTTTAATCCCACGCTCCATCCTTGTTGGCACTTACCGAATACTAGAACTAGATATTTATCTTCTGGGAACAGCGCCATTGACTCCATAAAGAGTTCCAAACCTTTATAAGGGGCGTGAATCGATGTGGCACCTATTAGCACTATCGGTTTGTCGCTGCTGATACCCAATGCGACTCGAGCCGCACTCTTTTCAATAGGGAAAAACTCATCGCCGTCTATGCAGTTGCTGAATCCTTCTTCAGCAGCCTGAAAAAGGAACGCATTAAGAAAAGAATCTATAAAACCCGTGATCTCGCCAGAGCGGACATATTCGATTACATCGAGATGTTCTACAATCAACTTCGACGACGCAGCCATCTTGGTGGGGTCAGTCCAGAGGCATTTGAACGTGCCTCAAAATGAACAGACGGAGTGTCCTCGTTAGCGTGGGAAGTCCAATATGATGAAATATTAAAGGTAAACGCAAGCGTTAATGTCGGCGGAGTCAAGACTAAAAAGAAACAAAAGTAGGTAAACTTAGCGCTGTCAATCTCCTCAACTCTCTATGCGATAGCCGCGCTTTAACATCTGACTTCCCCATTTCTTGTAGATCTGTTCGAGCGCAAAAGGACTGAGCTCGGCCCAACTGCTGGAACTCCCATTTCGGAAGAATAGTGCTGCCAGCTCACGATCCTCCCGCGCAGCCCATTTCAAGCCTTCCCTCTCTTCCTTTTTTCTCAGGTTTTCGATGGAACACTCGGTCACTGCTGACGAGATACTCTCTTGATTACAGTTCAAGCCCACAAATTCGCAAATCTTCCTCAAGTTCGCCACGGGGTCAGACTTCATCTCTTCGTAGCAAAGGTGGAGCATATCTGCCCTTTCGGCACATTCCCAACTTCCCACGTTTTCGGCCCAAGTGCCGTACCTGTCTACATCACCGGACAAGAACCGCAGAACGAAATCATCCAGTGACATTTCAGCAATATCACGATCTCCCCGTACTCCTCGAAGATAGTGATAGTATGAAACGCAAACGGCACGAGGATCTCTGGTGATGTAAACTACACGTTTGTAGTCTGGTCTAAAGCTCTGATGGCTCTTGATAAGTCTTCCGCCACAGGGAAAACGATAAGCCTTCCTAAGAACTTTCCCCGTGCTTTTGTAAACATCTGGCACAAGCCTTTCCATATCTACGAGCGATGCTTGGGGCCTAACCAAATGCGCAACCAAGGCCCGAATCCAAGTGTTACCCGACTTCGGATACGACACCAACATTACATCCTCAGTGTCTGGCGAAAACTTATCTCCTTGCTTGGATAGTTCAAATTCCGCGCGCCGCAAAAATTGCTTTACCATTAGCTGCTATTCCCTAGATCAATCTGGATGTTCAGCCCGATCATCAAAATGGCTCTTCGACCATCCGAATGCGGTGCTATTTACGCCGGTCCGCAGTCGTACCGCTACCACCAAGACAAGATTCCAAGCGCCTAGTCCTATCCCCGTCGCAAGCGCGGCTCCCGCGATGCCAAAGCGCGGAATCAAAACCACGTTCAGCACAATATTCGTCAGCGCACCAATAGCCATTCCGCCTGCCGCGTCCTTCTCGTGCCCTGTCATGTTGAGAATGTTGCCTACGGAGCCCGCTCCCGCATTGATCACCTGCGCACTGCACAGGATAGCAAGGCACAGCGCGCCCCGTTCATATTCGTTGCCAAAGACCGCCCCCAAGATCGTCCGTCCAAACAGGCTCATCACCAGCGCCGCCGGCAGTGCCAGCGCCAAGGCGCCGCGGGCCGCAGCAGTGACTACGCGCTGCAAACTTTGCATTTCGCCAGCCGCGTAGAGCCGCGAGATGGAGGGCTGAATCGCCATGTTTACCACTACCAGCGAAAATGCCACCAACTCGGCGCCCCGTGCTGCGGCCCGGTAGATCCCGGCCGACTCCGCTCCCTTCATGGCGGCGAGCATCAGCACATCAGTCTGAGTGTTGATGATACTCATGCCGCCAAGGAACAGCAGCGGGCCGGCCGCACGCGCCCAATTCACCATGTCGTAGCGTGGCTCGACGTGCTGCAGTTCACCCGGAAGTCGGGGCAGCAGTAGCCAGCCGCCGACGAAGAAGGCGACGGCGACCGCTGCAAAGCGCAGTGCCATGGCGGATTCAGGCGTAAATGCGTGACCGGCAACACTCCAGGCGGCCAGCAGCAGGACGAATAGCCCCGGCATGACGAGGTTTTCAGGCAACTGTCCCAGAACAACATGGTGCAGTCCGCTCAAGGCCGCTGAGCGCAACGCGCCCAGCGCGCTCAGTGGCAGCAGGGCCATGGCCCACAGCAAAGCGTGAGCATAGGCAGGTGCGATGCGGTCGCCCAGCGCCCACACAACGACCGCACCCGCAATCGCAATCAGCGCGGAGAGCAGCAGCACCAGCAGGTGGACGCGCCGCAGTAAACCGCGCATCAGCCCCCACTGCTGGCGCATGCGATAGCTGGCAAACAGGCGCACCACCAAGGTCGGCAGGCCGAGCATGGTCGGCACGCCAAGCACTGTCATGACAGCCAGTGCAGTAGCGTAGATGCCATAGCCCGCCGCCCCCAGCCAGCGTGCCAGGAGGACGCTGGAGAGCAGTGCCAAGGCCTTGGCTGACAAGCTCAGTACGAGGCTGCCGACGGCGGCGCCGACAAGTTGGCGTCGCAAAGGCGAACCGCCAACGGCGAGGCGACGTAGGCGCGCGAAGATAGTGGCGGCCATCAACTGTAGCCCTCCGGCGGCCTTGCGGCAGCGCGCGTCAAGCATTCTCCGGGAGAAATGAAACCCGGAGGATTTGGCTTTCCAGACAACGGGGGACAGATCACGGTTTTAAGATGTAACGATAGAGCGCAAACAGCAGACCCGCGCCTACGAAGATCCGCAGAACGTTGGCCAGGGCGTTGCGGACTAAAGGCTTGCTCATCGCTTTTGCATCATGACCATGAAATGGTCAGGTGCACTCATCCAGGACGGCGGATGATCGGCCAACTCTGGATAGGTTTTTACGTTCTTACCGCCCATGCCTAGTTTTCGTAGAATGCGAAATCCTGAGCCACCAAATCGATACATAAGATTGCTCGCTAACTGTTTGACATATCGTGACCTCGATGTGTTGCCATGAGCAAAGGTGGCTCGCCTTACGATTTGATAATCAAGAACACAAGCAAGCTTTAAAAACCACGCCGGGCTAACAAAGGAAATGTGCTCAGCAATAGTACAGTACCAGTAACGACTACCCATTAAGCGAAAGGTGAAGGCATCCAGATTACCGCTAGAAATAAGAACCCATCCTCTAGGCCTTACCGCCGCAAGACAGTCATCAAGGAAAGACCCTGGCCGCTCTACATGTTCGATGACGTCGAAGGCAGTAATGCAATCGAAGTTGCCTGAAACAGCGGAAAAATCATTTCCTATGACCTCAATGCCCTTTTGTTCTGCCCGGTTACGCGCCGCACTATGAATTTCGATACCATAGCAGCGGTATGATCCGACCAGCGGCTCTAGGAAACCGCCATCAAAACATCCTATGTCAAGGACTCGACTTTCTGTGCTAAGGTTTTGCTCGATCCAGCCGCGAGCGATACGCCAGTCAATGCGGCTATCTCCCGCTGCCGTCCAAGCCTCTTCTTTGCCTATCACGTAGAGAGTGTCAAGTTCCTCTTTACTCAACCGAGGCCAGCGAAAGCCCAGCGAACATTGGGTGCAGCGGTATAAGTATCCACCCGAAAGCGGACGTTCAAGCACCCGCCCGGCGAATAAATCAGTTGCAGGAATGGGCCCAATTGGCATCACCTCTCCTGAACAATCAGGGCACCTGGGCGAAGATATTGTCATCTCACAAACGGCTCATCGAAACACACCACCCGGCCATCCTCACCATAGAACTGATCGCGATTTCCGGCATAGCCAAAACCAGCCTCATGGAGCAATTCCGCGAGCCCGTAGAAATCCGCTTGGCCCTGATAAAGTGGATCGAGGCAGCCTTCCAGCACAACGGCCCGACACTGGGAAAGCACACGCCTTCCTCCGTGCAGGACACGGTCCTCGAAACCTTGTACATCCAGCTTAAGCAGAATTTCGCGCGGCATGGAATCAAGGGTATCTAACGTCCAAGGTAGACGTCCGAATTTGGGAATGCGTTCCGATTGTAGAGATCATGGCAGTTGTCCGTAGCCGCAAGCAATGCGTGAAGGCATATGCTGCTCGGTTACGCCTAACTTGTCATTTTTGTTGTAGAACAAGAACAGTAGCTGCTCCTGAGTTTTGGTCATATGATAAATGCTGCCTGAATTGGCAGGATAGATAATTTCGCCTCCCACCTGCGCATCATCCTTGATGTTAATAGCCTTCAGAGATTTTCATGCTGGCCGCATTCCAGCTCAATATCGATTTTGCGCCTGGATAGGCCATCCACAAAATCCATCACCACCAAGCACTAAAATTCGCATGTTCATGTTTCCCACTGTTTCGTTAGAGTTAATTGGAAACTAATCCGTTAGGTGAAACTATTCGCTAAGCCATCATCATTCAACAAGGTTACCAAATCATTCCGACTGCCCAACTTCAATCTGAAGCGCCTCGATCTCTCGTTTGATCTCATCATATTCCGCGCGTTTTC
>JBBDIU010000053.1:0-5793 GCA_040880205.1 Cellvibrionaceae bacterium
CGTACTCAAAAGCAGCGACGGAACCGCCACTACGGTCCAGGGCCAACCCCGTAAGCTGACTGCGCTCGATGGCGAATTCCACCAATGATGTGCGGTTCGCAATGTCCCAGACAAGCTCACAATCCTTCAGGTTGTATGCGGCCAGTTGCGGTTTGTCATCGGCGAACAATTCCGAAATCTCCCGGCCACGGTCCGCCGAGTGCAACAATTTTCCTGCGCCCAAAATATGCTGCGCAACAGTTTCCAAGGCAAAGCTGGGGAAATTGTAGTTGGCGGCCTTCATCAACTCGATGCCGTCCAGAGCCACCCGGCCGGGAATCTGCACATAGCGGCGGTTACTGTCCTCGTCCTCCCGCCAGTGGGCCACTTGCGAATCGCGGCCCGGGGCGAAGCGCACATCTTGCTTGCGGCAAAGACTTTCCAATACCCACAAATCAAACTGCACCAGATTCCAGCCGATAAGCACATCCGGGTCGTAGCCACCCAGCCACCGCAAAAACAGGCGCAAGCAGGTTTGTTCATCGCCGCAACCGACGATGCTCAACTCGGCCCCGTCTTCAGTTTCACCGCCCACCATGAACACGCGTCGCACACCTTCGCCGAAAACAGCGATGGAATAGAGCTGCCCCGCGTCCATACTCGTTTCAATATCGAGGGAAATAATTTTCAGGCGGGGCCGATAATCACTGGCCGCTAGTTTTGGATCGCGGAAGCGGGAGGTCTTGCCCCGCGTTTGACTTTCACCCTCAATGTCGACACCGCCGGTAATAAAGCGCTCCATCAAGAAGCGTTCCGGCGGGCGAATATCAGCCTCCCAATGGGAAATGCCCATCGATTGCAGTTGGCTCGCCGCTTCGCGCAACTGGCGCTGGCTGGAAAAGTAGACCGGCACCACGGCCCGGTTGGAAACATTGCGCAGCTTTGCCTCGCCCGTCCGAGAGACGGCGATCAAGTTGGTCAAGGCCGGCACATCATCTTCCAGAACGAAGAAAACCGCTTCCTGGCCCGTGATTTCAACGAAGACCGGCCCCTCTTCGCCCGCCAACCACAAGTCCAATGAAATACCGTGCGGCGTATCCCGCCACTGACGCGTTAACAGAAAAGCGTGCACGATGCAGAACACAGAAAACCGAAGAGGGAGGACTGCCCGACATTCCCCAGCGATCGGGGCTCTTTCATCTCACATCTCACATCTCACATCTCACGTCTCTCGTCTCCCGTCCTTCACCCCTGCGCCAACAAGGCCCGCATATCAGCAATAGCCGCGTGAGCGCGGGAAATGTAGGAGGCCATCACCAAAGAATGATTGGCAAAAACACCAAACCCGCTGCCGTTTAGTATTATCGGGCTATAGATAGGCTGTTGGGTGCCCTCCAGTTCGCGAATGATCTGCTGTAAACTCACCCGGGCGTTTTTGTTTTCGAGCACATCGGCAAAATCGATTTCCGCGGCGCGCAAAAAATGCAACAACGCCCAAGCGGAACCGCGCGCTTCGTAAAAGACGTCGTCAATTTCCGTCCACGGTGTCTTGACCATTTCCTCGTTGGGCACCGGGGTCGCGCGGGACGCGGCGGGGCTTCCTTCCAGGTCCACGTTCAAGCGGCGCTGCCCCACGCTGGCACTCAGGCGTTGCGACAGGCTGCCCAGGCGGCTCTCCACGGTGGTCAACCAAAAGCGCAGGTTATCGGCGCGGGAAAAGAACTGGGCGTTGGTTTGATCCTGGTCGGTCAGGCGAACCAAGTAGGCTCGCACGAAGCCAATGCCGTCGCGGTATTCCGATTCGGAGGCGGGCAAGGCCCAACTGTCGTTGTCGAAATTGAAGCGGGGCTCGGCTCTGGACAGGGCTTGATCCTCGGCCGACTGGGATTGGGAACGGCTAAAGGACTCGCGCATGGCCTTGCCCATGTCCCGTACCTGGACCAATACCCCGAATTCCCAGTTGGGCATGTTGTCCAGCCACAGGCCGGGCGGCATGATATCGTTGGACAGATAACCGCCCGGTTTTTCCAACAGGGTTTCAGCAACCTTGATCAGGGTAACGGTAGTGGCGGCGCCGACCACCGGGCTGCGGCCGTAACGCTCAACTTCCGCCTGGGTAACCCGTTCCACGTTAAAACCTTCCGGTTGCCGGCTCCAAACCATGCCCAGTATCACCAGCCCGATGAAGACTAGCGCTAGCGCCACCAGACCCAACTTGACCCGGCGCCCGCCCCGTTTAAAATCGTCGGACATTTCTTCCGATTGGTCGCGAAAAAACCGGCGCGTGCCGATCCAGGCTTTTTTCATGCTGCTGGTAACCATTGTCGAACCCATTATTGATTAACTGTTATTGATTTGATTGTCTTTTATGCCGCGGCGGCGAGCGGTTCTTGAGCATACCCATTCCCAGGCGTGGGCACCAGTCCCAGCCTTGTCCCGCATGGCTCGAGCCGCGCCAGCCCGAATATTTGCACCAAAACGCTCGGAGATACCGCTGCAGTGTGGTGTTGTGGGGTCTTGCGGCACGTTGCGCGATAGCCATCGTTATTCGATCGGGGGCAAAAGCAATATCTTGGGTTCACTGCCCACCCGTATATCCCCGCGCAGGCGGTAATCGGGAACACCCTCGCTCATTTGCTGGTAGATCCAACGGCCTTCCGCGTCGCTGCGGGCCACGATGAGCATGCTCGCCTCGGCCTCTTTTATCCGGGCCGCCAATGCTTGCAACGCTTGCACCACTGTCGGATCACGGCGATCCAGGTGTTGCGCACTGAGCGGGATTTCCGTGTCGTCCCCGCTCTCACCTCGCTCCAGTCGTTGCGCGGCCAGGCGTTCCCGCGCGACCGCGATTTCAGCCGCTAATTCATCCAATATCGGATGATCGTGGTCCACCAGCCGGGCGCTTTCGGTTAGCGTCCGCGCCGCATCAAGCTGATTTCGATTCAGAGCCGCCCGAATCATGCCCACGTAGCTGGCGAATATTTGTTGGAGCCCCGATTTGGCTTGCTCATTGTCTGGACGCAGCAGCAACACAGCCTGAAAGCGATCAAAAGCGTTGTCGTGAATCGGCGAGGTGAAGCGATCCGCCGCCAGCGCTGCCTCGGCGGCGCTCAACAACTGGCCTACGTCATCATCCACGGTGCGTCGCGCGATGGGCGGCGGCAAGGGCTCGGGAGGCGTGGTTTTGACTGTCGGTGGCGCTGCGACAACCGGCTGTACCCCTGAGGGTGACGTTTTTCTATCAAAGTAACTACAACCGTTCAATGCCAGAAGCGGGATGACCAAACACAGCCATGCCCGACGCGGAATGTGGAATCGGTGCAACATGGGGAGCTTCCTCAATGGTCGCCAGGATCTGGCTGGGTCCATTTGCTTACATTTCTTGATAGTGCGCCTGATATCAGCCCGGAAAGCGCGCAATTATCGCAAACTTGGACCGCGAAGCGGAGAAAGCGCTAAAACGCGGCCTTTATAGGTTAGAATTCAGCGAAACCAAAGCCTTACGATAGGGTCTTGGCTCATACGGCCTTTACGCTCAAATGGCGCGGCATTGAACCGGGTCGCCAACCCGGGCATCCGCTTAAGAATTACCCGCTCAGAAGTACCCACTTAAGACAGGCAGAACCCGAAACATGCAGTCCCTTTTCCGCAATTCAGTACTCAAACTCTCAGCCGGTTTATTGCTCGCCCTGCCCCTTATGGGCTTGGCCCCGAGCGCCATGGCTCAGGACGACCTTACCGGCGGTAGTGACACTAGCCGCTTGTCCGGCGACGGCACGACGATTACAACCAATGAGTTCCTCAAGGTTGACGAGGCTTACGTCCTGTCCATTGACGTGACGCCCGAGCTGCTTACCCTGCACTGGGACATCGCTCCGGAATACTACCTGTACCGGGACAACTTTCGAATCGAGGCCTACAGCGAAGGTCGGGAAATCCCTCTCGAATGGCGCTACGAGCAAGGCGAAGTCAAATACGACGAATACTTCGAGAAAGACATGGAGGTGTTTTACCAGCAAACCAACCTGCGAGCCGATCTTCCCGCCGATGTAGACAGCATGCAACTGGCAATTACTTCACAAGGCTGCGCCGATGCGGGACTGTGTTACCCGCCCTACACGGAAAATTATCAGGTCAATGTGGAAAACGGCTCGGCCACCCCGATCGCCGTCATTACGGCAAAACCAGAACCACCTGGGACCGGTGGCGGTTTCAGTGGCGGCGGCTCGGCGGGCACCACGCCCTTTCTCGGCTATACCCTGTTATTGGCGCTGCTTGGTGGGGTCATCCTCAACCTGATGCCCTGTGTATTTCCGGTACTGTCGATCAAGGCCATGAGCCTGATGTCGACTAGCGGTTCGGACCACAGCCACCGACTTCATGGCTGGGTCTACACGGCCGGAGCGGTCGCATCCTTCCTGGTAATCGGCGGCATTATTCTCGGTATTCGGGCCGCCGGAGGCGACGCGGATTGGGGCAAACAGCTCCAATCGCCAATCTTTGTCGCCTTTATGTTCTATCTCTTTTTAGTGATGGGTTTGAGTCTGTCGGGGTTCGTGCAGTTCGGCACCAGCCTGATGGGCATGGGCCAATCCCTGACCACCCGGCGAGGGGTGCAAGGGTCGTTTTTCACCGGTGTCCTGGCGGTGGTTGTAGCCAGCCCCTGCACCGCACCCTTTATGGCCACGGCACTCGGCGTGGCGCTGACCCAACCCCCCGGTGTCGCCCTGGCGGTGTTCGCCGCGCTCGGGCTGGGCATGGCGCTACCTTTTCTGGCGCTCAGTTACAGCCCTGCTTTGTCGCGCAAGCTGCCCAAACCCGGACCTTGGATGGAGACGCTGAAACAGTTTTTGGCCTTTCCGCTGTATCTGACCGCGGTCTGGCTACTCTGGGTGCTCGGGCGTCAGACTGGTATCGATGCCGCGGCGGCGGTAATCGTGGGTGCGGTGGCAATCGCCTTCGCCTTGTGGCTGATGCAGAAAAAACCGCTGTCCAAACTCGCCAAGGCCCTGGTCTATGCTGGGATGCTCGCCTCGGTTGTATCCGCATTGGGCCTGGCCGTCAGTGCAGACCGCATCGGCGAAGACAAAACCTGGCAGCCTTATTCCGCCGAATTGGTTTCCGACTTGCGCCGCGACGGGCGGCCGGTGTTCGTCAACCTGACCGCGGCCTGGTGTATAACCTGCCACGCCAATGAACGGGTCGCACTCAGTCGAGAGGCGGTTAAGCGCAAGGCGGAAGACTTGAATGTCGCCATGGTCAAAGGCGACTGGACCAACGAGGATCCGCGCATTACTCGGTTGCTGCACCAATATCAACGGGTGGGAGTTCCCACCTATCTGATGTTTCCCGCCGATCCCAACGCCCCGGCGGAAATACTGCCCCAGTTGCTGACTCCGACCATCGTCATCGAAGCCATGGAGCGCGCGGCGAACGCGCCGCAACTTGCCGAAACCGGCATCTGAAATCCTCGCCCGTTTGCGCAGGCGCGTCGTGGACAGTGTGGCGCTTTTGCGGCACACTTCCGGTCGCTCCCTTGCGGCAACCCTTTACCTGAAAATCGCGTGAGAAATCACCATGGCAACCATCCTGGTATTACACGGCCCCAACCTGAATTTGCTCGGCAAGCGGGAGCCCGACATCTATGGCGCCACTACCCTGGATGATATTAACCGGCGCCTGACCGATCTGTGCCTGGAAGCCGGCCATCATTTGCAGGTGTTGCAGAGCAACGCGGAGTACGAACTGGTTGACCGAATTCACGACGCCGCCACCGAGGACGTCAATTACATTGTCATCAATCCCGCTGCTTTC
>JBBDIU010000054.1:0-5715 GCA_040880205.1 Cellvibrionaceae bacterium
AGCGAACACGGCAAGTTGTCGTACGCGGACTGCCAGAACGGGGAAACGCTACCGTTGAGTAGGGATCTCTCCATGCTCAACAAAACCGGCACGATGATGTTGGTGCTTGGGCTGGTCAGTTGGCTTACTGAATACGGCACCAACCAGAATGTGGTGCAGCGTTACGTTGCTGCCCGCAGCGACCGCGAGGCGCGCAAGGCGGTGTGGATCTGCGTGTTGGCCAGCTTGCCAATCTGGGCGTTTTACATGTTCCTGGGCACCGCGCTCTATGTGTTCTACCTCCAGTTCCCAGCACCCGAGGTTACGGAAATGTTGGACGGCACCCGCAAGGCTGAGCAAATATTGCCGTGGTTTATCCTTCGCGAGCTGCCGATCGGGCTCACCGGCATTGTGATTGCGGCGGCGCTGGCGGCAGCCATGTCTTCGCTCGACAGTAGCATCAATGCGATTGCAACGGTTTCCATCAATGACATCTACCGCCGCTTTCTGCGCCCCGCGGCCAGCGACCGCCATTACCTTCGAGTGGCGTTTGGCCTGGCCACGCTCAGCAGCATTTTGATGATGGCTGGTGCCCTCTACATTCTGAACGCGGATACGCAAACCCTGCAGGATTACGCCACCATTCTGGTGTCGCTGTTCAGCGGCGGCTTGCTGGGCTTGTTCGGGATAGCGTTTGTTGCCGGCGGCTTTCGAGCGTCTTCTTTACGGGCAATGGTGCCCTGGGTGGGCATTACCGGCACTCTGGCGTTTACCGCCTGGACGGTTGCGGTGAGCAAAGGCTGGATTGATGTATCCCTGCCTTTTGATCTCTATTACACCAGCATCCTGGCCAACGGGGTAATGGTGGCCGGTATCGTTTTCGCTTGGCTTATTAAGAGAATCCTTGCGCGACGCGAACAGTTAACAATGAACAATGAACAATGAACAATGAACAAGAATGGAAGCACTTTGGGGTTTGGGAAGGTAGTAGCGGGCATTTGATGCTAGAGGGCCGCATCCTAACTGTCAATCACGTGGGGCTCCAATTGCATGCTGATTTGGCGTTTGCCTACAAAAAGCGTTTCACCGCGGTAACGCTTTTCACCAGTCACCGTGAATTCAAACTCAAAACGTTGCGCCAGTGCGATTGAACCGGAGCTGCCGCGGGTTAATTTCACGCCCGCAAGTACCACGCTGCCATCCAGGAATTGCACATCCATTTGTTTGCAATGGCGCTTGGCGGAGGCCAGAGCCAAGTCCTTTACCGCTAGCATATAAAACCAGAGGATGACCGCGCCCACGAGGGTGGCAATTACCAGTAACTCAAACATAATTTATCATACACACCCCCGGAAGGTGTTATGTTAGATTGAACACTGCTGTCATGACGGTTCGTCATGTTTCTTGATAAATCTGGTCGACCCTGTCGGTATTTTTTATACCGGGACTGTTTCCTGATTAGAAACAGGAAACGATACTGCTTCAGTCCTTAATGGTCTTCATCGTCAACTCTTTCCAATTCACCCGCGGGCTTGCGTACTTTCAACCCCTGGTCATGCCAATACCGTGGCGCCCTGCCATCAGCGACCAATTGGCCGTAATATGCAATCGGCCACAGGTGGGGCGAAACCTCGCTACCGGACTGCTTCCTGACATCGGTTACATCATAGGTATGGGTATTGGGAATTAGGCGGTTGCTACCGGGCACGCCGTCTTCCCCGTCGACGTAGGCTTCGCTGTAATCGGCACAGCTGCCGAAGTGATTAATGCCGTAATTCCACGAAAGGCCGTGAACGGAAACGGGAGCCAAGTAGGTAGTTTGCACGACCACAGGGTTGTGCGCTTCCTTTATTGCCTCGCAGGCGCCATAGATCACAAACGCGCCGCAGCTGTGGGCGATAAGATGAATGCTATTGGCTGTATTACTAGCGGCCATGCGTTGGCCGATCTGTCGACCGATGCGCCTGCCATTGATCGCACAGGTGATAGAACTTTGAGCGTAGGCACTCCAGTCGAAGCCGATAACGCCCGCCCCCTCGTGTTCGGAAGCCTTTTCCTCATAAATTCGCTTGAGCGGAGCGACCCAGGTGGTGAGGTCGTCTTTTACACCGTGGACCAAGACAACTGTATGCGCGTTTTTGTTGTCGAATCGGGCGAGGTCGATCTCCGAAAAACTCCCGGGCCAATAGACGTAGGCCATAATCAATGCCGAGACAAGTAGAAAGCCGCCCACCGGGAGAATCAGAAGCAGCCATACCACCACGGCCATCCAGTGCTCTTGCAGCCATGCGATCACGAGTTACGATTCCCTAACGGCACTAATAACGGTGTCAGCGAATGGCATTGTGCCACGCTGACTAAGCGCTGGCGAACCATTTAAGCCAAGTACCGTTGCGGCGTGGGCTGAACTGTTATACTCCGGGGCCGGCACACCCCATCGACAATAAAAGGCCAAACTCGTGGCATTAAAACCAACCATCTACAAAGCCCGGATTGCGCTGTCCGACCTTAATCGCGATTACTATGACACGCTGAATCTCACCATCGCCCAGCATCCCTCGGAAACGCTCGAGCGCATGATGGTACGTGTGCTGGCCTATTGCTTCAATGCCGATGAGAATTTGATATTTAGCAAAGGGCTCAGCGAACCGGACGAACCCGACATTCTGGCGCGGTCCTTGAGTAATACAATGACGCTGTGGGTTGATGTAGGTGAACCCGCGCCTGAACGAATTAAAAAGGCCACCCGTATTGCAGAGTTGGTCAAGGTTTACAGCTTCAATGCAAAATCAGGGATTTGGTGGGCGCAAAACAAGTCAAAATTCGTAGGGCTGGATGTGTCCGTCATTCAGGTGACCTGGGAAAACGTACAAGCCTTGGCGAAGCTGGTGCAACGGACCATGGATTTCTCCATCACACTGAGCGATGAGTCCGCCTATTTTTCCTCTGATTTCGGAGATTGTGAGGTAAACTGGGCCTCATTGCACAGCCCACGGGGATAATGTCCCGCCGCCATTAGACCCCATTTGCCGCCGCTCAAAGTGCTATACTCTCAACGATTTGAATATTGAGATTCCATGAAACTACTGATACGCAATCTGGCTCGCACCACCACCGAGCAACAACTGCGGGAACTGTTTGCGGTCTACGGCGCGGTGCAATCCTGCAGTTTGGTTCTGGACAAACAAACGGGGCTGTCCAAGGGCTTTGGCTTCGTTGAAATGCCGCATCAGGGAGACGCCAAGGCCGCCATGAAGAACCTCAATGGCAAGGAGCTTGAAGGCAGCAAAATCCGGGTGAAAAAGGCGGTGGCAAAGCCGGCGGACTCAAAAGAGCCTTGATCACCAGGGATTGACTACAGCGAGCGACTGACCCACCCACGCCTGACCGATGTCCGACAACGAATGACCAAACCTGTCTCTCCTCTTCCCCGTGAGCCTGGCCGCGCTCCCGGCCACGGCTCTATTCTCTGGGACACTTTCTCTGATGTAACGCTAGCGCCCTTCTCCATCCCCATTCTGGTGATGCAGGCGGCTCACCCGGACGTGGGCGCTGCCGTTGCGCAGTATTCGGTTTATAAAAAAGAACCCTGGGGCCGGCTGTTCAGAACAGGCTTTTCTTTAATGCGTTTTTTGTACGGTGGCAAGCAAGGCAGACAGAGCCAAACGGAAGCCAAAAATCTGCGCGCACTGCACGCCCACATTAAAGGGTCGCGCCCGGACGGGACACAGTACCATGCCCTGACTCCTGCTACCTTTCGCGTGGTACCGGATACCTTCCTCGCCGCTGTTATTCGCTTTCGGGAGGAGATGAAGGATCCGCTCGACGCAGCCAAGAAAGAGCAAGTATTCGAAGAGTACATCCAGCTTTGCTTGCTGTTTCACATCCCCCGCTCGAGCCTGGAAAAGAATCTGGAGGAATTTGAAGCATACTTTGACAATTTGCTTTTCAACACGATGAACTACAACGAAACAGTGGCCTTTCTGCTGGAGGACATGATGAAGTATGGACCGCGTATCCCCTACCTGCCAATGCCCAAGTCCTGGTGGCAATGGATTTATCGGCGCACGTTTTATCCTCTGATTCGTCTGTTTACCCTCGGCTTTCTGGATCCCCGCTTTCGAACGTTGCACGACATTCCATGGTCCGAAAGTGATGCAAAATATTACCAGCGTTTGGTGACGATTGTTCGGACCATCAGACGCGTAACGCCGCGCTGGCTGCGCTACAGCCCATTTTCACTTTACATCATGCTTGGAGGGCACGGCCCTGAAGCAATGACCTTCGAGCGGCTGGCCAAACTCATCAAGCGTTAACGGCAGGCGCCATATCGCATGCCGGACACAATGGCCCGATTCTTGAACTGCTTCCTGACGTGCTAATTTCGTCCCACGTCGCGGCCTGGCGTCTCTGCCAGTTCGCCTGTTTAGAGGCGCTCCATGGAATTCTTTGGTGGGCAACGGACGTTGCAAGGATCCTGGTTACAGATCGGTTCCCGCTTGCCGGCGCTACTCATTCTGATGTTCGCGATGCAGATATCGGCTCACGAATTTCGGAGCGGCTCGCCTGGCGAAGAACAGGCCGACATCGTCAAATTGGTTCGGGAACTCGGCCCCAGCGTGGTGGCGGTTCACGTCACGCTGGGAAATGTGCGCATCTTTCCCGGCGCCAAACCAAGCGAACATCGAGGCGGTGGCAGCGGGTTCGTGGTTGACCGGCACGGGCGGGTTGTCACTAATTTCCATGTGGTCGCCGCGGCACTGGAAGTGGAACACGGGTCCCTCGAGCTGCGGCCCGATGCCGCCATTACCATTTCGTTTACCGATCAGCCCGAGCGTGAATTTCCGGTCCGGGTACGCGGCGCCACGGCGGATTACGATCTCGCACTTTTGGAATTTGTCAACGCCGACGACCGTCCCAACGTCGAACCACTTCGCCTGGGCGATTCGAATTTGGTCGAACCCGGGCAGCAAGCCATTGTTATTGGTTCACCCTTCGGCTTGCAATCCACGGTTACCGCCGGAATCATCTCCGCCATTGAGCGGGAACAACCGGGCTTGGTGGGCCTGGAGATTCCTTTTATCCAGAGTGACGCGGCAACCAATCCCGGCAATTCGGGCGGGCCGCTGTTTAACGCTAAAGGCGAAGTTATCGGTATCAGCAACGCTATTCTCGCCTCGGCGCATGGCCCCGGTGCGTTTGTGGGCGTCGGCTTTGCGGTGCCGGTCAATTTGCTGAAGGACAATATGGACAAGCTCGTGGCAGGTGGATTATTCGGGGTAGCAGCGGCAGCCGCGGAAATTATTGAACGTCCCCGGCTGGGCCTGTCGGCCGCACTCAGCATGGAAGAATATCCCACTCAACTGCGTCAGGCATTGGGCATGCCCGAGCACGGTGTTGTTGTGGGTGAGGTCAGCCCCCGCGGACCGGCCGATGAAGCCGGACTGATCGGCGCAACGGATACGCTGGTGGCCGGCGGTCAAGCTTTTCCCATTGGCGGCGACATTATCACCGCCGCTGCGGGCCGGCCAATAAAACGCACCATTCACCTGCAAGAGGTAATTTTGAACCACGACGTAAATGACGGCGCCGTCACTCTCAAAATTTGGCGCGATGGGGAAGAGCGTGAGGTGGATGTAACACTGGAAGTTGTGCCGGCATCGGTGAAACAATGAACGAAGTGGTGAATGGTGAATGGTGAATGGTGAATGGTGAATGGTGAATGGTGAATGGTGA
>JBBDIU010000055.1:0-5700 GCA_040880205.1 Cellvibrionaceae bacterium
CTCACGTCTCACGTCTCACGTCTCACGTCTCACGTCTCACGTCTCACGTCTCACGCCCTCACTGCGGACAAGAAATCTGCTCCACCACCTCCAGATCGAAACCCGAAATCGCAGTAAAGCGCAGAGGGGCCGACATCAGCCGCATTTGCTTGACTCCCAGGTCCTGGAGAATTTGCGCCCCGGTACCAATCTGCCGGTAAACCATGTCCTGGCTGGGCCGCACCTGCTTGCCGGACAACATCCAGTCCACGCTTTCTTCGATGGTAGCGGCGGGATCGCTGTGGCAAATCAGCACCACCACTCCAGCACCCTTGTCGGCGACGTAGCGCAGTGAATCGTGGAAGCTCCAGGATTTGAAATCTTTTTCGTCGGGTTTTTGAATGGTAAAAATATCCCGCGCGGCGTCCAGGACGTGGACGCGTACCAGAGTCGGCTCAAGGGGATCAATTTTGCCTTTGATCAGCGCAAAGTGAATTTCCTGTCGGGGAATATCGCGATAGGTCAGTAGGCGAAAACCGCCAAAGTCGGTTGCGATTTCGCGTTCATTGATACATTCAACGGTTTTTTCCTTTACCGCCCGGTAGTGAATCAAATCGGCAATGGTTCCAATTTTGAGTTGGTGCTTGTCGGCGAATTTTTCCAAATCGGGGCGGCGCGCCATGGTGCCGTCTTCGTTCATGATTTCCACGATCACTGCCGCCGGCTCGTAACCGGCCAAGCGCGCCAAATCACAACCCGCTTCGGTATGGCCTGCCCGGCTCAATACCCCACCAGCTTGAGCAATAATTGGAAATACGTGGCCAGGCTGGACGATATCGTTGGGCCGTGCATCCCGGGCAATGGCGGTGCGCACGGTGCGTGCGCGATCGGCTGCGGAAATACCGGTGGTCACACCTTCGGCCGCCTCAATGGATACGGTGAAATTGGTGGAATGTCGCGCGCCGTTCTCGTGAACCATGAGGGGCAGATCGAGCTGCTTGCAACGTTCTTCGGTCAGCGTCAGGCACACCAGCCCACGAGCGTGGGTAGCCATGAAGTTGATATCTTCGGGCCGCACCTGTTCGGCGGCGATGATTAAATCGCCTTCGTTTTCACGATCTTCGTCGTCCATCAGGATAACCATTTTACCCTGGCGGATGTCGTCGATGATTTCTTCAATCGAGTTGAGCGCCATAAATCCAGTTACCGTTCGTCTGGGAGGTTCAGTCGTCATCTCTTCCGAGGGCGGCAAATCCATGTTCTACTAAAAATTCCATGCTAATGTCCTTGTCTCGGCTTAACAATAGCCGTTCGAGATACCGGGCAATCAAGTCTACTTCCAAATTTACTTTTTGCCCGGCTTGATACTGACCAATATTAGTGTGCGCCAGTGTATGCGGCACAATGTTCAGCTCGAACTCAGCGCCCGATACGCTGTTTACTGTCAAGCTCGTACCGTCGACCGTGATCGAGCCCTTCCGGGCGATATATTTGGCCAATGCCGCGGGAGCGCGCAACACAAAACGCTCGGAGCGCGCATCAGCCGTTCGCTTCAGCACTTCACCAACCCCGTCCACATGGCCGGCGACGATATGACCACCCAACCGCGAACTGGCGGTAAGCGCTTTTTCCAGGTTTATGTCGTCGCCTTCGCGCCATGATTCAATGGTAGTGTTAGCCAGGGATTCCTGAGACACATCCGCCCAAAAACCACCATCGCCGAGTTGCGTGGCCGTCAGGCACACGCCATTGCAGGCGATGGAATCGCCCAGCTTTACATCGGACAAATCCAGTTGTCCGATTTTAATTTCCAATCGCAAATCGCCGTTGCAAGGTTCTATCTTTGCAACTTGGCCGACTGCTTCTATGATTCCTGTAAACATGATACCAACCTGAGGCGCTCCTAATCCGTTTGGAGCTTGTTTGTGTTTTGACAAATCGGCAGGATAGCCGATTTGTCACAGCAGTGAACACCGAACTCCTGGCCACGCACGGAACTTCGGGACCCACTAGATAATCCTCTCCCAACCTAAGCCTCCGGATCAACCGTAGCGGTAATTCTCCAATCCTGCCCCACCGCACGAATATCCGCAATTCTCAAACCCAATTGCGCCGCCATAGTTTCCAGCGGCATATCAAACAGCGGCCGCGCACTGCTACCTAACAATTTCGGGGCCATGTAAATAATCAGTTCGTCCACCAGGCCGTGCTGCAAAAACTGCCCGGCCAGGGTCGCGCCGGTTTCGACCAACACCTCGTTACACTGCTGTTCCGCCAGAAAGCGCAACAGCTTGCGCAGATCAACGCGCTGCTCGCCGTTTCCCAGATTGATGTGAGTCACGGCGGCCGTGGTATTTTTCAACGGCTCGGCCAGTGGCGATCCATTAACAACAATAACATTGCCGGGCACCGCCAGCACACGCGCCGAGGCGGGCAAGCGCCCTGTTGAATCCAGTATCACGCGCAAAGGTTGCTGTTGCGCGATGGCTTCCGCATCGGGCAAATTCAGTTCTTCAGCGCGCACATTCAGCGAAGGATCGTCGCGCAAAACGGTTTCAATACCGCTAATGACCGCGCAACTTCGGGCTCGTAAACGCTGCACATCAGTTCGCGCCGCGGGACCAGTGATCCATTTGCTTTCGCCGCTCGCCATGGCCGTGCGTCCGTCCAGACTCATGGCCAATTTGATGCGAACCCAGGGCAAGCACGCGCTCATGCGCTTGTTGAAACCGGGATTGATCAGTCGCGCTTCGGATTCCAATACCGGGCCCAGCACTTCGACGCCTGCTTCTCGCAGCTGTCGATTGCCGGTGCCGGAGACTTTGGGATTGGGATCTTCCATCCCGAAAACAACTTTTCCAATCCCCGCCTCGATTAGCGCGCGAGTGCAGGGACCGGTTTTCCCCTGGAAGCAACAAGGCTCCAATGATACATAGGCCGTCGCGCCAGCCGGATTTTCGCCACGCTCGCGGGCAGCGGCCAGGGCATTAATTTCCGCGTGATTTTCGCCGGCCCGCTGATGCCAGCCTTCGCCGATGACCCTGCCTTCTCTCACCAGAACACAGCCGACCATGGGATTGGGCCTGGCGGTATAGAGACCGCGCCTGGCCAAACCAAGCGCGGCCGCCATGTGCCGGTAATCGTCTGTGCTGATATTCATGGTGTTGGTAGTGCTCCTTCAAGGTGACATTGACGGAGCACTAGTCCGCGTGCTTTGACAAACGGTCGATTTCGCGGCGGAATTCTTCCACATCCTGGAAGCTGCGGTATACCGAGGCGAAGCGCACGTAAGCCACCTGATCCAGCTGTCGCAACTCCTCCATCACCTTTTCCCCGATGGTGCGCGACGGCAGTTCCCGCTCTCCGGTGGCTTGAAGATTATGTTTGATACGGCTAATAGCCGATTCGATGTTTTCGATACTGACCGGACGCTTTTCCAAGGCACGTTGCAAGCCGGCCCGCAGCTTGGCGTCGTCGAAAGGCTCCCGGGTGCCGTCACTTTTGATTACCCGCGGCATCAGCAGCTCGGCCAACTCGTAAGTGGTGAAGCGCTCGTGACAGGACAGGCATTGGCGACGGCGGCGAACCTGATCGCCCTCCGACACCAGGCGGGAATCGATGACTTTGGTATCCTCTGCGCTACAGAAGGGGCAATGCATGGGGCCTTCCAGAAACGAGTTCGGAGAAGATTCTAGCACAGCCGGTCATTGGGGAAGCTCGCCCGCGCCATCTACAACCTACTCTCGCGGGCTCGCGATTATCGATCACTGCGGATAAACCGGGAATCGCCGGCAAATTTCCAGGACCTTGGCTTGCACCTGGGCGATCACCGACTCGGCTTGGTCCGTTTCCAGAGCATCGAGTACGTCGCACATCCAATGGGTCAGCTCGCGGGTCTCCGCTTCCCTGAAGTCGCGGGTAGTGATGGCGGGGGTACCTACGCGCAAACCACTGGTCACAAAAGGCGAGCGGGGGTCGTTGGGCACCGCGTTCTTGTTGACGGTGATATTGGCCCGCCCCAGAGCGGCGTCCGCGTCCTTGCCGGTATACTCGCGACCGATCATGTCCACTAGCATCAGGTGGTTCTCAGTGCCACCGGAAACGATCTTAAAGCCGCGCTCCATAAAGGTGGCCGCCATGGTTTTGGCATTTTTTACCACTTGCTGCTGGTAGACCTTGAAGTCGGCCCCCATGGCTTCCTTGAAACAAACCGCCTTGGCGGCAATCACGTGCATCAGCGGTCCGCCCTGACCGCCCGGGAAGACCGCCGAATTGAGCTTTTTCTCGATCTCCTCGTTGGCTCGGGCCACAATCACGCCGCCCCGCGGGCCGCGCAAGGTTTTATGGGTGGTGGAGGTCACCACATCCGCCACCGGGACCGGATTGGGGTAAACACCCGCGGCGACCAGACCGGCTACATGGGCCATGTCTACCATCAGGTAGGCACCAACGCCCTTGGCGATGTCGGCGAAGCGCTGCCAGTCCATCACCTGGGAATAGGCGGAGAAGCCCGCCACGATCATTTTGGGTTTGTGCTCTCGGGCCAGCCGCTCAACCTGGTCGTAATCCACTTCGCCGGTGTCTGTATTCAGGCCGTACTGGACGGCATGGTAGAGCTTGCCGGAAAAATTGACCTTGGCGCCGTGGGTCAGGTGGCCGCCGTGATCCAGGCTCATGCCCAACACGGTATCGCCGGGAGCCAGCAGGGCCTGATACACCGCCGCGTTGGCCTGACTGCCCGAGTGCGGTTGAACGTTGGCGTAATCCGCCCCGAACAAAACCTTGGCTCGTTCAATGGCTAGGATTTCCACCTTGTCGACGTATTCGCAACCGCCGTAATAGCGTTTATGCGGATAGCCCTCGGCGTATTTGTTGGTCAGTTTGCTGCCCTGGGCCACCATCACCTGTGGACTGGTATAGTTCTCCGAGGCAATCAGTTCGATATGCTCTTCCTGGCGGCGACCTTCTTCCTGAATAGCCTGCCAAATATCAGGATCAAAAGAATCGAGGGTCTGGGACTCGTCAAACATCGGCGCCTCTTTGTCGGAAGTTGAGGAATTTGGGAGCGCGAATTGTACAGGATGGCCCCTGATTAGTCTCTAAAGCTTTCCCGGCCCCGTAAGGCCGTTGGCGCGTAAAGTTAGGCGTGGGGCGCGGTTTTTCTTTATAGTTGCATGCACCAACCATCAAGCCGCCATTTGCCCGGATGATCACACCATCATGAAAACCATCGAGACATCCATAATGATCGCCTCCATTCTGAGTGATCATCTGGTGCTGTTGAGGGCCAAGGCCGGGGTTGAAGTAAACCGGGAAAACGCCACCGAAGCCAACCGCCTGATCTCGGATGCCATGCCGGGCGACTACGGAGAGATCATCGATCGCCAGGAAGACTATTCCCTGGCTCCGGTGGAGGTCTATGGGGTCTTGAACCAGGTCACCAAGCTGAAAGCCATCGCCATCGTGGTACACAGGGAAGGCAGCTTGGCAACCGCCGCAATCGGCAAGCACCTTTATCGCAATCCCATTGCCATTTTCACCGACTTGCAGGAGGCGAAGGATTGGCTGGAAGAGACCCTGAGGCTCGCCGGTTCCGCCGGGGAATAAGCTCCACCATTGAATTTTGCCCGGACATTCGCTACCGTCGCTGCAATCGGTAAGTCCTGGGGAGCCTCTGAATAATACCAATACGTCTCTGCGTGGCCTGAAGCGTTCAGATGC
>JBBDIU010000056.1:0-27778 GCA_040880205.1 Cellvibrionaceae bacterium
GTCCACCACAGTTGCATCGGGGCGAATGGCGACGGATCCAACGGGGCACCGGTAGTGTCTGCGTTGAGACGCCACAGCGCCAGTACCAGGGCAAGACCGGCGAGCGCCCACAGGAGAACAATGAACTGGCGACTCGGTCTCATCGGCGGGGTGCTTCGACACTATCCAATAATTGCTTGAGCACGTTGTCGGCATCCTGCCCGTCAATTTCCATGTCGGCGGCAAGAATGATGCGATGGCGCATTACCGGAAGCGCCATGGCTTTGACGTCGTCGGGCAACACAAACTCTTCCCCGCGCAACAGCGCATTGGCGCGTGCGGCTTTTACCAGTGCGATGCTGGCGCGTGGCCCGGCGCCTTTGACGATGGCCGTGCTTTCCCGCGTAGCGCGCACCAGACGCACGGCGTAATCCATCACATTGTCGTCCACGGTAATACCGCTGGCGATGCGTTGCAGTTTGATGACGTCATCGGCGCTTATTAACGGCTGGATGTCCGTTACTTTTAGCAGGTCGTCCCCGGGGGCCTTGGATACTTGCCGGGTGAGCTCAATTTCGCTGTCGTGGCTGGGGTAATCCATTAGCACTTTCATCAGAAAACGGTCCAGTTCCGCTTCCGGCAAAGGGTAAGTACCTTCCTGTTCGATGGGATTTTGGGTGGCGAATACCATGAACGGCAAGCTGAGGGAAAGGCCTTCGCCTTCAATGGTGACTTGCTTTTCCTGCATCACTTCCAGTAGCGCCGCCTGGGTCTTGGCCGGCGAGCGGTTGATTTCATCGGCCAATAGCAGATTGGTGAATACCGGCCCCTTGCGAATTCTGAACTTGCCTTCGGCCATGTTATACATGGCGTGGCCGGTAATGTCGGCCGGCATGAGATCGGGCGTAAACTGGATGCGTTTAAATTGTCCACCGAAACAAGTGGCCAGGGTGCGAACCAGTAGGGTTTTACCCAAACCCGGAATGCCTTCCAACAATACGTGGCCGTTGGCCAGCAGCGATATCAGGGTTTGATCGACCACGGATTCCTGGCCGATCAACACGGTGTTGATGCGTTCGCGAATCTGATTCAGCTTTTGACTGGCCGCGGCGACGTGCTGGCTCAGCGAGGTTGGCGTTTCAATGGATTCCGTCATAGCTGCTTCCTGATTTTTTGTAGTGATCTGACATGTTGAAAAAAGTTGAATTCATCATCGGGAGCGGGCCCGGTCATCAGTTCGCATAATTCGGTGGGCGTTTCGTTTACCAGCTCCGCGAGTTTCTCCAGTTTCTCATGGTCGTTGTAGCCGGTCGCCGCGAAGTGCTTCGCACGCAGCTCGTTCCAGATGGCCTCTCGAACAGCATTGAGCATGCTATTGCGTTGTTGATGCCGCCAGAAGAAATCGCCCACCGCACTCAAATGCTCGCGAAACGACCGGCGGCCCAGTTCCGAGCTATCCAGAATGGGGCCAAAGCGGCGTGACCGATAGAACAGCCACAGGGTGAGAATCAGCAGTAAAGCAATGCACAATTCAAAAAAGTGCTGCCACAAGAGATCGAAAAGTCCCGGTACTACGGCGCCGTACAGAAAGATTACGCTGTCGGAACTTTCGGTCAATAGCGCCAGCAGATAAGCGTGGTCAAACAGGCCAATACGGTCGGAAGTCCAGATAGTCGCATCGCTGAGCACGGTCAATAGGCCGTCGTCCACTTCGAACTGCATGTAGCCGATACCGGATTCAGTGCCCTGCCAATAAAAAGGTTCGTAATCGCCTTGGTATACGTCGTCGGAGGAAATATCAACGTATTCCTCCTCGTATATGCTTACATGTCTTAAGTATTCTTCCCTGTCCAACAGGACGCGGATTTCATTTTGCATGTCGTTGAAACGCAGGCGCATGATATCCGCTGGTGAAAACCGTCTTTCCTCAAAATTCAATTCATCCGCTACCGTGTTGAGCTCTCCTTCTTCCTTCAGTTTTTCCCTCTCGCGTTCGCGTGCGCGGGTGTCTTGCAGCTCTTCATTCTGCTCCCGAAGTATTTCACTGATCCGCTTTTGTTCTTCCTCCGTCTCTTCGTCGTCGGGCTCCTCGCCATTCAAATTGAAAAAATCAACGGCATTGCGTTCCGAATACTTGGTGACGCCGAACCGGTCCAGGAAAACGTCTCGCTGTCCCTCAGGCAAGATCTGGGCGGCAATAATGACGTGGCCACCGGACTTCATCCATCCCACCAGTGCATCGGCTCGCCGCGCATTGAGTACCGCGTTGGCATCGCTAATAAAAAGCGTCGCATCGGCGGACAGTTGATCGATAATATCGAGTTGGTAACTGCTGTCAACTTCGGCACCCACCTGTTCCAAAAACTGTTCCGCGGCAAGATAGGGATTTCGCTGCGCTTCAAAACTCCAGCCCAGATCTACTTCTTCCTCATAACGCTCGAACAAGGTGAAGGCAAGATAGGTCAGCGGCAACGCGAGAACTGCCAAGAAAATGTAAGGCAAGCGGCTATCCTTCACCTTGCGCCCCCTGTTTGAAATACGCCGGCCATTCGCTGCACAAATCGCTTACCTGCGCCTCGCCCGGCATTCGGTGCGCATAGGCCAGGTGCTGCCACACTGCGGTCAGCCGTTGAACATATGTGCTGAGCCGCCCTTCCGCTTCGCTGCGAACCAAATTCGCGCATTCCTGTTCCGTGTAGCCGTCGAAGAATTCAAATGAAAATTGATGAATCAATCCGGACAAAGTGGCCCGATAGAGCAAGCCCACCGCTTCCCGGTGCTTGCCCCCACGCCACAAGGACATCACCTGGCCCGGCACATCTTCCGGCAAACTTTCCCGACGCAGGTCGAGACCAAACAGTACCTCGGGGCGTTGGTGTTCTACGGCCTTGGTCGGTCGCGCGCCGAGCACTATTGCCAGCGCATCGCGAAACCGGTAAACAACGTAGGCAAGCACCACAATCAACACCATCCACAGTAAATAGGGTACGGCCGCCAACAACGAGCCGATAAATTCAAACAACGGTCCGAACCAACGGAAAAAGGTTTCCAGTGCATCGAACACCCAGATTAACCAATCGGGAAAGCCTGCCTCACTGTCCTTGGTTTTAAGGCGCCAACCACTCTCTATTTTTTTGTTGTTGAAGTCCTCGCCTTCCAACACCTCAACGATGGTTTGCTTGGCCTCGAACGCGGGTCCGGACGGCGCTACGTCTTGTGCATGAACCGGCGGGGGGGCAGCCCCGCTTCCCGCGAGCAAGAGCAGCGGCAACACTATTGTTGCAACACGACTCGCCGCCGCTGTTTTGTTTTTTGATTGACCGAAACGCTCGGCCAGATGACGGAAGCGAATTTCAATATCCCAACCCTCAAGCTCTATTCTGCGCGATATGTATAGGGCGAAGCCCGCGACCGAATAGAAGGGTGCCACCAGCGCCAGGGCGAGATACCACATAGTGTTGGATATTCGCGCCCACCATGAACTCTCAACCAGCGCATTCATTGATCGTTGAAATTCCACGCCCTGAGGCACCATCAATGCCGCCAGCAACCAGCAGGTCAGTACAATCAGGGGTATAAAGCAGAAGCAAATAAACGTCAGGGAAAAGGCGGCGCTGGAAGATGCGCGGTGTAATACGTGTAAGCGGCGGCTGCGCTGTTCACCGCGCAGTGCTTCCAATACCGTGACCGGCATGTCAAATGAGCGGGTGGGGCTGAAACGCCGCCAGGTCAACCAGGCGAACCAATCGGTTTTAAACACGGTGCGCCATTCCCGCCAGACCGCACGCACTGTCAAAGGCTCGTCGAACAGGGCGCGGCTGGCCAGCATCAGCGGAAAGCGATCCCAAAACGGAGCCAGCCACCAGGTCACGAGTAACGCTACCCAAGCGGGGTCGGGAAAAATCAGACACGCAATGAGGTAGACGATGGCGCTGGGGATTAACCAACTGAGTTGCAAGGGCAGCCACCAGGCCCGCGCCATGGCAATGCCCAGATCAATCGCCTCCCAGGGATTGCGCAACCGGGGCTCAATGCAGATGCGGCTAAGATCCATGACAATTAAGGTCCATGCCGATAGTGCCGCCCAACAAAGGTTAGATAACCCAGAACCATGATCCAGAATACGAAACCAACAGCCACCTTAACCGCTATGGGCAAGCTCGCCTTGGACGACCAAAAGGCTTCCAGAAATGCCGCAATCAACAACATGGCGGTAGCACCGAGGACAATCGGCACCACATCGCGACTTGCCGCGCGCAAGGCGGCCAAACGGGTTAGTCGCCCCGGGTCCACCAGCGCCGCCCCAACCTTTAGACCCGCCGCGCCGGCCAGCACCAAGGCCGTTAACTCAAAAGCGCCGTGACCAATAACAAAGGGGTACAGGGTTGAGCTATAGCCCATCTGGGTTAGATGACCGAATACCGCGCCGAGAAAAATGCCATTGTAGATGACAAAAAACAGCGTTCCGATACCAAAGAAAATACCGCCGGCAAATTCCCGAAAGGCAATGCCAATATTGTTGTAAATGTAAAAGCCGAACATGGCCAGGTCCGTGTCCGACTCCCGCTCGCGCCCAAGTACCCGGGCGTCTGGATCGTACATTGCCTCCAGGCTGCGTACCTGTTCGCCGGCCATGACCGAATACACCATGTCTGGATTGAAAAAGCACAACAAGCCAACGACCAGTGCCGGCGCACAGAACAGAAAGGTCGCCCAGCGCACGTAGACTCGGTTGCGGTGCAAAGCACGGGGGAAATCCACCATAAAAAAACGCAACCAACGATAGCGAAAACGCGCGTTGTCGGAGTACAACAGGTTGTGACATCCAACCACGATGCGATTCAGGCGATCGATCAGGTGAAGGCTGTAACGTCGATGCTTGGCCAGAGCCAGGTGGTGACAGACGTGGCGATAGGCGGAGGGAAGCGCGGCGTAGTCCTTCGCTTGCCTCGGTTTGCGTTCCACCGCGTTCAGCAGCGTTTCCAGTTCCAGCCACTGAGCCTCGTTGGCGAGGACAAAATCCTGTTGCTTCATTGCCCCCCCAGCAACCAGCGTCCAATGCCGTGCAAATAGGCTATCCGGTGCCGGCCTTCCACCGGCAACATCGGCGCAAGGATATCGGCCAATTCCTGTTGCCGGTCTCCACTGATCTGTTCGTGGCGATGAGTGAAACCGATGATGGCAATCTGATCGTCCCGATCCAGTGCCGCGGGCGGTGGGTGCGCATCCACCTCGGGCAATTGACGCGCTCGCGCTTCCGGTTGTTGGTAAATCACCAGGGTACCGGCAGCGAGATCACCCAGGCGCTGAAAGTGTTTGGTCAGCAACATGGAGAACAGGCCGAAAAAATAAAACAGCGGCAGCGAATCCGCTGCCCGGAGCAGATTGCGAATGATGGAGGTGCCCCAGGCAATGGGCGTAAGGTCGTCATGAACCACGACCAGCCCCAACTGCTTCTTGCCAGGCGTCTGACCGCCGTAGAACATTTCGAAGAACACCGGGTAAAACCACTCCAGCAAAAAATAACAGATCAACAAAATGCCCATGCCGGCAAGGCCCATGAAAAAAAGCACCATGGCCAATACCATCTGTACAATGACCTTGATGATCAAGTCGATGCTATAGGCGAGGATCCGCGGCACCAATCCCGCAGGCACTGCCTGCAAGTCGATGTTCTCCGGCGTTTCAACCAGAACCTGGGTTTGAATAGTCACGTCAACTGTTCAGATTATTTCGACACGGATTCCACGCCGAAAACATTGCGATACAGAATGCCCAGGGACAACATCATCAGCGGACCGACCCAAATCATGCCTATGCCCAGCGGAATCACGGCGAGCACCATTAATACACCGAGAATGATCATGAGGAAAAATACGGAAAACCACCGCTTGGTAACCGCTTTGCGCGATGTTTCCAGAGCCTGCCAAGGCCCCAGGCCCCGATCCACTACCAGCGGAATAGCGAGCACATAGGCGAAGGTTAAATACAGGCCGGGAAGAATAAGCAGCAGGTAGCCAATCAGACAGAGGAACATCATGAGCAGGTTGGTCACCAGGAGAGGCAGCGTTTTACCGTAGTACTGAAAAATCATCCCGGGGCTAATCGGCTCGTCCACGGATCCTTTGATGCCCATCATCATAAACCCGGCGGCCAGGGGCAGGGTCAGCGCCATTACGATTAATTGCACAACGAAACTGGCGGCGACACCGGTGGAAGTTGGCACGCCCTCGGATAAATAGCCCAGTGCTCCCAGAGCGAATTGCAGGGGAAACGTTATCACCATGAGAAAAATAAAATACAGCAGGGCCGCCAGGAAGACGGTAAGCTTTTTGCCACTAACTTTTGACCACGCCTCGGACAGCGTATCGCCAATGGTGAATTCGTAATCACCGGCGATGCCCCGTTCCAAGGAACCGTAATCGGTAGCCGCGGATTGAGTCAACTGAGAGGAAGGTGCCTGATAGATATCGCTCATGAAATGTATCCTTATTTTGGTTGTTTATTTATTATTCCATCTTAGTACAAGTCGAGCTTGTGTTCTTCATGACGCTCTTTCCATGAGGCTCGTTCAAGGTCCAAACCATGCGGCGGCAAAAGCCCCCACCCTGCCGCCCTAGACTCATGCTGATTTTAGAAAGGAATATCGTCGTCAAAGCTGTCCATGCCCGGTTGCGGCTGGGCCGTACTCGGGTTCTGGTTTTGGGCCGCCGGTTGTGGCTGCTGGTTGCGCGGTGGCGCCGCACTGTAGTTGTTGTCCGCCTGGCTACCGCCACGGCTATCCAACATTTGCATGTCGTTGACGACAATCTCGGTCATGAAACGGTCTTGGCCGCTCTGATCCTGCCATTTGCGGGTTTGTAGCCTGCCTTCCACATAGACCTTGCTGCCCTTGCGCAGATATTCCCCGGCAATTTCCGCCAGGCGGTTGAAAAACACCAGGCGGTGCCATTCGGTGCGCTCCTGTTGCTCCCCGCTTTGCTTGTCCTTCCATGAATCGGTGGTGGCCAGACTGACATTGGTCACCGCCGTGCCGCTGGGCGTGTACTTGGTTTCTGGGTCTTGACCCAAATTACCGATCAAAATTACCTTGTTGATTCCCCGAGCCATAGCTTTCTCCTGAATCTGATCTGATGGTTACTCTCTAATCATTTACTTGCTGATCGCCTGTTGTGCCTGCGTTGTAGGAGCTGAACTGAGCAGGCCTGAGCTGACGATGTACGGCCTAAGTTGACGATACTGTACACATATCCACCGAAACGATCAGCCATTACCGCAAAAATGAATAACATGGCGCGTCGTCGCCGCCGGGTCAAGTGCTTTGTCAATATTTCCCGCTCTCAGTTAGCCAGTCCCCAACTCGGTGATGGTTTCTTCCCGGAATACGGCCCGGTCAACCTTCAAGCGCGCCGCTCGCTCCGCTTCCAGCCAATCCACTTCAGCGACACCGGGAAGCTGGAGCAACTGCGCCAAGGCGCGTTGCTGGTCCCGGCCCTCGAGGGATACCACGAGACTGGTTAACTGCGGGGGCTTGGACATAAACAAGGCCACGACCCACCAGATCGCAGCAAACAGGGAGCACACGGCGAACACCGCGGGTGGACCGCCCCAAGCCAATACGGCCCCTCCCAGCACCCCGCCCAAGGCAATCCCGGTAAACTGACTGGTGGAGTAAACGCCATTGGCGGTACCCCGCAGACCTCGGGTTACCAGTTTACTGACTAGCGAGGGCAGATTGGCCTCCAGGAGGTTGAAGGCAACAAAAAACAGGAACAGGCAGATCAGCAGGCCCAGCGGCTCCGAATAGACCCAAAGGAGCATCAACTGCATGAGGCCCAGCAGAGCGACCGCGCCCAGGAACACGGCCTTGACCTGGCGCTTCCTTTCAGCGAACAGCATAAAGGGCAACATAAGCACAAAAGCGCCCGCCAGAAGCGGTAGATATACCCGCCAGTGTCGATCGCCCTGCAAGCCCACCACATCGCGCAGTAACACCGGAAGTACCACAAAGTTGGCCATCAAAACGAAATGCAGGGTGAAAATGCCCCAATCCAAACGCAATAAATCCCGATTGCGAAGCACTGTGATAATCGATGATTGGTTAGTACTCACTTCTAATCGCGTTCCGCGACCGGAACTGGGAAGAGCCGCACCCAAAATAACCAGCCCGACCGTAGCAAAGCCCGCGGTCAGCCAAAAAATCGCGGAAAGCCCGCCGAATTGGCTGATCAAGGGTCCGAGCACCAAGGCCGCTGAAAACGCCAGGCCGATGGATGCGCCTATGCCGGCCATAGCCTTGGTGCGATTTTGGTCCGAAGTCAGATCCCCCACCATGGCCATCAGGGCACTGCCGATGGCTCCGGCACCCTGGAGAAAACGTCCCAGGATCAGACCGTACACGGAATCGGCCATGGCCGCGACCACGCTGCCGAGGGCAAATACAAGGAGGCCGATGGCAATGACGGGTTTGCGACCCCAGCGGTCGGACCACATACCAAAGGGGATTTGCAGCAAAGCCTGACTAAGGCCGTAAGCGCCCAGCGCGGCACCCAGCAGCAAGGGGCTACTGTGGCGATAGTCGTCCGCATAGAGCACCAACACCGGCAGGACCATAAACAGCCCCAGCATACGAAAGGCATATAACAGGGCCAGGGCGATAACATTGCGAAGTTGGTTCGGAAAGGCGGGATCAATCACGCATCTAACTCTACGGGAGCGGAAAAGCCGGGCATTTTAACCTACCGGCGGGGCAACTACACGGCTCAGTTTAGGACCTTGCCCGGCAACAGCCGCGAAAAATCGGCGAAATAAGGGAAAATCAGCTCGATCCGAGACAAGCCAGTTGCAGTGGGCAAGCTCTACATTTATTCTTCCGAGCCTGTAGTCGGCATTTGTAAGGTCGATCTGCTGATCCTGTCAAGGGACTTGTACAACGACGGTGGAATCCTTAAGTATGAATCACCACTTGCACCAAATTGCCGTGTTTTCCAACGATCAAGGAAATGCACCGGAGGAGTTCGCGGAAACTCTCAGCCAGGCGCTCGACCAATCCTGTGTCACCCGACACCTCAACGATGACGAAAGCGTCGAACAGCGCCCCCTTATTCTGATTGATTGCAGTTGTTATACCCCCAATCGCATCCAGGATTGGCTCAACATCAAAAATCAGGGGCCTATCCCGCCGGTCGCGCTGTATAACACTCAACCATCCAGTCTCCACGAATCCCTCCTGGAGTGGCCCTGTGTACGCGGTTTCTTTTTCCGCAACACCGAACAGCCGCAGATTATTGACGGACTGAAGTTACTGTTGAAAGGCGATTTCTGGGTACCACGCCGGCTGTTGCACGCCTATTTGGAACGTAACCGCCGGGCGCCCAAGCACAATATCAAAGCGCCGGAGTTGCTCACTAAGCGGGAAAAGGAAATTCTGACATTGTTGGAAAATGGCGCCACCAATGCGGCCATGGCCAAAGCCATGGCCGTGAGCGAGCATACAATTAAAACCCATCTGTACAACATCTATAAAAAAATAGATGTGGCCAATCGCATTGAGGCAATCAATTGGTCGCGCCAAAATATTTCCGCGCAACAAACACTTGATTAGTTAGTGCCCGTCCAGAAACGCCGTTTGTGGACGGGCGGTGCAAGGATGCACCGCCAAAATCGAGCGCCTGAGCGCTTGATTTTGCGAGCAAAGAAAATCGCACTTTTTCTTTGCCTTTCCTTGGAACAAGTGGCGCGAAATGACAGGGATGTCATTTCAGGATGGAAACTAGTTAGACAGGCAATTCCTTGATTTTTCTTTGCATTCCCTCAACGGGTGCTGGGTTCGCGGGGTAGTTTCCTTTACGAAACCACTTACTTTACGAAACCACACTTAAAGTCATTCTTCCCTAGCCGGCATGGAAATGATCGCTTCGCCTTCAGAGTCCACTTGCACGTCGCGCTGCGGTGTTTGCCGATCTGGTTTGTTCTGGAGTTGCGCGCCGAGACTGGCCACATCAATAGGAATGGAGGTGGACTTGACGAGCTGTCCCATTTCGGTCTCTAGTTCCATCAGCACGTTCAGGTAGTGCCGGCCTTCCTTGCGGGGAACCAACCGCAGGCGGTGCTTTCCTTTTCCCCGGCCATTTTCCTTGTGCATGATAATTGGCATTTTCTCGGCCGGTGTTGTAACAAAGCTCAGTGCGTCGGCGTCCGCGCTCCGGTAACTGACGTAAATCGACGATCCGTCATGACTGTTGGTAAAAGTGAGTTCAAGCTCCACCGTTTGGCCGGCAACCGGCGTTCCCTCGATCACATATTCGACGCTGATCGGCGCACTCGGTTTACCGCGAATGGCGGATGGCAGTTCGGCAAGATCGTGATTGTCCGTCGCGGTAGCGCTGGCGACGTCGACTCTCGGGTTGGTCAACTCGGACTCTTGGCAAGCGACTAAAACCGGGACAGACAAGAGCAGCAAGCCGGCCGCCAGAATGTTTGCGCTTACATTGATCATTTCACACCTCACTCGTTAAGCGCCCGGACTCACGGTTACTTCAAAGCAGCTTTGTTCCGGAAAATCCGGTGGCGTATTACCATCCGCGTAACGAAATTCAAGCAGGCTTATCACGTAGTCACCAGCCGGCAGATCGTCAGCCGTTGTAACTTCGCTATTGGCGGTACAGCTCTGGCCCGCTGCAACGACCTGCCCACGGCGCACCAGCAGAAAGTCGGGGTCGCTGTGTTGGAAGTTATTGGGATCGCCGGCATTGGCCGGGTCGGTACAATCAAATCCTGGCGGCGGCAGCGGGGACGCTGGCGACTGGGTGCTGATTGAAAATATATAGGAACCCGGGTTCGTCACCAGCATACGGAGGTAACGGTATTCCGAGAGCTTATTGCCGCTGTACCCGCCATCGAACTGACTGTTGGCGCACAAGGTAACCGGCGTGCCATCGGGAATAATGTCGGTATAAATGGGCAGCACATCGGGCGCACTGGCATCGTTAGTTTCGTTGCTACCATAAGCATCAAGCCCCGGACCATTGATACTGTGTTGCGCCAATAAACTATCGATAAATGTGGCCTGTTCGGGATTGCGAGCCTTGAGTGCCTTCATGAAACTAAACACACTGGCAAAAGCCGACGTCTCAGCTTGTTCGTTAACCAAGACGTCAAACAGGGGTTGAAAACCCAGACTGCTCACATCGGCGCCATCCACTTGGGTATCCCATAGATCGTACAAAATCGACAGCACAGATATCTCGTTGAACCAGCCACTTGGTCCAAACTGGTCGTACTCCATATGGATTCCAAAACCCATCCTCTGCTGGGAACCAACGGTATCGCAAAACCGAGGGTTGTTCAGCGCCATTCCCGAGAATGCCGTGGCCCAACCCTCGCTGAACGCGAGACGCATGTCGAGCCGCTGCCCGAGGCTGTGAGGTCCACCGGCACTGTCGGAACGTGAAAAGTTGTCTTCAAAGTAGTGCCCCCATTCGTGGGCAATCACATGGCGGTCGAATTCCTCGGTATCATCATCCTCCATGCCGAGCAGGAACAGAGAGTTAAGTTGCGGAACGTAGAAGGAAGTTCCTATCGCTCCGCTGTTGATTCCCGTGTTGAGGCTGGCAGCCCGAAACGTGGAGTTGTTCGTGCTCCAGAATATGTCCAGCGGCGCAAACTGGGCCGCCGGGTCGACTTCCAAAACCAGTAACATGACTTCGTAAACCGTGTCCAGAATTGCGAATGGCGCTGCGGCACGGTAGCCCGAATAACTTGCCCCATCCCACCCGGTAGCGGCGGTAAAATTTCGAACCTGATCACTGTCCCCCATGGTAAAGGAATTGCTATCCACCACATAGAGCGGCCGGCTTCCCAAGCTTGTGTTGGTGTTACTGGTGTTGTCTCGCACATCCACGTCCCAGGCCGGACTACCCACTTGTTTCAACTCCGCTCTGACGCGCACAAATACTTCCCGTTGCGCGGTGCTCTGCAATGCGTAGTCGCCCGATTCGGTCGCTAAATCGGAGTCAATTAATTCGCTGCTGTTGGCGTCAATCAAGTGCACGGTAGCGCCGCGAATGGGCCGCAACTCGGCGCTGGCGTAATCGAGCCCGCTGCAATTTGGAAAGGGAGGTACTAGTTCATAGCGCACTTTGCCGGACACGGTAACCGGGTCCCCAGCCTCACTGCCCTGATCACTCATGGTTGACGATGATGACGCCACGGGGTCGTCATCGTCGCTCTTGCCACACGCAACCAATAGCAATGAAGTGAAGAGTAAAAACAAGGGAAGAGTCCTGCCGGGGGCTTCAAGGCGTTGCGCGTTCCCAGCTCTTCGCGCTAATGGGGCGCTTTTATTTGCCAATTCCTTGTCACTCATAGCTCAGGCCTTCCCCCCGGAACACAGCGCATTTTTTGGGTTTAACTCATCTATTCGTCAGGCGCTTGCGCCGCATAGAAGTTCAGCGCTTCTTCCACGGTTGTGACTTCCACCCCGATTTCGGCGACCACCGCGTTGACCCAGGGAGCCCTTTCGCTGGCGCACACCGAGATGGGGCGCGAGATAGCGGAGTATTCGGCCGCCAGACGGACAAACTCGGTAATGTAGTCCGGTGGCCGCACGTCGGTGGCCAGTTCCACGATGGCGAAGGGGTCCGGCGGCGTGATGTGGGTTGGCTCGGGGAAGCCGATATAAGGCGAAGAACCGGGAGCCCCACCGGCCAAACCGGTACCATCGCGCAGTATGGCGCCGCGTACCAGTTCCGGCCGGCCGCCGGCTATCAGCACCGCCACATACGCCCCCAGACCGCGCCCCACCACGGTGGCTGGCCCCAGGTGAGCCAGGGCAATATCCACGTCGGCTTGCATGAGTTCCGCCGTATACCCGCCACCGCGCGGAACCGTGGACTGGCCGTGCCCGGTAAAATCCAGTGCGTACACGGCGCCAGGCCACGCCTGGTACTCTGGCGGCAGGCCGCCGGGCGAATGCTCCCCCAGCCCGTGCAGCAGCAACAATACAGGGCCGCGGGAGGGTTTGAGGGTATGGAGTGCCAGTTGTATGCGACCGTGAGTGAGATAGCGAGTGTCAGTCATTTTGCAGGAACTCCAACACCAGTTGGGCCGTTTGTTCGGGACGTTCGATGTGGATGAAGTGGCCCACGTCCTGGAGCACCTCGATTCGGGCGGTACGCGGCAGGTACTTGCGCAGGGCCTGGGGATCCACGCCCCAACCCATGGGCTCGTTTTCGGTACCAAACAAGCCGAGCAGGGGAATTGGAAAGCCAGGCAGGCGATCAGTCACCCAGCGTGAACGCCAGGGACCGAAACCACCCATGCGCAATGAGGGATCCAACTTCCAGCGCCAGCCATCGTGGGACTGCTGGGCGCCGGCATACACAATGTATTTCAGCCATTCCCGGCTGAGCCGCGGATTCATGGCCGCGCGCCGTTCCGCGAGTTCCTCGGGGCTTCCGGGACGGCGGGACATGTCGTGCGCACGGCGTCGCTCGTCGAGCCATTTGACCACTTTTTCGCGGAGCTTGGCGGTGCGCTCACGATTGGCCACGTCCGGCGGTGTTTGGCGGAACGGCAGGCCGTCAACCGAGGCAAAACGACTGAAGCGGTGCGGTAGGGCTTGAATAATGTGAGCCAACATGGAGCCGCCCTTGGAGTGCCCCACCACGGGAAATGGCCCAGGACTGACGGAATTGGCTACCGCCAGTAAATCGCGCTCGTCGGCCTGCCAGCTATAAAGTTCTGCGTGTTCGGAATTGCCGTGACCGCGATGGTCCCAACTGACCACCCGGTAACCCGCATCGGCCAACAAAGGTGCAAATACGTCGAAGGTACGGGCAAAATCAAAACCGCCGTGGGCCAGCAATAGGGGCGACGCATCGGCATCGCCCCATTCGTAGACCGCCAGGCGAACGCCTTGGGCCTCCACGCTTCGCTGGCGATCGGGAACCCGGGCACCGGGATAGGAAATGGGTGCTTTGTCGATAGCTGTCAAGGTCTGTTCCTACTAATAGAGTTACTAGAGAGTTACTAAAGAGTTATTGGGAAGTTACTGAAAAGCCGCCGGACGGAAACCATACGCAAAAAGCAGAAGCTCGACCCGTAAGCATAAACCATAACCACACTTTTTCGCGAACACCACCTCTTTTTGTCGGAGCGTGGTATATTGGCGGGTTTCCCTCCCGCCTTTTTTGACCGTCCACAAAAAAGGCGATCCAAGTTAAGGGGTTTTCGCACGTAGTGGATACCATTTTCGTCCGGGGTGCCCGCACCCACAATCTGAAAAACATCGATCTGGACATCCCTCGCGACAAATTGGTGGTTATCACCGGCCTGTCCGGCTCTGGGAAGTCCTCCCTCGCGTTTGACACGCTGTACGCTGAAGGGCAGCGCCGCTACGTGGAATCGCTCTCCACCTATGCGCGCCAGTTTCTGTCCATGATGGAAAAACCGGATGTGGACCATGTGGAGGGCCTGAGCCCCGCCATTTCCATTGAGCAAAAATCCACGTCCCACAACCCGCGTTCGACGGTGGGCACCATTACCGAAATTTACGACTATCTGCGCCTGCTGTTTGCCCGGGTGGGCGAGCCGCGCTGTCCCACCCACGGCCAGCCTCTGACGGCCCAGACCGTCAGCGAAATGGTGGATCAAGTGCTGGCCCTGCCCGAAGGCACCAAGCTCATGCTACTGGCGCCCATTGTACGCGAGCGCAAGGGGGAACACCTGCATGCCTTCGAGCAATTGCGCCGCGACGGCTTCATTCGCGCCCGCATCGACGGGATTGTGGTGGGCCTGGACGATACCCCCACGCTGGACAAGAAAAAGAAGCATTCCATTGATGTGGTAGTGGATCGCTTCAAGGTGCGGGACGATATTCAAATACGCCTGGCCGAATCCTTTGAAACCGCTCTGCAACTGACCGATGGAATCGTCGCAATCAGCTTTATGGAGGGCGAGGAGGAAGACCGCCTGTTTTCCGCCAAGCACGCCTGCCCCCTGTGCGATTACAGTCTGAGCGAACTGGAACCCCGGCTATTTTCCTTTAACAACCCGGCTGGCGCCTGTCCCGGTTGTGACGGCCTGGGGGTAAAACAGTTTTTTGATGAAGAGCGCATTGTGCACAATCGCGAGGCCTCCTTGTCCGCTGGCGCCATTCGCGGGTGGGATCGGCGCAACATCTATTACTTCCATATGCTGTCATCGCTCGCCGATCACTACGGGTTCGACATCGACACGCCATGGGAAAAGTTGCGCAAGAAAGACCAGCAGGTAATTCTATACGGCTCGGGCGATTCCCAAATCGAATTCAGTTACATCAATGACCGCGGTGATATTTACAGCCGCACGCACCGATTTGAAGGCGTCATTCCCAATATGGAACGTCGCTACCGAGACACCGAATCTCAGTCGGTGCGAGAGGAATTGGCCAAGTTTTTATCCTCTCAAAGCTGTCCCGAATGCCACGGAGCGCGATTAAAGGAAGCGGCGCGCAATGTGTTCATTGACGATCGCACCCTGCCGGAAATCACCACTTTGCCAGTGGGCGATGCTTTCGATTACTTCAGCGAGTTAGGATTCACCGGCGCACGCGGCGAGATTGCCGGCAAGGTGTTGAAGGAACTGCGCGAGCGGCTGCGTTTTCTGGTGGACGTGGGACTCAATTACCTGACCTTGAATCGCAGCGCCGAAACCCTGTCCGGTGGCGAAGCGCAACGCATTCGCCTGGCCAGCCAGATAGGTGCAGGCCTGGTGGGTGTAATGTACATTCTCGACGAACCTTCCATTGGCTTGCACCAGCGGGACAACGACCGCCTGCTTCGCACCCTTACCCACCTCCGTGATTTGGGCAATACCGTGATCGTGGTGGAACACGACGAAGAGGCAATACGCACGGCCGACCATGTAATCGACATCGGCCCGGGTGCCGGCGTACACGGTGGTGAAATCGTTGCCCAAGGCACTATCGACGCGATCATGAAAAACGAAGCTTCCGTGACCGGCCAATACCTGTCCGGGAAAAAGGAAATCGCCCTGCCTGGCAAACGCACGCCTTTCAACCCGAAAAAGCAACTGATGATCGAGGGCGCATCCGGCAACAATCTGAAAGGCGTAAACCTGTGGCTGCCGGTTGGCCTCATGACTTGCATTACCGGAGTCAGCGGATCGGGCAAATCCACCCTGATCAACAACACCCTTTACCCCATTGCGGCCACCTTGTTGAACAAAGCCTCGACGTTGAAGCCGGCGCCCTACAAAGGTGTTCAGGGACTCGAACACTTTGATAAATGCGTCGACATTGACCAAAGCCCCATTGGTCGCACGCCGCGCTCCAATCCCGCTACTTACACCGGCATTTTCACTCCCATCCGCGAGTTGTTTGCAGGCACGCCCGAAGCGCGTTCGCGCGGCTACAAACCGGGCCGGTTCAGCTTCAATGTCAAGGGTGGGCGTTGCGAAGCCTGCCAGGGCGATGGCGTGGTAAAAGTGGAAATGCATTTTCTGCCAGACGTTTACGTGCCTTGCGACATCTGTAAGGGCAAACGCTATAACCGCGAAACCCTGGAGGTAAGGTACAAGGGCAAAAGCATTCACGAGGTGCTTGATCTCACGGTTGAGGATGCGCGGGATTTTTTTGACGCCATCCCCGCCGTCGCGAAAAAACTGCAAACATTGATGGATGTGGGCCTGAGCTATATTCGCCTGGGTCAGGCCGCTACCACCCTATCCGGCGGCGAGGCCCAACGGGTGAAATTGTCCCGGGAATTGTCCAAGCGGGATACCGGCAATACCTTGTACATTCTCGACGAACCCACCACCGGCTTGCACTTTTACGACATCCAGCAGTTGCTAAACGTCCTGCATCGTTTGCGCGACCACGGCAATACCGTGGTGGTCATCGAACACAACCTGGACGTAATTAAAACCGCCGACTGGATTGTGGACCTGGGGCCGGAAGGCGGCAGCGGTGGCGGCGAGATCATTGGCACCGGGACACCGGAAGATGTAGCCAAACTCAAGCATTCTCATACTGGCCGATTTTTGAAACCGTTATTGACGAGGCAAAAGGCCAGAACGGCGGCAACAGCAAAGCGGTCCGGCAGTGACAAGCGGCGTTCGGCAGCCGGGTAATCGCCTTGCCAAGGCTCTGTGGCCGCACACGGGCACGCGTGCTATGCTTTTCAATTGTCCTCCGTCCCAGCCGGGCAAACCCAAGCGGGGCGATACAATTTTTTGCGCTGTTATCGGCTGCGAGCCATAACTTTTCCAGAAGTAAAAGGCCTTATCGGGCATGTATCGAAGCTTCCTGACTCTCAGCTCGCTACTACCTCTACCGCTTGCCCGCGGCGTGGGCCGTCGTCTGGGTGGCCTGTATTACAAATATGGGAAAAAGAAGCCCTTACACATTGCCCGGGTGAACATGGAAATCTGTTATCCACAACTGTCTCCACCTGAGCGGGAAGAACGGGTGAGACGTTCGCTGATGGAGGCGGGGGTCTGGATTATGGAAGCTGGTGCTATTTGGATGTGGTCCAGCGAAAGAATACTAAAACACGTGACCGTCAAGAATCCCGAGCTGTTTGAGCAGGCACTGGCCAATAATAAGGGTGTAATACTGGCCATCCCCCACTTGGGAAATTGGGAGGTCATGGGACCCTATGTCAGTCGGCAAAACGAATTCGCCTGCTTCTATAAACACAACGACAAAAGTCCGCGCTTCAGCCGCTTTGTCCATCGACAGCGTTCGCGCAACGGGACAGTGATGGCGACCACGGACCGGGCCGGTATACGCTGCCTGTACAAACACTTGCGGGCGGGGAAAGTCGTGGGCTTACTGCCCGATCACAATCCCACGGAAGAAATGGGCGTGTTCGCGCCTTTCTTTGGCAAAGCCGCGCTGACCGGTACACTGATCTCTTCCCTGGCTCGAAAGAACAAGGCTCAAGTCCTGACTGCCGCTGCGATCCGCACCACCGAGGGTTTTGAAATACACTTTGGCCGAGTGGAGAATCAGCACAGCGAGGACCCATTGCTCGCCGCCACCTCATTGAACAGCGCCATTGAACGCTGTATTGCGCTGGCACCGGAACAGTTTCAGTGGGTCTACCCACGCTTTAAGAAACGCCGTAACCCCGACAAGGTCCAATCGCCCTATCGACTCGCTCGTTCCTGAGTTTCCCAGCTTCTAATAGACACAACTTTCTAATAGACAAAAAAATACCGGCGCCAGGCCGGTATTTTTCACACGCTTTCAAAAGAAGTTATTACTCTTCGGCGGCTTCCGGCTGTGCTTGTTCGCCTTCCGCTTCGCCGAGCTGGCTGCGATCCACCAGTTCCACATAGGCCATGGGCGCTTTGTCCCCGGGACGCAAACCGCATTTCAAGACGCGCAAATAGCCGCCGGGCCGTCCGTCGAAACGTGGACCAAGGTCGGCAAACAACTTGCCAACCGCGGCTTTGTTACCCAGGCGGGAGAAAGCCAGTCGACGATTAGCGAGGCTGTCTTCCTTCGCCAAGGTTATCAGAGGTTCCGCGTAACGCCGCAGCTCCTTGGCCTTTGGCAGAGTGGTTTTAATCAACTCGTGCTCAACCAGGGATGCGGTCATGTTGCGAAACATGGCCTTGCGATGCGAGCTGTTGCGATTTAGTTTTCGCCCACTGTGACGATGTCGCATGATCTTTACCTTTTAAATATCGTCCATGCCGCGTGCTTTTCTCAAACTACGGCGCTAATTTGTCATCGTTCTTCAGACTGGCAGGCGGCCAGTTTTCCAAACGCATGCCCAGCGACAAACCGCGCGAGGCAAGTATATCCTTGATTTCGGTGAGTGACTTCTTACCGAGATTGGGCGTTTTGAGTAACTCTACTTCGGTGCGCTGAATCAAATCCCCGATGTAATAGATATTTTCTGCCTTCAGACAGTTGGCGGAGCGAACCGTCAGTTCCAGGTCATCAACCGGGCGCAACAGAACGGGATCGATCTCTTCCTCTTTTTGCTCGGGCTCGGATTCCTTCTCGCCTTCCAGGTCGACGAATACCGCCAACTGCTGCTGCAGTATTGTCGCGGCACGTCGAATAGCTTCTTCCGGATCTATGGTGCCGTTGGTTTCCAGGTCCAAAACCAACTTGTCGAGATCCGTGCGCTGTTCAACACGGGCGCTCTCCACGTTATACGCCAGGCGTTTTACCGGGCTATAGGAGGCATCCAACTGCAGGCGGCCAACCGCGCGAGTTTCATCTTCTTCATTGCGACGCGCATCAGCCGGCTGATAACCGCGGCCCCGCGCCACTGTCAGCGACATGTTCAGATCCACTTTGCCGGTGATGTTGGCAATAACGTGCTCCGGATTTTTGATCTCCACGTCGTTGTCGACCTGGATATCGGCCGCCGTCACCACTCCCGGGCCTTTCTTGCTGAGAGACAGGGTCGCTTGTTCCTTGCCGTGCAAGACAATGGCCACACCCTTGAGGTTCAGCAAGATTTCGATGACATCTTCCTGAACTCCTTCAATGTCACCGTACTCGTGCAATACGCCATCGATTTCGGCCTCGGTAATGGCGCAGCCCGGCATGGAAGATAGCAGTATGCGACGCAAAGCGTTGCCGAGTGTGTGGCCGAAACCACGCTCGAGAGGCTCCAACACGACTTTGGCGCGCGTGGGGCTGGTTTCCGTAACATCTATGTGACGGGGGGTTAAGAATTCGTTTACAGCAATCTGCATAGCCACACCTGTTAGCGATTTATACCTATGTTGAGCTTTATTCCTACCGCGTACGGCCTGCCAATTAACGGCAAACAACGGTTATTTCGAATAGAGCTCAACTATGAGGTTCTCATTGATTTCCGCAGGCAAATCACTGCGATCAGGGACCCGCGTATACGTGCCTTCGAGTTTGCTCGCATCCACGTCTACCCATTCCACTTCGCCACGCTGAGAGGCAACCGCTATGGAATTTTGCAGCCGTAACTGCTTCTTTGCCTTCTCCCGAATGGAGACGACATCACCCATTTGCACTTGATAAGAGGGAATATTGACTGTCTTGCCGTTAACCAGCAGGGCCTTGTGGGCCACCAGCTGCCGCGCTTCCGCCCGAGTCGCACCGAAACCCATGCGATAGGCGACATTGTCCAGGCGGGACTCCAGCAACTTCAACAGATTTTCGCCCGTAGCACCTTTGCGGCGGGCCGCTTCCTTGTAGTAGCTTCGAAATTGCTTTTCCAGGATGCCGTACAGGCGACGTACCTTTTGCTTTTCCCGCAGTTGTACACCATAGTCCGACAAACGACCGCGACGCTGGCCGTGTTGGCCCGGTATGGTTTCGGCTTTACACTTGGATTCGATGGGTCGCACCCCACTGGTCAGGAACAGGTCCGTTCCTTCGCGGCGGGAAAGCTTGCATCTCGGTCCTCTGTATCGTGCCATTACTCAGTATCCTCTTTATACGCGACGCTTTTTCGGCGGACGACAACCGTTGTGGGGGATAGGCGTCACGTCAACGATGTTGGTTATCTTGTAGCCGATATTATTCAAGGCCCGCACGGCGGACTCCCGACCCGGGCCGGGGCCCTTAACTTCCACGTCGAGGTTTTTCAGGCCGTAGTCCTTGGCTGCCTCGCCGGCCCGTTCGGCCGCCACTTGGGCCGCAAATGGAGTGCTTTTACGGGAACCGCGAAAACCGGAGCCGCCCGACGTCGCCCAACTGAGGGTATTACCCTGGCGGTCGGTAATGGTGACAATCGTGTTGTTGAAGGAGGCATGGATATGCGCCACCCCGTCAATAACTGACTTTTTTACCTTCTTGCGCGGTGCTTGCTTACTCGGTTTTGCCATTGCAATACGTTCCTACATTAAGCGCTGAACCGGCGGTGCCGGGAGGGACCGCCGTTCTCTTTAAGGTTCTATTTCCTGATCGGCTTGCGGGGACCCTTGCGGGTTCGCGCATTGGTCTTGGTGCGCTGCCCCCTAAGCGGCAGACCGCGACGATGGCGAATGCCGCGGTAACAACCCAGATCCATCAAACGCTTGATATTCATGGAGACTTCGCGGCGCAGGTCCCCTTCCACGGTGATTTTGGCTATTTCGTTGCGGATTTCGTCGATGTCAGCTTCCGACAAGTCGGACATCTTGCTCGTTTCATTCACGCCAGTGCTGGCGCAAATCTTCTTGGCCATGGGGCGACCGATACCGTAGACATAGGTCAGGGCAATAACGGCGTGCTTGTTATCAGGTACGTTGACACCGGCAATACGGGCCATTCACTTTCTCCAGATTCTCTAATTAGGTCGTTCTTTCCAATGTCGGTATTTCGACCAATGCCTAGCAGGCTGCTCAACCCGGTCGTAGCCAACCCGCCTGGACACGGGGCCCGACGGCGGCCCAAAAGGCGCGAAAGGATAGCGACATTGACACTAAAAATCAAGCGCAGGCCACGATTTACGCGGCCTGCGGTAGAGGTTACCCCTGGCGTTGCTTGTGGCGGGGTTCGGCGCTGCAGATCACTCGCACCACGCCTTTGCGCCTAACCAGCTTGCAGCGGCGACACATTTTTTTAACTGAGGCTCGAACTTTCATGACTCTAATTCCTAAATCTCTAATATGAAGCCGCTGGCCCCGGGCCCGGCCGGTATTAGCGGGCTACCCCGCTGCCGTAATTTTTCAGGTTTGCCTTCTTCATCAGCGACTCGTACTGGGAAGACATCATGTGCGATTGCACCTGGGAGAAGGTGTCCATAACCACCACCACTACGATCAGCAGCGAGGTCCCGCCCAGGTAGAACGGCAGATTCATACCCGTAATCAGGAACTGCGGCAAAAGGCAGATGGAGGCGATATAGATTGAGCCCACCACGGTCAAGCGCGTCAGCACCCCGTCGATATAGCGGGCAGTCTGCTCGCCAGGCCGAATACCCGGCACAAAAGCACCGGACTTTTTCAGGTTTTCCGCCACTTCCTTCGGATTGAACATCAAGGCGGTATAGAAGAAGCAGAAGAAAATAATGAAGCCGGAAAACAACAACAGGTAGAGCGGGCTGCCGGGGGACATGGCCAAGGAGATATCCTGCAGCAAGTTGCTCACAAAGCCCTCACCCCCCTGACCGAACCACTGGGTCAGGGTGGCCGGAAACAGCACGATACTGCTGGCAAAAATCGCCGGGATAACCCCGGCCATGTTGACCTTCAAGGGCAAATGGCTGCTTTGCGCGGCAAACTGTTGCCGCCCCTGCTGCCGCTTGGCGTAATTAACCGTGATGCGCCGCTGACCGCGCTCAATCCGTACCACCAGCCAGACAATCGCCACTGCCAGGATCGCGATGCCCAGGACCAGCAGGATGTGCGTTTCACCGTCCTGGGCACTTTGGAACATCTGCCCCACCGCAATGGGGAAGCCCGCCACAATGCCGGCGAAGATCAGCAACGAAATGCCGTTGCCAACCCCCCGTTCGGTTATCTGCTCGCCCAGCCACATCATGAAAACCGCACCGGTAACTAGGGACACAGTGGCCACAAAATAGAACGAGAAAGTGGGCGCGCCACCAAAAGCCTGACCGGAAAAGGCCATGGACATGGCAAAGCCTTGCACCGTCGCCAACAACACGGTGAAATAACGTGTGTACTGGTTGATCTTGCGACGTCCGGCCTCGCCTTCCTTCTTGAGCTGCTCCAGCGAAGGGGTTACCGCTGTCATTATCTGCATGATAATCGACGCGGAAATATACGGCATAATGCCCAGCGCCAGAATACTCATGCGCTCGGCGGCACCACCGGAAAACATGTTGAACATGCCCAGGATAGTGCCCTGATTCTGATTAAACAGCGCCGCAATCTGCTCCGGGTCAATACCGGGAACAGGGATATGGGTGCCGATGCGATAAACCAGAATAGCCAGGAATACAAAGCGCAGACGAGCCCACAGCTCGGTCAAGCCTTTTGGATTACTGCCCGGCAATTTGCCTGGTTTTGCCATGATTACCTCTTAGGAAATGACAGCCTTCGGCGTCACTCGCTTTACTCTGTATCTTTGGGTTCAGCTTTCGCCTTGGGTCTGGATGCGGCTTTAGCCTTTGCTTTGGGCTTTGCTTTGGGCTTTGCTTTGGCTTTCGGCTTCGCTTCGGCTTTCGGCTTTGTTTCAGCTTTGGGTTTCGCGTCAGCTTTGGGCTCAGCTTTTGCTTTGGGCTTCGCTTTTGCCTTGGCCTTGGGCTTGGCTTTCTCATCTGGCGCTTGGTCGTCGCCACCCGGTGCATCCATCACCTTGCCGCCAGCCGCTTCTATGGCCGCCTTTGCACCTTTGGTAACCCCGAGACCCTGTATGGTGACGGCTTTGGTGATTTCGCCGGACAGGAAGACCTTGGCCCGAGTTGCATTGACGCCAATGATGTCCGCCGCCTTTAACGCCGCCAGATCAATAACATCGGCCGCCACCTTGTTTAGCTCGCCCAGTCGTACTTCTTCAATGGTACGCCCTACTCGCGAGCTGAAGCCGTACTTCGGCAGGCGCTTACGCAAGGGCATTTGGCCACCCTCAAAACCCGGCTTCACTTTGCCACCAGAACGGGCCTTCAAACCTTTGTGGCCGCGACCGGCGGTTTTGCCCAAGCCACTGCCAATACCGCGGCCAACGCGCTTCTTGCTGTGCTTGTGACCCGGTGCGGGGCTTAATGTATTGAGCTCCATGGTACTTCCTCAATCGAGTATTCAGTATCTCTGAAGGCCGGCGGATGTCGGGATCAGGCGATAGTACAAATTTGCGGTCCAACGTTGGCGAGCAGCCGAGACCAAAAGCGATCAGGCTCCCTCGACTTTCACCATGTAGCTGACCCGGTTGATCATCCCGCGCACTGCCGGAGTATCTTCAACCTCAACCGAGTGGCCGATACGACGCAGACCCAGCCCGGCGATACAGGCCTGATGTTTCTTTAGACGGCCCACAATGCTTTTTACCTGGGTCACCTTGATCGTTTTCTTAGCCATAGCGCAATCTTCGTGAAAATTTTGACCTTGTTAATGAAAATCCTTTCCCGGATATTCCCCTGGCAGACCACTAAAACACAGCCTGCCTTGTCACGTATTGGTCGAGCCACGTGTTAGTTGTTAGTCGAGCCGCTTGCTAGCCGAGGATCTCTTCCACCGCCTTGCCGCGTTTTACCGCCACGGATTCCGGTGATGCCATGGTTTTCAGCGCGTTAAAGGTAGCACGCACCACATTGACCGGGTTGGTGGAGCCGTAACACTTGGCCAATACATTCTGCACCCCGGCAATTTCCAGGACCGCGCGCATGGCACCCCCGGCGATCACACCGGTACCCGGCGAAGCCGGCTGCATGAATATTTTCGACGCACCGTGGCGACCCTTCATGGGGTACTGAATAGTGTCCCCTTTCAGATCCACCTGGATCATGTTGCGGCGCGCCGCTTCCATTGCCTTCTGAATCGCAAGCGGCACCTCGCGTGCCTTGCCGCGACCGAAGCCCACCTTGCCATTACCATCGCCAACCACCGTCAACGCGGTAAAGCCAAAGATGCGCCCGCCTTTAACCGTTTTGGCGACGCGGTTGACCTGTACCAGCTTCTCCTGGAGGCCTTCGGTGTTCGACTCTTCTTTCTTAAATGCCATAGCGTCTATTCAACCTTTAGAATTCCAGACCTGCTTCACGCGCAGCGTCTGCCAGTGCTCTGACGCGGCCATGAAAACGAAAACCGCTGCGATCAAATGATACTTGCGTTACACCTGCCGCCTTGGCCCGCTCGGCGATCAACGCGCCCACGGCCTTGGCCGCCTCGGCGTTGCCGGTTTTGCCACTGCGCAAGGCTTTGTCCAGAGTCGAAGCGCTGGCCATCACCTTATCGCCGCTGGCCGATATAATCTGGGCATAAATATGCCGCGGCGTGCGATGCACGGCCAACCGAGTCGCACCCAGTTCGCGGATTTTCGCGCGAGCCCGGCGGGCGCGACGCATACGAGACTGTTTCTTATCCATTTCTAACCCTACCTACTTCTTCTTGGCTTCTTTGCGGCGGACGTACTCGTCTTGATAACGCACACCTTTACCCTTATAGGGCTCCGGCGGACGAAAGGCGCGTACTTCCGCGGCTACTTGGCCAAGCAATTGTTTACTGGCGCTTTTCAGCACGATTTCAGTCTGGCTCGGGGTTTCAGCGGTCACTCCCTCAGGCAGGTCGTAGTCAACCGGATGGGAAAAACCCAGAGTCAAATTCAAGCTCTTACCGGAGGCCTTGGCCCGGTAGCCGACGCCATTGAGCTGTAAGCGCTTTTCAAAGCCTTCGCTCACGCCAGTTACCATATTGTTAAGCAGCGCGCGCATAGTGCCAGCCAGTGCCACGGATTTTTGTGCTCCGTCACGGGCTGAACAGCGCAGCACGCCGTCTTCCTGGACTACTTCCACACTGTCGTGGATAGTCATCGCCAGGGTGCCATTTTTGCCCTTGGCGGAAACTTCCCGCCCCTTGAGAGTGACTTCGACTCCCGAGGGCAAGCGGACTGGACTGTTTGCAATTCGTGACATGTTACTTTCCCACTAAAACCGCTCTATATACCGAACCCATTGACAACAGTTCTATCAAAATACCGTGCAAAGAATTCATCAAAATACTGTGCAAAGCACCTCGCCGCCAACGCCTGCCGCCCGCGCCGCGCGGTCGGTCATTATCCCCTTGCTGGTCGTGACAATTGCAACACCCAAACCGCCGCGCACGGAAGGCAAAGCATCCTTGCCCGCATAATTACGCAGGCCCGGACGGCTGACACGTGCCAACTCGGCAATCACCGGCCTACCTTCAAAATATTTCAGCTCAATCGACAATGTCGGTTTCGCATCCTCACTGACACTGAAGCCAATGATATAGCCTTCTTCCTTCAACACTCGAGCGAGGTTGGATTTCAGCGTGGAAGATGGCATGGTCACGGTGGTTTTACCCACTTGCTGCGCGTTGCGAATGCGGGTAAGCATATCGGCCACAGGATCCTGCATACTCATTTCTATTTGCTCCTCAAGATAGCCCTTGGCTTACCAACTGGCTTTGACCAGTCCGGGCACATCACCACGCATGGCTGCTTCGCGCAGCTTGTTGCGCGCCAATCCAAATTTGCGATACACACCGTGTGGTCGCCCGGTAATCCGGCAACGTCGTTGTTGACGGGTCGGGCTGGCATCACGCGGCAGTTTTTGCAACGCAATATTGGCTTCCCAAACCTGATCATCGCTGGATTCAGGATTGACAATAATCGCTTTTAATTCAGTCCGTTTGCTCGCGTATCGCGTCGCAAGTTTTGCGCGCTTCTTCTCGCGAGCAACCATCGATTTTTTGGCCATACCTTTACCTTTAAATACCTTAAGTGCTGACGGCTATATTAAGTTCGAAGCGGAAAATCGAAAGCTCGCAACAGGGCACGACCTTCGTCGTCGTTGCGCGCGGTGGTGGAAATACAAATGTCCATGCCGCGAAGTTTATCAATCTTGTCGTACTCGATTTCCGGAAAAATAATCTGCTCACTCACACCCATGGTGAAGTTGCCGCGACCATCGAACTGCTTGGCGCTGATGCCGCGGAAATCGCGAATCCGCGGAATAGCAATCGACACCAGACGGTCAAGAAATTCGTACATCCGCTCCCGACGCAAAGTAACCTTGGCGCCGATGGGCCAACCATCTCGAATCTTGAAGCCGGCAATGGACTTTCGAGCTTTGGTAATAATCGGCTTCTGCCCGGTGATTTTTTCCAGGTCGCCGACCGCGTTTTCCAAAATTTTCTTGTCGCCCACGGCTTCACCCACACCCATATTCAGCGTGATCTTGGTAATGCGCGGAACTTCCATCACATTCTTAACCCCCAGCTCTTCTTTCAGCTTGGGCATTAATTCTTTGAGGTACTGTTCTTTCAACCTAGCCATGAGTTCTTATCCGACCACTACTATTTAGGTAACCACTTCGCCAGTGGACTTAAAAATTCGCGTTTTCTTTCCATCCTCGATCTTAAAGCCGATTCGATCAGCTTTTTTGGTCTCCGGATTAAAAATCGCAATATTCGACACCTGAATCGGCATTTCCTTTTCGATAATACCGCCGGGTACGCCCAGTTGCGGATTAGGCCGCTGATGCTTCTTGACTACATTGACTCCGCCGACCACGACACGGTCATTGGCCAGCACCTTGGTAACCTTGCCGCGCTTGCCCTTGTCGCGCCCGGCAATCACGATGATTTCATCTTCACGTTTAATTTTTCGCATAACTCTTTCCTCGATGCCCTTTTCTCGGCAGGTCGCTATAGAACCTCGGGGGCCAACGATATAATCTTCATGAATTTCTCGCTGCGCAGCTCGCGGGTTACAGGCCCGAAGATACGCGTTCCAATCGGCGCTTCCTGCTGATTTAGCAGCACTGCGGCGTTGTCATCAAACTTAATCAAAGAGCCGTCCTTGCGACGCACACCTTTTCGAGTGCGCACGACTACGGCCTTCATTACCTGCCCTTTTTTCACCTTGCCACGCGGAATCGCCTCTTTCACCGTCACTTTAATAACATCACCCACGGAGGCGTAGCGGCGATGAGAACCGCCCAAGACCTTGATACACATAACGCGGCGGGCACCGCTGTTATCTGCAACATCCAGGTAACTTTCTGTTTGAATCATCGTCGTTCTCCGAAAACTACACGTCGCACCATTCAGGTGCTTTCAATTCTTTCTACTGCCACTAAATCCGAGTTGGGCGCTCTTCAATGCGTACCAGACGCCATGTCTTACTCTTGGATATTGGCCGGGATTCCGCAATAGTCACCAA
>JBBDIU010000056.1:27788-35362 GCA_040880205.1 Cellvibrionaceae bacterium
ATTCGAACACGCCTGCTCTACATACCGTCGCTAAATCTGTGTGGGCCGCTCTTCAATCCGAACCAGTCGCCAAGTCTTGGTTTTTGAAATAGGCCGCGATTCGGTAATTGTCACCAGATCGCCAGTCTTGCATTCATTCTTGCCATCATGCGCTTTCAGCTTCGATGACTTGCTGACGTACTTGCCATAGATCGGGTGCTTGACCCGTCGTTCAATCAATACCGTGACCGTTTTGTCCATCTTGTCACTAACGACTCGTCCAGTCACCATGCGGGACTGAACCTTTTTCTCATCTACCGATTTCTCGACCACGGGTGCCTCAGTCATTAGTTGTTACCTGCCTTTTCTCTTAATACGGTCTTGATGCGCGCTATATCCCGACGAACTTCCTTCATCAAATGCGGCTGGTTCAACTGACCCGTATTCTTTTGCATGCGCAGCTTGAATTGCGATTCCAGTTGCGTCAGCAACTCTTTGTTGAGATCTTCAACTGATTTTTCGCGAAGCTCTGTAGCATTCATCACATCACCGACCGTTTCACGAAAATGGTATTTAAAGGCAGCTTGGATGCCGCCAGCTGAAATGCTTCTCGCGCCAATTCCTCGGACACGCCTTCAATTTCATAAAGAACCCTGCCCGGCTGAATCTGGGCAACCCAATACTCCACGTTACCCTTACCTTTACCCTGCCGCACTTCCAAAGGCTTGCTGGTAATCGGCTTATCGGGGAATATGCGAATCCAGATTTTCCCCCCACGCTTAACATGGCGAGTCATCGCGCGCCGCGCCGATTCGATTTGCCTGGCGGTAATGCGGCCCCGCCCCGTCGCCTTCAAGGCATATTCACCGAAGCTCACTTTGGAGCCACGATCGGCCAGGCCGCGGTTGCGACCCTTCATTTGCTTGCGAAATTTTGTACGTTTCGGTTGCAGCATTGTTTAGCCTTTAATACCTAATCTCGTAATCTGATCGTGCTTGCGTCGCGTTTATTCAGCAGCCGCTTTCTTTGCACGTTTCTTTGGCGCCGCCTCGGTTGGCTCCACGCCACCGATAACTTCACCTTTAAAAATCCACACTTTCACCCCGATGATGCCGTAGGTGGTGGATGCCTCGGCCGTGGAGTAATCAATATCGGCACGCAATGTGTGCAAGGGCACCCGGCCTTCCCGATACCACTCGGAGCGCGCAATCTCAGCGCCACCAAGACGACCGCCGACCATTATCTTGACGCCTTGCGCACCCTGGCGCATCGCATTTTGCACGGCGCGCTTCATGGCTCGCCGAAACATGACCCGGCGTTCCAATTGAGAGGCCACGCTTTGCGCAACCAGGGAGGCATCCAGATCGGGCTTGCGAATCTCTTCAATATTGACATGGACGGGAACGCCCATCTGCTTGCTGACTTCAGCACGCAGGGCTTCCACGTCTTCACCTTTTTTGCCAATCACAATACCGGGGCGGGCGGTATGAATGGTGATACGCGCGGTATTTGCAGGCCGTTCAATTTCGATCCTGCTGACCGAGGCGTGGGCCAGTTTGTTCTGAATGTATTCGCGAACCTTCAGATCGGTATACAGCTTGTTGGCATAGTCGCTGCCATCGGCATACCACGTAGAGGTATGCTTCTTGACGATGCCCAGTCGAATACCGGTTGGATGAACTTTTTGACCCATAATGCCCGCTCTCTTACTGGTCGGCTACTTTAACGGTAATGTGACAAGAGCGTTTCAAAATACGATCCGCTCGACCTTTTGCTCGCGGTCTGATGCGCTTCATGGTCAGACCTTCGTCCACGAAAATGGTGGACACTTTCAATTCATCTACGTCAGCACCTTCGTTGTGCTCGGCATTGGCAATGGCCGACTCCAACACCTTTTTCACAATCGCCGCGCCTTTTTTCGCGCTAAATGCAAGCAGGTCCAGTGCTTCCTCCACTCGCTTGCCGCGGATCTGGTCCGCCACCAAACGCGCCTTTTGGGCGGATAACTGTGCACCACGTAATCTAGCTGCTACTTCCATTTCCGTTCACCTTTCATGGGCCTTCCAGCTCTGAAGCAGGAATCCCGATTACACTCTACTGCTATCTATTAACCCGGCAATTAAGATTGTCGGGTTAATAGCGCGGTACAGGGATGTACCGCCACTGGCCATAGGCCATAGGCCAGCGCGAGCCCTTGGAATATCAGCAAGTTCGCGTACTTGCGCCAATATTTCAAGGGCGACAATCAAATAGATCAGGGACGATCTATTTGATTGCCAGGTTAATAGTGTCTAGCGCTTGGCCTTTTTGTCCGCCACGTGACCGCGGTAGGTTCGCGTTGCGGCAAATTCACCCAGCTTGTGGCCAACCATTTCCTCGTTAATCAGAACAGGGACGTGTTGGCGTCCGTTATGTACGGCGATAGTCAGGCCTACCATCTCGGGAATGATCATCGAGCGGCGCGACCAGGTTTTAATTGGGCGGCGATCATTTGCAGCTGCGGCGGCTTCCACCTTTTTAAACAGATGCAGGTCAATAAACGGACCTTTTTTTAACGATCTTGGCACTGAGCTATCCTCTCAATTCAGTTCTGGCAATTCAGTTCCGAGGCCTTACTTCTTGCCTCGGCGACGAACAATCATCTTGCTCGTACGTTTGTTTTTACGCGTTTTATGGCCCTTGGTCGGCGTGCCCCAGGGGCTAACCGGGTGCCGACCACCGGAGGTGCGGCCTTCGCCACCGCCGTGCGGGTGATCCACCGGGTTCATGGCCACACCGCGCACTGTCGGCCGTACACCGCGCCAGCGCGTCGCACCCGCCTTGCCCAGTGAGCGCAGGCTGTGCTCACTGTTGGAGACTTCACCGATCGTGGCTCGGCACTCGGACAGCACTTTGCGCATTTCACCACTGCGCAGACGCAAGGTGACGTAGGTGCCTTCGCGAGCCACCAATTGCGCGGAAGTACCTGCGGAGCGCGCCATCTGCGCACCCTTGCCCGGCTTCATTTCAATGCAATGCACAACGCTACCCACGGGGATATTGCGCATGGGCAAGGTGTTACCTGTTTTGATCGCGGCCATTTCGCCGGACTCAATTTTATCGCCGGCGCTTAATCCCTTGGGCGCAATAATGTAACGGCGCTCGCCATCGCTATAACACACCAGCGCTATGTTGGCACTGCGGTTGGGGTCGTATTCCAGGCGCTCCACCTTGGCCGGGATCCCATCTTTATTGCGCTTGAAATCAATAACGCGATAGTGCTGTTTATGACCACCGCCAACGTGGCGCGTGGTAATACGGCCCGCGTTGTTGCGACCGCCGGTTTTGGTTTTCTTTTCCAACAGCGGCGCATGAGGTGCACCTTTGTGCAACTCTGGATTGACGACGCTAATGACGAAACGCCGTCCGGCCGAAGTGGGTTTACGTTTTACAATTGCCATCGCAACAATACCTATCGCACCAATTCAGTGAATTGCCTGACTATTAATCCGGCATCCAAATAGGTCGTCCTGATCTACTTGGATGTCACCCTTAAAATCTGGCGCAGTTATGCGAAACTGCTGGATTTTAAGGACTCGCATTGGCTATCGCCAATGACGGCACATCCATGTACCGCTATTAACCCGGCATAAGTTACCGCCGGGTTAATTAGAGCCCAGCGATTCAAAATCAATATCGTGACCTTCGGCTAAACGCACGTACGCTTTCTTGGTGTCGTTCTGTTTACCCAGGCCATAGCGTGTTCGTTTTGTCTTGCCCTTCTTGTTCAGCACGCGCACGCTCTCAACGCTAACTTTAAACAGCGTTTCAACCGCCACTTTAATTTCGCGCTTGACGGCATCCTTTGCCACCCTGAAAACTACCTGGTTGCCTCGGTCCGCGGCCATGGTCGCTTTCTCGGAAACAATGGGCCCTACCAATACTTTGTACAGTCTTTCCTGGTTCATCCTAGTAACTCCTCAACTTGCTTGAGGGCGGACACGGTGATCAACACCTTGTCGAAGCGAACCAGACTCACCGGGTCAATGCCGTGTACATCACGCACATCCACTTTGGGCAGATTGCGTGCTGCCAGATACAGGTTCTGGCTCACTTCCTCGGTCAAAATCAACACATCCGACAGGTTGAACTGTGCCAATTTTGCCAACAGTCCCTTGGTTTTGGGTTCGTCGACGCTGAAATCCTCGACAACTACCAGACGCTCGAGCCGATTCAACTCGGACAATATGCAGCGCAATGCCGCTCGATACATTTTTTTGTTGATCTTCTGGCTGTAGTCGCGAGGTGTGGCCGCAAAAGTCACACCGCCCCCACGCCAGATCGGGCTGCGAATGGTACCCGCCCGCGCACGACCGGTACCTTTTTGCCGCCAGGGCTTTTTACCGCCGCCGGATACCGCCGCGCGGTTCTTTTGCGCCTTGCTTCCCTGGCGCTGGCCAGCCATGTAGGCGGTAATCGCCTGATGCACCAGATCCTGATTAAACTCTCTGCCGAACGCAGCCTCGGAAACGTTCACCGTTCCCTTTGTGCCCTCAGGCGTCGCTATATTCAATTCCATAGTCGATTCCCCTCGGATACTTAGGCTTTGGCTGCTGTGGCATTTACTGCCGCGGCGCCGTTACCAGCCAAGTTGCGAGCCTTGACGGCGGGACGGACAATAACGTGCCCACCGGGTGCTCCGGGGACTGCTCCCCTTACCAGCAGTAAATTCCGCTCAGTATCGACTTTGACCACTTGGAGATTTTGTACGGTAACGCGCTCGGCACCCATGTGCCCGGCCATTTTCTTGCCCTTGAACACGCGACCCGGCGTCTGGCACTGCCCGATGGAACCGGGAGCACGGTGGGACAATGAGTTGCCGTGGGTGGCATCCTGGGTGCGGAAATTCCAGCGCTTAACAACGCCGGCAAAGCCCTTACCTTTCGACGATCCGGTGATATCGACCATCTGACCGGCTTCAAAGCCTTCCACGGTCAGCTCACCGCCCACCGTAAATTCTTCACCGGCTTCGTTGCGCAATTCGTAGAGCTTGTCGCCCGCTTCGGTGTTGGCTTTGGCAAAGTGACCGGCAGCTGGCTTGACCACGCGCGAGGTACGGCGGGAACCGACCGTGACCTGCACAGCGTTGTAGCCGTCAGTTTCCGTATTCTTGACCTGGGTAACGCGATTGGGGGAAACCTCAATCACGGTGACAGGAATGGAGATGCCGTCGTCGGTAAATACGCGGGTCATGCCGCTCTTACGCCCGACTATACCAATCGTCATTGTTGTTAACCTCTCAGTGTACGGGGCTGTCACCCGCTATGGCCGCCCATTTCAGAGCGTTACACAATCACCCCAATCGCTTCGCGTCGGGGTCCTTGTTCGATCTTCTTTCTCCCGAAAGGAGAAATTGGAGAATCGAATTAGCCCAGGCTGATTTGAACTTCGACCCCGGCTGCAAGATCCAGCTTCATCAGGGCATCAACCGTTTTTTCCGTGGGCTCTACAATGTCCATCATTCGCTTGTGAGTGCGAATTTCGTATTGATCCCGCGCGTCTTTGTTAACGTGGGGCGAAATCAATACGGTAAAACGTTCCCTGCGCGTGGGCAGCGGAATGGGCCCGCGAACTTGGGCGCCAGTACGCTTGGCAGTCTCAACGATCTCCTCAGTAGACGCATCTATGAGCTTGTGATCGAAAGCTTTGAGCCGGATCCTGATTCGTTGACTCTGCATTGTTACCCAACTCCAAAAAACTCAATTTTTCTAACAAATTCGGGGTCATAACCAGCCGTTTCGCCCTAGGGCTGGCGAAAGGAGGCGAGATTCTATAGACCCACCCTGGGGCTGTCAAGCGCCACTCGGGGATTAGGGAGGGGCTTTCGATAGCTAAAAATCGTTGTTTTTCAGGCCATTGCCCGAAACACAACCGTCGGGGCGTTAGTCGGCGGTCTTTTTGCTGGAACTGCTCTCCGAGGAGGACTGCCGCCGGGGCTTTGTGGACTTGCCGGTGGACGCTTTCTTCTTTGCCGCGGCCTTGGCCACCCCGTCTACCACCACGCCTTCCGGCGGCGGGGCAAAGGGGAAGGGCTTCTCATCGGTGCGATACACCATATAAGAGAAGGCCTGGGCCACGTAGGCCACCAGCGTATCGGCAAATTTGCTTAGATTGTCGTTGGTCCGGCCAGCGAACAAGGCAAACAAAAACTGCGCCGCCGCAACCACCCAGATCAGCCAGGTAGCCACGGTGGCACAAAAGCCGAATACAACGATAAACAGCAAGCGCACCCATGTGTCCGCCGCCGAGAGTCTCTCTTTAACATCATCGTCCATTGGCTTCTCCCAGGTTATGAGTCGACAGTCGTGAGCCTACAGTCAACAGTTGATGCACCTTTACTGTCGACTGTGGACTGTAGACTTCCGACTCTATTCAATAACTTTGGTCACCACCCCGGCGCCCACGGTGCGGCCACCTTCGCGGATCGCAAAGCGCAGCCCGTCTTCCATCGCAATCGGGTTGATCAGGGTCACGACCATGCTCACGTTGTCGCCCGGCATGACCATCTCGGTCCCTTCCGGCAGTTCACAGGCACCGGTTACGTCGGTGGTGCGGAAGTAGAACTGCGGGCGGTAGCCTTTGAAGAAGGGGGTATGACGGCCACCTTCGTCCTTGGACAGGACATACACTTCGCACTCAAACTTGGTGTGGGGGGTAATCGAGCCTGGCACAGCCAATACCTGGCCACGCTCCACGTCCTCGCGCTTGGTACCGCGCAGCAGTACACCCACGTTTTCACCGGCTCGACCTTCGTCGAGCAGCTTGCGGAACATTTCCACCCCGGTACATACGGTCTTGGTGGTGTCCTTGATGCCGACAATTTCGATTTCATCGCCCACTTTGACGATGCCCCGCTCAATACGACCGGTCACCACGGTGCCGCGACCGGAAATAGAGAAGACGTCTTCAATCGGCATCAAGAAGGGTTTGTCGGTGGCGCGCTCGGGCTCGGGGATGTATTCATCCAGCTTTTCCACCAGGGTCTTGACCGCGGTGGTACCCATGCCGTTGTCGTCCTTGCCTTCCAGGGCCATCAGCGCGGAGCCGGTCACAATCGGGGTGTCGTCGCCGGGGAATTCGTATTGGTCGAGCAGCTCGCGCACTTCCATTTCCACCAGTTCCAGCAACTCTTCGTCATCAACCATGTCGGCTTTGTTGAGGAAGACCACAATGAACGGAACCCCCACTTGGCGCGACAGTAGAATGTGTTCGCGGGTTTGCGGCATGGGGCCATCGGCGGCCGATACCACCAGAATGGCGCCGTCCATTTGCGCCGCACCGGTAATCATGTTTTTTACGTAGTCGGCGTGGCCCGGGCAATCCACGTGGGCGTAGTGGCGGCCGGGTGAGTCGTATTCCACGTGGGAGGTCGCGATGGTGATACCGCGTTCGCGCTCTTCCGGGGCATTGTCGATACCGTCAAAGGCCACCGCCGCACCGGAACCCCAGGCTTCGTGGCAAACGCGCGTCAGCGCCGCCGTCAAGGTCGTCTTACCGTGGTCAACGTGTCCAATGGTGCCCACATTGACGTGGGGCTTTTTACGCTCGAATTTTTC
>JBBDIU010000057.1:0-5557 GCA_040880205.1 Cellvibrionaceae bacterium
CCAGCGCCGCGACGCCACCGTCGCCGGCATGGTAGCGACCACCGAGATTGATCGTGGGGCGAATTCCGCACCTGACCAGCAAGCGGCTGCCAACCAAGAGGCCGCCGTGCCGGCATCGGTAGAACAAGCGACGATTCACAATACATCGGCACTGGTCGCGCAACCCGCAATGCCTGGTGAGCATCAGGACAACCGGCAAAGTGTTCGCGTATCCCCCAGCAAAAGCGAACTGGACAAACGCCTCGCCGAGCGCGCGCAAACACTGATGCAACAACAGCGTCTCGCTGAAGCGGAAACCCTGTTGCAAAATCACCTGGCCGGCGACCCCGACGCTTCTGCGAGCCGCACAATGCTGGTCGAGGTCTATCTGGCCAGTGGCGATCTATCGAGCGCGCGTCAACAAGTCGAATTACTGACCGATATTCCCAGCCATGCGCGAGCGCGGTTAACAGCGCGCATTGACATGGAATCGGGCGCTATCCAGTCGGCGATTGCGGGACTGGAAGCGGCACGACCCAGCCTGCCTGCAGAACCCGGCTATTACGGTTTTCTGGCCGCGTTATACCATCGGGCCGAGCGCTTTCGCGAGGCGGCTGACGTCTACGAACAACTGTTGGCTCTGAATTCCAACCAGGCCACGTATTGGCTCGGCCTCGCGGTGTCGCTGGATGCCTTGAACGACCGTTCCGGTGCGTTGCGCGCGTTTCGCTACGCGCGCCTGTATGGCAGGCCCGATGCGCCCAGCCGCGGTTACGTGGAAGAACGTATTCAAACGCTGTCGGGTTGATGGAAACGAGTGAGAGAGATACTTTGTGAATAGCCCCGCTCCCCAACAAAAGCGCATTCGCATCGGCGATATTTTGGTCGCGCAGCAGATTATTAGCCAAGATCAGCTGGAACAGGCCTTGCGCGACCAGAAGAGCAGCGGCCGCAAGCTGGGTAAATCCCTGGTGGCTCTCGGCCACGTGGACGAAAATACGCTGCTGTCGATCCTGTCCCAACAGCTGAACATTCCCTTCGTCGAGCTTAAGCAGTATCCCTTTGACGCCAATTTGATAAGAACGATGCCGGAAACATTGGCGCGCCGCTTCAGGGTTATGATTCTGAAAAAGGAAAGCGACGGCCTGTTGTTGGGAATGGCGGACCCGACCGATATTTTTGCCCTGGACGAATTGTCGCGGTCCTTGAAAGCCACTTTGAAACCCGCCGTGGTGCGCGAAGCGGAACTGCTGGACATTCTCGATCTGGTCTACAGTAGCGAGGACGAGATTGCCTCCCTCGCTGGCCAGCTGGATGAAGAATTGGAAGGCGTCGCGGTCGACCTGGCGGACGTAATTACCGATGCACCAGATTCCGAAGCACCCGTGGTTAAACTTCTGCAAGCCGTGTTTGAAGATGCGATCAAGACCAAGGCTTCGGATATCCATATTGAGCCGGACGAAAGCGTATTGCGAATCCGGCAACGTATCGACGGCGTACTCAATGAACAGGTGATGAACGAAAAGCGCATCGCCTCGGCCTTGGTGGTGCGCCTGAAGCTCATGTCCGGCCTGGATATTTCCGAAAAGCGCATGCCCCAGGACGGACGTTTTAATTTGAAGGTAAAAGGACGCAATATCGATGTGCGTCTGTCCACCATGCCGGTCCAGTTCGGCGAATCGGTGGTAATGCGAATGCTCGACCATACCGGCGGCGTTATGCCGCTGGAAAAAGTTGGCATGCCGCCGGCCATAATCGGGCGTTTTCGCGATGTGATTCAGCGGCCCCATGGGTTGGTGTTGGTAACCGGTCCCACGGGCAGTGGTAAAACCACTTCGCTCTACGGTGCCTTATCTGAAATCAATACGGTGGACAAAAAAATCATCACCGTGGAGGATCCGGTCGAATATCGCTTGCCGCGCATCAGCCAAGTCCAGGTCCACGAAAAAATTGGTCTGACGTTCAGCAAGGTTTTGCGGGCCGCCTTGCGTCAGGATCCGGATATTTTGTTGGTGGGTGAGATTCGCGATGCGGAGTCCGCCGAAATCGCCTTGCGTGCGGCTATGACCGGTCACTTGGTGTTGAGCACCTTGCATACCAACGATGCAATTACTTCAGCCCTGCGGCTTACCGACATGGGCGTTGATTCATTTTTGGTGGCCGCGTCCTTGAAGGCGATTGTGGCACAGCGCCTTGTTCGGCGCATTTGCGAAAGCTGTGCCGTCGATGCCGTGCCCGACAGCAATGAACAGCAGTTATTGGACTTGGCAGCCAAGAAGCAGCCCATCGGCAATGTGCAGTTTCGCACAGGCCGGGGTTGTGCCCACTGTCACGATACAGGTTATCGTGGTCGCATCGGGGTATTTGAACTGTTGGAAATCAACCGCGCTATGAGCAATGCGTTGCGCGACAACAATGTGTTGGAATTCAACCGCGCGGCCCACAACCATCCGCATTTTCTACCATTGAGCTACAGTGCACTGGAACTGGCCAAGGAGGGGATTACATCGCTGTCGGAAGTTTTGCGGGTCTCCGCCCTGGTTGAAGACGAAGCGCTTCAGGATGTGCTGTCGTGAGCCATTTTGTCTACAAGGGCAGGAACGAGCAAGGTCAATTGGTAAGCGGTCAGTTGAATGCGTCCAGTGCCGAAGGGGCGGCCATGCAGTTGTCCAATCTTGGCTTGATTCCGGTTTCCCTGCAAGCAGCCGACGAGCGTGGCTCTGCGGTTGATGACTTCCTGGAAAAGCTGGGCCAGCGCAAAGTGGATGCGCCGGAATTGATCATGTTCTGCCGGCAAATGTATACCGTCGCCAAAGCTGGTATTCCTCTTATCGGTGGGCTACGCGGTTTGGCGGCCTCGGTTAAACACCCTGTGTTGAGACGAACCCTGACCGACGTGGCCAGTGATCTTGAATCGGGTATGGGATTGTCCGCCTCCCTGGGTGCTCATCCCGCGGTATTTAATTCGCTTTTCGTCAGCATTGTTCACGTGGGCGAGGACAGCGGACGGCTTGACGAAGCCTTTTTGCAACTTAGCGAGTATTTGGAAAGGGATTTGGCAACGCGCAAAGGTATTAAGGCGGCATTGCGCTACCCGACCTTTGTGGTCGCCGCCATTGCGATAGCGGTAGCCATTATCAACGTTAAGGTGATTCCCGCATTTGCCAGCATGTTTGAAAAATTTGGAGCCGATCTTCCCCTGCCCACCCGCATTTTGATCGGCACCTCCGATGTGTTTGTGAACTACTGGCCGCACATGCTGGTGTTGACTATAGCCGGCGTTGTCGCTTGGCGTGAATATCTAAAATCCGAGCCCGGACAGCGTTTCTGGGGAGAAGCAAAACTCAAAATTCCCGTGGTCGGCGACATTATCGAACGGGGCTCCATGGCGCGCTACAGTCGCAGCTTCGCGATGATGTTGCGTTCCGGCGTACCGCTTCCCACCGCCTTGGAATTGTGTTCCCGGGTTATGGATAACCTTTTTCTGGCGGAAAAAATTCGCAATATCCGCAACGGCATCGAACGCGGCGACAGCCTGCTGCGCACCCATACCGCCAGCGGCATGTTTACGCCGCTGGTGTTGCAAATGATTGGCGTCGGTGAGGAAAGCGGGCAGGTGGACGAATTGCTAGGTGAAGTCGCTGGCTATTATGAGCGGGAAGTGGATTACGATATTGAAAGCCTGAGTTCCAAAATCGAACCCATACTAATCGTGGTCATGGCGGCCTTTGTGCTGGTATTGGCGCTCGGCATCTTCCTCCCTATGTGGGGCATGTACGACATTCAAGGGTAAGCTCATGAACAGGCAGCGGGGCTTTACCTATCTGGAACTGGTGGCGGTGGTGGTGATTATCGGCATCCTCGCGGCCTCCGGTCTCGTGTACTACGAAAGGGCGCTGGATGATGCCCGGCGTGTCGGGGTGGAGCTTCTGGCCAGTCGGTTTGCCGCCGCCACGGCACTGATGCGAGCCCAGTGGATTGTGGAAGGTGGCAGGCAGGGGAACGGTGGAAAAAGCGTGGAGGTGGATAACCTCACCATTTTTCTCAATGAGTTTGGCTGGCCCGCCAATACCGATGGCGGGAGTCCGCGAAGCACCGACCAGACCGCCGAGGAGTGTTACCAGGTGTGGCAAATGGTCTTGCAAAACCCCGCGCTAGCCACCGTCGAAGGTAGGGTCGAGGCAACCGTGGATGGGGCGGCGAGGAACAATCCGGAAGCCAAGGGCCGGCAGCGCTACCACGTGTCGCAGATCGACAATCAGGCCTGTCGCTACGAGTTATTGACGAATTCGGACGGAATGCATTTTTTTGACTACAACCTGCGCACCGGGCGGGTACTTGTGACGGTTCCGCCGCTGGATTAACCAGCGTAAGAAGCTATAGTTGTTAAAAGAGAGGGCAATTGGCTGTTTTTGGCGGTACCGGCCATCGTCTTTGCTAACCGTTTGGTGCACTTGACCGGACGCAGCGTTGGAAGAGAAACGCTGAAGATTTTACAGCGTACTTTGGAGCTATACCGAGGTAATGCAAGAGTCGTTTTGGGTTTAACGGGAGACGTGGAAATGAAAAAGCAACAAGGTTTTACACTTATAGAGCTAGTGGCGGTGATTGTTATCTTGGGCATTTTGGCTGCGGTAGCCGTACCGCGTTTCGCCAATTTGCAGACAGCTGCTAGAACAGGCGCCATACAAGGCATCGCTGGTGCTATTGAGTCCGCCAGCGCCATCAACTATGCCACCGCTCTCGCTGATGCCGGTCTCGGCACTACCAACGCTGTGAGCGTGGGAACCACTCCCTGTGACATAGCGACGGTGAATAGTTTACTGGATCCGGGCAGCCAGCTCGCAGGGGCCGATTACACCGTTACTGAAACTACGGCGATGACAACGGGCGAGGGGACCGACGGCGCGGCGGAGGATGTCGGCGACTACGCGATTTGTAACATTGAGGACGCTGACGATTCCGGGGCCGCGACCGATTTTACTCTCTACTTCGCACCCTAGCGACTTTGAGGAATGAACCTCCATGCCCGGACGAAAGAACGCGCTGGGGTTTTCCCTCATTGAATTGGTTACGATTATTGTGGTCCTGGGAGCCCTGGCATTTTTCGCCATGCCCAGATTGCGAGTTTCGGATTCCAGTCTCCTGACGAGCCGCGATGCCATCATCGCGGCTTTGTCTCACGCCCAGCAAGTCGCCATGGCCCGTGATAGTGCCGCCAATCCCGTGACCCTGGTGGCGACGGCGAATTTAATTGAAGTTCGGGAGAACGGTGAGGTGGTAACCTCGCCCGGCGCGGAGTATCCCCTGACTTTTCCCAACGGTGTCAGCATTACCGGCGGTATAGGCACACTCGACTACGACAAGCTGGGTCGTACCGCGGCCACCGCAATTTCCCTGAATAATGGCCAAGCTACAGTCACCGTGGAGGCAAGTGGCTATGCGTATTGAACGTGAGATGTGAAATCTAGAATGTGAGATGTAAGACGTGAGATGTGAGATGAATGACACTTAGTTAAGCGATGGGGCATTACCCCGGTTACGGTCTTGGGAGCGCCTTTTCGAGACACGCCGTTAA
>JBBDIU010000058.1:0-5427 GCA_040880205.1 Cellvibrionaceae bacterium
CATCCACTGGGGCCGCGACTCGGCTCCATTCGGGTTTGGATTTGCGTTCGTCGCGACTTTTATCGAAACCGGGGATGGTCGCTTCGCCGGGCTGGGCGAGTAGGGTGTCCAGTGTTCCCATCGCCAGCGGCAGGTCGTGGGTACCTGGAACGCCCCGCGTGATCAGCAGTGGGTGGATTTCCTCGGCCAGACGTTGGCGTTGGGCGCGAGTGAGGTAGAAGTCGTCCAGGGACACCGCGACCGTACGCAACCCGTGCACCCGATTCAGTAACATGGCGAGCAGACCGGCCAAAGTGGATTTGCCGCTGCCCTGGGCCCCCACGATCCCCAAAATTTTCAACTCGCGATTGCCGATAGCCCTGGCCACCTCATCCGCCAGCGGCACAAACCAGCGCCTGGCCGTGTCGATGTAGCCGCGTGGCAACTGCTCCTCCGCCACAAAGGTAGCCAGCCCCTCGTCCATCGTTCGATGCATTAACTTGGCGCCCCAATAACTGAAAACCTTACCTTGAGAAAGGAATTGCCCTAAATATGGACCATAACCACAAGTCCCAGGCCCGTCAACGCTGGGCAGTGCAAGGAAAATGCCGATGGGGAAGTCGCTAGTCTCTAATCGCTAGCCGCTAGTAAGACCAAGATAAAGCAGAAACAGCCAAGTGACGGATAGCAGCCGTGGTTCCCAGGATGAGAGTGGCCAGGGGTTGAACTTGACTAGCGATTAGCGACTAGAGACTAGCGACTGGAAAATGGCGTCCATTGAACCAACCGCGCGGCTCCGGCTCTAAGCCCATTTTCAGGCTCTTGTGTTGTATTCTCACAGCGGAGGCCCCAAAAAACCGAGGCTCCACCGTGACAGGACCTTGGCGCGAATGCTTTGGCCGCGCTAATGCACTGCTAATTGATTAATAAATGTCCAATCTGGAGGGTTCAATGAAAAATAAGCTGCCCACGCTACTGGCTATTTATGCACTGGGGCTTGCCATGCCCGCCGTTGCAGCGGAATACCTGATCGACACCAAAGGGGCTCACGCCTCGGTCAACTTCAAAATCCCCCATCTCGGTTACAGCATTTTGCTGGGCCGGTTTGATGAATTCTCCGGCACCTTCAGTTATGACCCGGAAAACCCCCAGGCCGCAAAAGTCGAGGTGGTAATCAAGACCGCGAGTATCAACAGCAATCACACCGCGCGAGACCGGCACCTGCGGTCTGACGATTTTCTGGCGGTTGATGACTATCCCGAGGCCCGCTTCGTGGGCAGCCGTTTTGTCACTCAGGATGGCGCAAGTGGACAACTGCACGGCCAACTCACGCTTCGGGGAGTCACCAGGGATGTGGTCATCGATGTGGAGAAAGTCGGGGAAGGCGATGATCCCTGGGGCGGCTACCGGGCGGGTTTCGCGGGGACTACAAGCCTGAACCTGGCGGATTTCGGTATAACGACCGATCTCGGACCCGCTGCCCGGGCGGTCGAAATGATTCTGCACGTGGAGGGCGTGCGTCAGTAGCTGCGCCGAGCGCGACATGTTGTGACACGATAGGTTGTGAAAAGTAAAGTAAATCGACTTGCAGGTGCGCGTACTTTTTTAACTAATAGTCGGCGCTGGTTTAGCGAATGACTCTCACTGGTTTAGCTGATGGCTCTTAGCCCTTTAGCTGAAGGCTCTTACCCCTTTAGCTGAGGGCTCTCATCCGTTTAGCCGATGGGCTCTACCGTTTTCGCTAATAAACCAGCGGGCGAGCATTTAGCCTTGCCCAGTGTTATGCTAGTCTACCCGGGGCAGGAGGCCATTTACCAAAGATAACTGGGGCTGCCCGCAGGGACGGGAACAAAATTTATTTTAAATCAGGCCAACCTGAAACCGGAGATTTCCCATGAAACGTACCATGAAAGCCTTTTGCCTAGTCGTCGTCGCATTACTATTCACTGCCTGTAGTAGCGGTCCGAGCTTGCAGGAACAATTAATGACCGGTCAATGGGAAGGTGAAATGCAAGGCTTTCCGCTGACCCTGGAATACACCGAAACAGATATCAATGTAGTCGGTATGGGCATGAGCCTGCCCTATGAGTTGGATGGGAATGAAATGTCCTTTGAAGTTCCCGGGCAAGGCACCATGGTGATGACCGTCGACATCGAGGGTGATACCCTGACCCAAACCGACGTGAACACCGGCCAAAGCAGCACCCTGACGCGCAAAATGTAAGGCGCTTCGAGCTACTTAGAATGCCGAGAGCGACAGCTTGCCTGTCGCTTTTTCGTTTTCGGGTCCCGGGTTTCCGTCCCCTCGTGTTAGAATAAACGCTTTTCCACCTTCTCAGCGCCAGCCAATGAACATTGATCAATTACGCCGCGAGTATCGCCGGGCGGGCCTGGATGAAGACGAGCTCGAAGCCAACCCCTTCACTCAGTTTTCCAAATGGCTGCAACAAGCCATTGACGCCGAGTTCGATGATCCGACCGCCATGACCGTGGCCACTGTGTCGGATACCGGCCAACCCTCTCAGCGTATCGTGTTGCTCAAGCACATGGACGAGGCTGGATTCGTCTTCTACACCAACTACCAAAGTCGCAAGGCACGGGAAATCGCGAAGCTACCCAAGGTCAGTTTGCACTTCCCCTGGCACCGCGTCGACCGGCAAGTCAAAATTTGCGGCGTGGCGGAAAAAGTGTCCACCACTGAATCCCTGAAGTACTTTCTTTCCAGACCCCGCGAAAGCCAAATCGCAGCCGTGGTCTCGGCCCAAAGTCGACCGATCTCGTCTCGGCAACTGCTCATGCAGCAATTCAATAGCATGAAGGAAAAATTCGCCAACAGCGAAATTCCCTTGCCTGACTTCTGGGGTGGCTATCGAGTCGTGCCTCATGAGCTCGAGTTCTGGCAGGGCCGCGAAAACCGCCTGCACGACAGGTTTGTGTACCGCCTCGATGAGCACCAGCAATGGCGGATTGAGCGCCTTGCTCCTTGAACCGTCGTTTACACGCGTTTTGAAACCGTCACGCGCCTTGAACTGTAACGAGATAGGATATCAAGCATGCGCTATGTAGCATTGGAATCCCACGGCGAACCCGAAGTAATGCAAATCGCCGAGGGCCCTTCACCTGTTCCCGAGTCGGGCGAGGTATTGATCAAAGTAATCGCCGCCGGCGTCAATCGTCCCGATGTTGCCCAGCGGCTGGGGATGTATCCCCCACCGCCGGACGCGTCGCCCATCTTGGGCTTGGAGGTGGCCGGAGAAATTGTGGAGGTGGGCGAGGGCGTCGATAAAAAGCTGCTTAATACTGCCGTTTGCGCGCTTGTGAATGGCGGCGGTTACGCGGAATACGTAACCGCACCTGCCGGCCAATGCCTGCCGGTTCCGCAAGGGCTGACAATCCAGGAAGCTGCGGCCTTGCCGGAAACATTTTTCACTGTGTGGACGAATGTTTTCGACCGCGCGAAGCTACAAGCGGGCGAGACTTTTCTTGTTCACGGCGGTTCCAGTGGTATCGGCAGTACCGCCATTCAATTGGCGAGCCAATTTGGTGCTCGCGTATTCACGACCGCGGGCGATCGGGAAAAGTGCGATTTTTGCCGCGAGCTCGGAGCCGAGGTCGCTATCGACTATCGCGCAGAGGACTTTGTTGAAGTCTTGCAAAAGGCTACCGATTCCAAGGGCGTCGACGTCATTCTCGACATGGTGGGTGGGGATTATATTCAGCGCAACATACACCTTGCCGCGGTGGATGGTCGCGTTGTGAGTATTGCATTTTTGTCCGGCCCCAAGGCTCAGGTCAATATTGCGCCCATGATGATAAAACGTTTAACTCTGACCGGTTCAACCCTGCGGCCGCGAACGGCGCAAGCCAAAGCGGCAATCGCCAATAATCTGCGCGAGAAAGTGTGGCCGCTGATTGAAGCCGGTAAAATAAAACCGCGGATTGCGGAGCAGTTTTCGTTTGAGAACGTCGCTGAGGCCCATAAGCTAATGGAGTCCAGCCAGCACATGGGCAAAATTGTTTTGATGATGACCTGACCCTTAAAAAGAGACATCAATCACCATGCTGACAACAACCAAGCGACCTCTGGAAGGCGTGCGCGTCATTGAATTGGGACAACTCCTTGCCGGACCGTTTGCCGGCTGTATTCTGGCCTATTTCGGTGCGGAAGTGATCAAGGTAGAGCCACCCGGCAATGGCGACCCCATTCGCAACTGGCGTATTCTGGACGAGGGCACATCCTTGTGGTGGCGCAGCATCGCGCGGAACAAAAAATCCGTGACGATTGATTTGCGCCAGGAAGAGGGCCGTGACCTAGCCAGACAACTTTTGCGAAACGCGGACGTGGTCATTGAAAACTTTCGACCTGGCGTGATGGAAAAGTGGGGCCTCGGACCGGAGCAGGTGAAGGCCTTTAACCCGAAATTGGTGTACGGAAGAATTTCCGGCTACGGACAAAACGGCCCCTACAGTAGTAAGCCAGGATTCGCCTCAGTGTGCGAAGCCATCAGCGGTTTTCGCTACGTTACGGGGTTTCCCGGCGAAGCGCCGGTGCGATCCAATCTAAGTATTGGCGACACCATCGCCGGCATTCACGCCGCCTTGGGTATTGTCATGGCTTTGTTCGCGCAAAAAAATGGCAACGCCGAGACCGGACAGGTGGTGGATGTCGCGCTCTACGAGTCAATGTTTAATCTATTGGAAGCGGTGGTGCCCGAGTACAGTGGTGCCGGCGTGGTCCGGGAGCCCTCCGGCACTACCATTACCGGCATCGTGCCCACCAACACCTATCGCTGTGCGGACGACAAATTCGTTGTCATCGGCGGCAACGGCGATTCCATTTTCAAACGTTTGATGGAAACCGCTGGCTGTCCGGATATGGCCAATGACCCGCGCCTGGTGAATAATGCCGGGCGCGTGGCGCACGAAGCGGAGATTGATGCCGCCTTGGAAAAATGGTGTGCGGGTTTGCCATCGAATGAGGTAATTAGCTTACTGGAAGAGAACCGTGTGCCGGTTGGGCCAATTTACAGCGCCAAGGATATGGCGGAGGACCCTCATTTTAATGCACGCGGCTTATTCGAACAGGTGGAAATCAACGGCAAACCCCTCCAGATTCCCGCCATAATGCCGAAGCTGGCCGACACCCCCGGGCGAACCGAATGGGCGGGCGGGGAGTTGGGCAGCCACAATCGGGAGGTTTTTTCCGAGCTTTTGAAATTGAACGAGAGTGAGCAGGAAGTTTTGCGGGAGAAAGGGGTAATTGGTTGAAGCTGCGCTGGTAAAATATGGAGATCCGTACGATTCGGGAGGCGCGCGGAATTTGACAAATTCTGGAGAGTAGAACCGCAGGGCTTGATCAATGGCACTTAGTTAAGCGATTTTTGGGGGCATTACCCCGGTTACGGTCTTGGGAGTGCCTTTTCGAGACACGCCGTTAACCCTTCCATG
>JBBDIU010000059.1:0-5420 GCA_040880205.1 Cellvibrionaceae bacterium
AGCTGATTGTCCGGCGTGTGAATCGCCGGCGTCTTTCAGTGCAAATCGCATGGTTATACCCCTCTAACTACTCTTCGGCCGGACCCTCGGTACGACAACTCATTGCGCCAGCAGCAAGTATAGCCTACAGCCAATAACGAATAAGCCAGGGTATCCAGCCCAACCATCGTCGCTGCCCCAGCAACCGCACGTATTTGGCTTTTACTTCCCGGGATTTGTTTTGATCGGTCAGGAACAGCTGCTCCGCCGTAAGAAGTGATTGAGAATGGTCGAGAATGATATCGAACTCCACATCGTGCAACAGGCTGCGGTGATTCAAATTGGTGCTGCCAATCAGGCAAAAATCGTCCACGATCAGCAATTTGCCGTGCAGTATGGAGGGCAGGTACTCGAAAATGCGCACCTCGTTGCGTATTAACTCCTCGTAATAAGTGGCTGTTAGCAGGGGAAAGAACTCCAAATCCGATTTGTGGGGCACAATGAGGCGGACGTCGGCACCGCGGGCGCTGGCCCGGATGATAGCGCGAATAATGGTGCGCGTCGGCGAAAAGTAGGGATTAACGATCCACACCCGCTGGCGCGCATTGGCAATCCGTTGGGCCATTAGCCGGTTCTTGCGCTGTCGGGACAGCTCAGTGAGATTGTTCCAGTAGTAGTGGAACAGGCCCCGGCCGATGCGCGGCCGGCGGTATTCCCACAAATCGTCGAAAGTGTCGGCAACCGCCTCGACATTGCCACCGCTGACTTTTGCCCCGTAGTCGCGCCAGCCGCTACCGCCGCGCGTCTCGCTCAGGTGATCGGCGGATATATTTTGGCTGCCGCACCACAAGATGAAATTATCGACGATACAGATCTTGGCATGATGACGTTGGTTGATCTTCAGCATGCTTAGCACCAAGCTACCCAGCCAACTGCTGTGACGCAGACCGCGGCGATAGCTCTCCGGCTGCCAGGGAAGCGGATGGTAGATCTTCACCGGAATGTCCGCTTCTTCCAGCTTGTGCGCGATCTTGTCCGCCGCCTCCATGGATCCCACGCCATCGAATAGCACGCGGACTCGAACTCTGCGGGCGCGCGCTTGCGCAAGGCGGTCGATCACCTCGCGGCCGAGGGCGTCCAGCTCGAATATATAGGTGGCCAGGACGATGTCGTGCTGGGCATGGTCGATGGAGGCAAGCAGGGCGTCGAAGTACAAATCATTGTCGGCGAACAGCTGTTCATCGTACCAGGCGTTATCCTGCCAGGCAGGGACGATAACAGCCGCGGCATTGGCGGTGGCGACCTTGGGAGTTGTCATCAATGCCTGCCCCGGGGTGTAGAGCGGGGCTTTGAATGCTGGGGAAGGCCCTGAAGACTTAAGAGGGATGGAGGAGTCCTGTTAACCGGACAATTGGGAATTCTCATTTAGCCTCTAACCGAACCGTGCGCCTGTCGTACGTTGAATGAGGCGAGCTATATAACCCGTCAATACTATTGCCGCGCCAGCTTACTACATCCCGCCGCATCTCTTTGGCGTTTAGGCGGAGGAAAGTTCCCCCTTGGACGCGTGCGCCCGGGGTCGGCCTGCGGTTATAATCCTGTGATGTCTAACGAGCCCCTGCACATTCTGCAAGAAACCTTCGGTTATCCCGCGTTCCGGCCGCCTCAGGAAGATATCATTCGCACCATGCTGGCGGGGCGCGACGCCCTGGTGCTGATGCCGACCGGTGGCGGCAAGTCGCTTTGTTACCAGATTCCGGCATTACTGCGCGACGGCGTGGGGATCGTCATTTCGCCACTGATCGCCCTGATGCAGGATCAGGTGAGCGCTCTGCGGCAGTTGGGGTTGCGCGCCAGCTACCTCAATTCCACTCTGGATCCGGTTGAAATGCGCGCCGTTGAGCAAAACCTGGTGGCCGGTGACCTGGACTTGTTGTACATCGCCCCCGAACGGCTGACTCAGGAATACCTGCTGTCACTGCTGAGTGTCGCCAAAATCGCCCTGTTCGCCATTGACGAAGCCCATTGCGTATCGCAGTGGGGGCACGACTTTCGCGCGGACTACCTTCAACTTAGCCTGCTCCACGAACGCTTTCCCGAGGTACCGCGCATCGCCCTGACCGCCACAGCGGACGAACGCACCCGCCGGGAGATTATCAGCCGGCTCGATCTGGGCCAGGCGGAGCACTACATCAGTGGTTTCGATCGGCCCAACATTCAGTACCGGGTGACGGAAAAGAACAACGCCAAGCAGCAATTGCTGCGCTTCTTACGCGGTGAGCATGCCCGGGACGCGGGCATTGTGTACTGTTTGTCGCGGAAGAAGGTCGACCAGACGGCGGCCTGGCTCGCGGAACAGAGCTTCACCGCGTTGCCCTATCACGCCGGCCTGGATTCCAGTGTCCGGGAAGCCAATCAGGAGCGCTTCCTGCGCGAGGACGGGGTGATTATTGTCGCCACCATCGCCTTCGGCATGGGTATCGATAAACCGGACGTGCGTTTTGTCGCTCACCTGGATTTGCCCAAAAATCTGGAGGCCTATTATCAGGAGACCGGCCGCGCCGGCCGCGACGGTTTGCCGGCCACCGCCTGGATGACCTACGGTATTCAGGACGTGATCAAGTTGCGTCAGATGTTGGCGTCCTCCGCCAGCAATGAGACCTTCAAAATGGCGGAACGGCACAAGCTGGAGGCCATGCTGGGATTTTGCGAAGTATCCTCTTGTCGTCGCCAGGCTCTGTTGCGCTACTTTGGCGAGGAAGCCCCCAACCCCTGTGGTAACTGCGATACCTGCCTCGACCCCGTTGAAACCTGGGACGCGACCGAGGCCGCGCAAAAAGCCTTGAGTTGCGTTTACCGCACCAAACAGCGCTTTGGGGTTGGGCACTTGTTGGATGTACTGGCCGGCAAGGAAACCGCCAAGGTTCTGCAGTTCGGCCATCAGGCGTTATCCACTTTCGGCATCGGGACGGAGCTCAGCGAATCCCAGTGGCGCTCGGTGTTTCGACAACTGGTCGCGCGCGCGTATCTCAGCGTGGATACCGAAGGTTACGGTTCGCTGCGCCTCACGGAGAAGAGCCGCCCGGTTTTGCGCGGGGAGGAAGTGTTGTACTTGCGGCGCGACCGTGAGAAACCCGTCGCTGTGTCGGGCAAGGCCGCACGCAAGAAAATCGCGCCGCAAGGCGAGCAGGACAAGATTTTGTGGGAAGCCTTGCGCGAACTGCGCAATCGCCTGGCGAAGGAGCAGGGCGTTCCACCCTACGTGATCTTCCACGACGCCACGCTGATGGAACTGGTGCAATACCGTCCTATCAATCACCACGAGTTTGGCAAAATCAGCGGCGTGGGCCAGGCCAAGCTGGATCGTTACGCGGACGATTTCATCGCGCTAATCGCATCGCACACTGACAACTCTCACGCTGTCACGAATGATCCAATAACATCCACCCTCGACGACAGCGATGCAAAGCCGCGCAGCGAAGAGCAGACTCTCGGTTTGCTAAAGCAGGGTCTAAAGCCCGAACAAATAGCCCAGGAGCGAGGGCTGACACCGACCACGGTGTTTGGACACCTCAGCCAATTAATCGAACAGGGCAGGGCGGAAATTTCCGAGGTGCTTGATCTCTCCCAGGCCGCCATCAGTGAAATCATGGATGCACTGACCGAAAATGCACTGGAAGATGACCGCCTGCCCCTGAAGCCGGTGTATGAATATTTTGCCGGCGTTTACTCTTACGATACCCTCCGATGTGTGCGCGCCGCCCTGTTGCACAATCTAGAAGCCGCCTTATGAAATCCAACCGCGAAACGCGGTTTGCCACTCTCAGCACCCTTGTGGTCGGCAGCGCGGTAACAGCCTTCATTGCGCTGTGGCAGGTTTCACCCCAGGTATTCTCGCTGGAAGCGCAAGCTGAAGATGATGCGCAGTGGCAGCCCGGTTTGCACAGCGTGGAATGCTGGTTCGCCCATCCGGCGGATATTGAGGTGGACTGCGCTGAACTGCGCACTGATCCGGCGCGCGGCGAATTTACCCTGCCCGTGGTTGTGATCCGCGATAACGCCGCCGATCACAAGAGCGACCCCCTGGTGTATCTGTCGGGTGGCCCCGGCAGCTCCAGCTTTCTCGAAAACAACAATGTGGAACATTGGTTCTACTGGGCGGAAATCGCCAAGCTGTCGCGGGATTTGGTTCTGGTGGACCAGCGCGGTACTGGTTTAAGTCGCCCGCAATTCCACTGCCACGACTACGAGCAATTCTTCCGCAATACGCTGCGTGAAAACCTTTCCTTGCAGCAAGAGCACCAGGCAGCCTTGCAGGCCATCAATACCTGCGTGGAACAGATGCAGGCGCACGGTTATTCACTCGACGATTACTCCACGACCCACAGCGCGTTGGACATGGACCAAGCATTGCGCGCGCTGGGTTACGAGGAGTGGAACGTGATGGGCGGGTCCTATGGCACGCGCCTGGCCCTGGAGTGGTTGCGACACAACGACCGCGATATTCGGGCTGTTATCCTCGATTCCGTTTATCCGCTGGACAAGGGTTCCCTGGCGGACTGGCCCGGGCTGTTACACAATAGCTTTAGTTTTTTTTGGCAGGCTTGCGAAAACGGAACGCTGTGCGAGGAGGCAGACAAAAACCTCGAAGAAAAGTTTTGGCGGGCCATGGGGGTGCTAAAGGAAACACCGGTAACTTTGTCGGCACCGTTGTGGGAAGGCGGCTGGCCGGTGAAAGCGGTGATCAACGACCACCGCTTTCTCGGAATGATCTACACCGCTTTGTATGACGACACGTTACACCCGCGCATTATCGAGGCGATTGACGAAGTGCTAAACGGCGGCGGCCGGAAGGCACTACAGAAATTGGCGGAAAACTCCGTCAATAGCGAATTGGCGCCCGAGTTCAATGCGCTGATCTATCTTGCAGTGGATTGCGCGGAGTCGGCAATGGTGAGCCGAGAGGAATTCGAACAGTCGCGGGAGCAATATCCCCAGTGGTCGGCCTACACGGAGCACGCCTGGCAATACGACATGTGCGAACCCATAGCGCGGCGTTCAGACCTAACTAAATTTAAACAAACCGTAAGCAGCGAAGTGCCTGTATTGATTCTATCCGGCGGTTTCGATCCCGTCACGCCGGCCAGTTGGGCAAGGGAATTGGCGGATCAGTTGCCGAACAGCCAACATTGGCATTTGGACCGAGTGGGCCACGGCGTGGTGTCCAGTAGTGCTTGCGTGCATCAAGCGTTTGGTAAGTTTCTGGACGAACCATTTGAGAAATATTCTTTGCCTTGTGAGTAAGCGCGTTCGGTATAGTGAGAAGGATCGTTTTGCTCGATCCCAAAATATTTGGGCTAAATACAAACCTCCCGAGCCGGACAGGAGTCCGGTATGCACTCATCACATCCTTGTGATTCGCCCTTCGGGCAGCTTCGCTG
>JBBDIU010000060.1:0-33489 GCA_040880205.1 Cellvibrionaceae bacterium
ATAATCAGCATTTTGGTTCCACGACACTTGGGAATATCTCTAGCATATGTTATACAGCTACCACGAATAACCCGTATCTACTGAAGCATCGACTGATAATAAAAGGAGTCCACCGATGTCATTCCTGAAAAACCTCACCAACATCGTTAAAGGCGGAAGAATTCCGAACATGAATGATGTCACCAATCTTGCCAAGAGGAGTGTACAGGAGAACAACTCACCCTTTGCCCCGCGTGAGATTACTGATGATATGCTAAGCCCGGCACAATTGCAGATTAGCCGCATGCAATGGGATTCGACGCAAGCCGGCCAGGCTTCCAATAAAGGTAGCGCTAATGCCGTAAAAAATTGGGAAGAAAGTGCAACTGATACGGATCTTTACCTGACTTGGAATGCTGAAGACCAAGATATCAGCGAATACGTTGTTCTACTGGCATGGAAGGGTTGGGCTACGGCATTGATTATGCGTGACAGTCCCAAATTCCAACCGGAATATGTGGATGCGGTGATTAGCGATAAAATGAGTTCCCTGCGGATCGTGCGTTTTGCGGCTGAAAAGGCGCCGCAAAATGCGATATGTTTCCCGGCGAGCGATAAAAATCGCTTTGTTTATGTAAAATTGATGGGTCTCGATGGGAGCGGAAATTATATCGAGTTGCGGGACTATACCTTGGGCAGCCACGCCAAACGGGAAAAAGATCAGTTGGCCAGCGTGCCGGAAGGTGATCTGCTAAAAATTGATGTTCCCTCGGGTAGTCGTGAAGCCAACGACTTTGAAAAACAATTCGCGCCCAAAATGTAACAACTGATTAAATCGCGAAGAGGGCAGGTTTTTTCGCATATTGTCCCAGGCATGGACGCCTACGCCGCACTTTGTTGTTGACCGACGCTACCGTTAATAACCCAAGAAACCAGAGCAAATCCACCACGTCTTCCACCGCTATTCCTCTCGATGCATCTCTCCACTGGCCATTAATTCCCTGATGGAAGCAAATTGGCCCGCTCGGACAATAATCAGTATGATGGCGTCTCTGTCTTGGCCACCTATTCCAACCCAATGAAGTGGTACCAGGGCCTCAAACAAGAACAGCAATGCATCGATTTTCACATTTTGCGAAGAACCTGCTAGGGGACGTCGGTCCGGTTTTCTACCTGTCATCGGTGGTTATCACGCTATTCGTAGCGATAGCGGCCATGCAGCCGGAGGCAGTGGAAAACGGAGCCCAACGGATATTGGGTGTCACCGCCACCAATGTGGGCTGGATGTATCTCCTATCCACCAGTGGATTCGTCGTGTTCGCGCTGCTGGTGGCGGGGTCGCGGTTCGGTAGCTTCCGCCTGGGGCCGGATGGCGAGCCCCCGGAATTTTCCTACCTGAGTTGGCTCGCCATGATCTTCTCCGGCGGGATGGGCGTCGGCTTGGTGTTTTGGGGCGTTGCCGAACCCATGATGCATTTCAACGAACCGCCCCTGGGTATCGGAGAGCCCCGCAGCGCCGAAGCCGCCCAGGCGGGCATGCGCTACGCATTCTTTCATTGGGGACTGCACCAATGGGCCAGTTTTACCCTGGTGGGGCTTGCCATTGCCTATGTTCGCTTCCGACACAACAGCCACGGCCTGATCAGCGAAACCTTGCGTCCTCTGTTGGGCGCTCGGGTGGATCAAGGCTGGGGAAAGGCGATTGACATTCTCGCGGTGGTTTCGACAATCTTCGGCGTTGCCACCACCCTGGGCCTGGGCGCCCTGCAAATCAATAGCGGCCTGTCCGGGGTGATGGGCATTCCTTATAACGTGGTTTCGCAGTTCGTGATTATTGGAGTGGTCGGCGCATTCTTCATGGCCTCGGCCATGACCCCGCTGGACAAAGGCATTCGCCACCTCAGCAACGCCAACATGCTACTGGCTTCCGCACTGCTATTGTTTGTTTTCATTTTCGGTCCAACGGCCTTCATTCTCAGCGAAATGACCCAGACCCTCGGCGAATATCTGGGCAACATTATCGAAATGAGCTTGATGACCACGCCCCACTCCGACGATCAGTGGGTAGAAGACTGGACAATGTTCTACTGGGCTTGGGGCCTGAGTTGGGCACCCTTTGTGGGCAGCTTTATTGCCCGCATTTCGCGGGGGCGAACCGTTCGCGAATTCGTGCTCGGTGTGATGATTGTGCCGGTCGTACTGAGCATCTTCTGGTTTTCCACCTTCGGCGGTTCCGCCATTCACTTCGAGCTAACCCAACAAGTCGGCATCGCCGATGCGGTCGCGCGCGAGGCTCCAGCGGGCCTGTATGTTTTGCTGGACCAATTTCCCTGGGGCACGCTGCTGTCGTTTGCGGCCGTATTATTGGTGGCCATGTTTCTAATCACGTCCGCCGATTCCGCCACTTTCGTACTCGGCATGTTCACCTCCAAGGGTGTGCTCAATCCGACCCGCTTCGTGCGCATTCTGTGGGGTTGTCTGCAACTCTCGGTCGCCGCGGTCCTGTTGCTCAGCGGCGGCCTTGAGGGGTTGCGCACCGTATCCATCATCGCCGCGTTTCCGTTTATGTTGGTGATGCTGCTAATGACCTTCGCACTGTACAAGGATCTATCGCTGGAAGCGGAGCGGCGCGAACAAAAGGCACTGCTGTTGGAAAGCCGGATCGAACACCTGTTACTACGGGAGTCCGAACGGGAGGCCGAGCAAATCGTTGAAGAAGAAATCCATCCAAGTGTCCCGGAAGAGGCCGAACCCGAGAATGTAGGCGAAAGCAACACCGATGCACTGCGGGCCATGCAGAGCACGACTGGGGAGTAGCAACAATAGCGACCCGCCCAACACCCTCATGCAAACCACAAGGCGAGGAGGCCGCCGCAAAAAGTATAGAGCAGCATAATGCCCGCGGTACGCCGCAGGACTTCGCCCTCTTTAGCGGAAAGATTAACAACGGCGTTGGCGGCGATAATATTGTGGGGACAAACGATGTTGCCAACGGCGGCACCAAAGCCCTGAGCCCCGAGTAAAGCCAATGGTGAAAAGCCCAGTCGCTCGGCAGTGGCTTGTTGAAATTCGCTGAACAAAATATTGGACGCGGTGGCGGAGCCGGTAACGAAGGTGCCCAAGGCGCCGACAAAAGGGGCAAGTAAAGGCCAGCTTGCCCCCAGGGAAGCCGCCGCGGCCACGGCCAGGCTGTTGATCATGCCGGCGTGAACCATGATGCGCGACAGTCCAAGCATCGCGATCAATGCAAGTGTTACCGGCACCAGCCGTCGCGAGGCTTTTTGCATGGCAGCTCGCACTGCTTTACCGTCCGCGCGCTGCCAAGCGGCGCCTAGGAAAAAGCTCACAAGCAGCAAGCTGCCCGGGTGGTACAAAGGCGCCATGTCGCCTTTAAACGCGGCGTACTCCCAGCCCAGGCCGACACTACCCAGAAATTCCCGAATGGGAACCACCAAACGCGTCAGCAAAACCAGCACTACCAATGTCAGGTACGGTGCGGCTGCACGCAGGAGTTGAACGCTTTGCCGCGGAGCATGATTGCTTTTGTACCTGTTGCGGCGCCGAGCGAACAGCAGCAAAGCAATGAACACACAAACACCGATCAGCGATCCGCCCAGCGTGGGCAACTCCGGGCCCACAAAGGCGGCAATCAAATAATACGGCAGTAAAAACACAAAAGCCGCCAACAGCGTCCATAGCCAGGGCTGCAACTCAGCGCGTCGCGCGCCAGACAAAGCCAAGGCGTCCCTGGGCAATGCACGCTGGATCAGGATCAGGATCATCAACAGCGAGGCCATGATCCAACCCAAGAGGCCATGGTAGATCGCGGTAGCCCCTGATAACTCAACGGCGCTAAAGGGCGTAACCGCCAGTTGCGGTACAATGGGCGTGCCTACCGCGCCGAAGGATACCCCCACCGCATGGCCCACCAGGGCAAGACAAACCGCCTGCACGGGCGCAAAGCCCATGCTTACCAGAAAAGGGGCCGCCAGCGCGGCGGAAGTACCGAAACCGGCGGCTCCTTCCATAAACAGTGCGAAAAACCAGGCGATTAATAATGCCGCCACGCGAGGGTCACCTGAAAGACCACCCACCGCGGCGCGCAAATGTTCAGTGGCGCCAGTCGTTCGCTGTAACTCGTAAATACAAAGTGCGGGGAAGATAATCCAGAGAATGGTAAGCGCAATGAACCCGGCCTCCCCCAGGGCGGCAAGCGTGGCGACCGCGGGCCCCAATTCGGGAAACAGGCGACTGCCATAACCAAAGCTAAACCAGGCGACAAACACCGTAATCAGCAAACCGAGCGCGCCCGCCCTGGCGGCCGACCAACGCCAGCCGAGCATGACGCCAAGAATAACGAGGATGGGCAATCCGGCGAGAAAAGCGTCTGGCAACATCAAGCGAACTCTTCGACGCGTGAGCGAGTATCGAGAGTCAAAGCGAACCACGGGAGGATCGACGCGTGACGATACCACCAATGACTTCGCTGAAGAAATTCGCAATCGTGTAAAATGTCGCTAAAAATTGCGATCTCCATACCGAAGCTCTTTTCCTTGAAACAAAGTGCGTGCCTTGCAACATAAGGCCTGTAAAGAAAGCCCGCGTATCTTGTCCGCTGTTGTAACCTGTCAGGGATCAGTGAACAGGATACATCACTTCTTTTCAGCAAGTCCCTCGGAAACTTCTTGACCTGTGTCAATGGGCGCTAACACACGCTGGCCTACATTGTAGCTTCAGCGATCATCGGAGCCGGGCATGAGACGGGAAGGTGCATTTTTTCGCAACGGTCTGATCATCGCAGGCACCTTGATTGGTTTAATCATTTTACTGGTGATCGTCGCCAAAATGATTTAAGTGGGAAAAAATATGCAACGCTTGTGTTTTCTGTCACCGGATATTGAGCATACCCGCCAATTGGTGGAGGATTTGAAGCGCAACGGAATTTCGGAAAAGCACCTCTATACGGTGGCCCGACCCGGCATGGACCTCGCCGGTCTCCCCGATGCCGGCTCCCAAGCGGATGACTTTCTTCCTTCTTACGGCCGTGGCTTCACTTTCGGAGGGGCGGCCGGTTTGGGGCTTGGTTTGCTGGCACGATTCATGGCACCGGCTGGCCTTGCCACTGGTGGCGCGGTTTTGATAGCGGGGCTCCTTGGGGCCGGCTTGGGCGGGCTACTAACCGGCATGGCGGGCAGCGCTTTTTCCAATTCCCGACTGAATAAATTCCAATCGGCCATCGAACAGGGCCGGATACTGGTCATGGCCGATGTGCCCACCGAAGACGTGGGCAGATACGAAAGCCTCGTTAGCGAGTTCGAGCCAGGTATACAGTATGCGGGATTCGAGCCCCCTCCCCGCCTAATTCCCTGAGCGACGAATGGTCCGAAACGACTTTAGCGAAACGCAATCATCAATAATCGACAAAGACGTTCAGGTCATAATCGCGCCAGGAAGATCAGTCCGCTAAAAAGTCTAGGGCACCTCTGAATAACTCGAATGCGTCTCTGGCTTTCAGGCCGGCTCGCAATCAAGGCGCACTTGTGGCAGGTTTTTGCTCCTGCAAAACCTGCATTTCCGCCATCCATGGCGGTCAAGGCATAGTGGTTCTATGTCAAACAAGTGCAACTCGTCTAGCCGTTGGGCCGAATCAGGTACTTCTCCCCCGTCGCCTGTTGGGTGTAGCCTTTAATCGCCTCTGGGCTCAGCGCTTCCGCCAGGGAGATTTCCCGGGCGTAGTGACTGGCGAAAGTAGTTTTAATTTCATCCGCCACCCGTTGCCGCAGTTGTTGAAAACGTTCCTGTCCCATGCGGCCAATAAAGGGCGTCAACAACCAGCCGCCGACACTCCAGGCCATGCCGTAGGAACGGTTTAATACAGTTGGCCCGCGGTCCAGCCCACCGTAAATATAAACCTGTTTGTGAACCGATGAACCGTAGCGACTGTACTCCGGGGCGTTTTTAGTTGCGGCAATTTCCATTGCCGTCAAAATCCGGCTGGCCAAATCGCCGCCGCCAATGGCATCGAAAGCCAGGGTCGCACCGGTGGCGGTCACGGCTTCCACCAAGTCGCGCATAAACGAATCGGAGCTGGAATCACAAATATATTCCGCGCCCAGCCCTTTTAGAATCTCAACCTGTTGTTGATTTCTGACGATGGTAACCAGGGGAACATTGTCGGCCTTGCAGATTTTCACCAGCATCTGTCCCAGGTTCGACGCCGCCGCTGTGTGGATCAAGGCTTTGTGCTTGTCCATGCGCATATTTTCCACCATGCTCAAGGACGTCAACGGATTCACAAAGCAGGATGCCGCATCCTTCGCGTCAGTACCTTCATTCATCACCAAGCAATTTTTGGCCGCAACACGGCGGTATTGGCTGTACATCTCACCGCCGGCCACGCCCACGGTTTTTCCCATCAATGCTTGGGCGTTTTTACCCGCCGCCACCACAACGCCGGCACCTTCGTTGCCCACCGGCATGGCTTGGTCCAGGCGCGCTGACATTGACCGCAATAGTTTTTCCGGTACATCCATGGTCACGCGGGTGTCCGTATCACTACCAGTGACTGCCATTGTATTCACATCCGCCGGGCCAATGAGCAGCCCCAAGTCCGAGGGATTGATCGGCGTGGCCTCGATGCGAATGAGCACATCATCGTCACCAGGCTGCGGAACCGGAACCGATGCAAGCTGCAGTTGTAGTTTGGCGTCGCTGGTAACGGTTGATTGCAACTGTAACTGGGTGGTTGGAATGTTGTCGCCTGGCATAGTAAAGAATCCTTGTCAGTGGTTTGTGTCTTAGTGCAAAATTCGGGCACATTGTTCTGTTTTGAGGTCGCTCATATTCCTCACGGGAGTTCAAAAAGCGCGAATTCTCTCTCGACTCGAGCAATAATTCAAATGCGGGATCGCTCCCACGATCAGGTGCTCAAATCAATCCGGCGGCAGTCGATATGTGCCCCGCTCTCCACATCCTGACGGCAATATCATTACGAGGTTTTCAACCCGAAGTGACCACAGCCTGGGCGGAATAGACGTTTTCTGTACGCGAAAGGACAACCTTGCAGGATGGAATCTAGTCACCGGTTGATTGTATGACAGTTCAAGCACGCCCCCGAAACCCGACCGGCCCAATAGTAGCGTGGAGGATTTTGCGCGGCGCGAAGGCGGGCCTGGCCGACGGTGGTAACGAACTCCGGCATCATATCTTCCAGGAAGGGGTGGTTGGCTCCGCCCTGGCCGGCTTGCAAGCGTGAGCCGATCCGTTCGATTTCGCGCAGGGTAGCCGTCACCTTCTGTTGCTCAACCTGCTCCGGCGCCTCAACCGCCAGCGCTTCGTCGAGCTGCTGGAGGTGGTAGGCGAGCTGCTGCATGTTCGAACGCAGCTCTTCACCTGTGACGTACTTAAAGTCCGGGGGATAGGTGACTTTACGAACATTGCTCGACAGTTCACTGCATGCACTGATTGCCAAAACGGACAAAACAACGAAAATGCTGGGGAGACTTCGCATAGGAACGATTCCAAAAGATCACAACAGCCGTCTACTATAACAGTTAAAACCCGATAAGACTTGAGCACAACGAAAATCCGGCGCTTGCTAGAGACATGCCGTGCTTGGGTCAGGACAGCTGCAAGACCTCTTGCATAATCTCGCGGCGCGACCGAATGGGGTCTTCCACCACCTTGCTGTCATTATCCAACACCATGACCTGCCGCGACGCTTTGCAATAAGTCGGCCAGTCGGGCAGCTTGCCCGTATCAGGATTACCGCTGCGGGCAAAAGCGATCCAGCTATCGCTGATTTTATCGGCCATGCTGCGTTCTTCTTCCGTTCCGGTGGTAAAGCCATACACAGTTCTTTCGCTGTGGGTGTTATCAAAAACAAAGGGAATATCCAGAGCGTGGGGCGTCATCAACTTGCCGCCCAGGGTTTTTGTTTCCCAGGTTAAATAGTAGGAACGCACGGGGCCGGCATTCAAGGCGGCCCGGCGCTCGGCAATCACCGTGCAAGGAATCACATAGCGGTGATCGCTAACAATCAGAAAGTACAACTCACTCGGCGAGGCATCGGGCTCCGCCGTACGGTACACGTCGATTACATCCTTGGTCAGCTCGCCGGTGACCGACTGCAACCGTTCTTCCAATTGCTTTTCATTCATATTGAATGCCGCTTCATCCCCGCGCATCTGCAAGGTCAGTTCGGTGCGATTGGCTCCCACAATCACGGGAACGTCCGGGTTAACAGGCGAGGCTTCCGGGTGAAATGACGGATAAGGCAAAGCATCACCGTCCACCACCGGCGCAAATCCCGCGGTGACGGCTTGATAGCCCGGCTGCCGGGCGATGCGTTGGTAGGCGCCGATGATATTTTCCACCGGCGCGTTTTGTACCGCCTTCATATCCCCCGCCGTATGCCCCAACTCCTTGAACAAGGAATTTGCCAGCCGCGCGCCCGCCTCCGCGGACACCAGCCGCATTGACGGACCACTCTGGATCACCGCGCGGTGAAACAGACCCTTTGCAGCCGGCATGGCCAACAAGGTACCCACCTTGCGCCCGCCGCCGGATTCACCAAAGATCATTACGTTGTCCGGGTCACCACCAAACTGCTCGATGTTGCGCTGAACCCATTGCAGGGCCGCCACTAAATCCAACATGCCGGCGGTACCCGCGTGTTCGAAGGCCTCTCCACCCAGCTCCGCCATGTGGGTAAACCCCATGATGTTCAAGCGGTGATTGACCGTAACAAGCACCACATCGCCGCGATTACACAAATTAGTGCCATCGTAACTAGGGCTGGAACCACTTAAGCTGGTAAAGCCACCCCCGTGACACCAAAACATCACTGGCCGCTTTTTGTTGCTGTTCGCTTCCGGCGTCCAGACGTTAATGACCAGACAATCCTCGCTTTGCCCGTCGCCGAGACCGCCATTCTGGCCGAGCGATTGCGGTGCAGTGGGGCCATACTCTCTCGCCTTCCGCACTCCAGTCCAGGCCGCTGCCGGTTGTGGCGGTCGAAAGCGATTCTCTCCCGCCGTGGAAGCCCCGTAGGGAATGCCCTTGAAAACGCTGACCCCTTCATTCACATAGCCGCGCACCCTGCCCTGGTCGGTTTCCACCACGCCCGAGGGTGAACTTTGCGCCGCCACATGGGTAGGCAGCCACAGACCACTGGCGCCGACGGTCATCGCGGCGCCGAGGCGCATGGAGTGGCGCAGGAACTGTCGGCGGGTTTGGCCGGATGAAAGTTTGTTCATAACCGTTATCCTTTTGGGTTGGCGATGGCACTGCGTCGGCAAGCGGAAAGAGAACGAAAGTTAACTAATCCGTTGGGGCATTGCAAGATGGACTGCGCGTGCTCGCGAACTGTGGGGATCCTGCTCCCTGTAGACCTATATTACCACCATCCCGGGCGCTCCCTGAGCAACCACCTTGCCACCTCCACTGCCCTCTTCCGAGCCCCCTATCAATGATCCAGTCGGTTTCTGCAATGACATACAGATTGTGTTCAATGACCAGGACGGAGTTACCGGCGTCAACCAGGCGGTGGAAGACGCGGAGGCGTTTTTCACATCGGCCATGTGCAGGCCGATGCGCGTCAACCATCACAGCGGATGAAGCGGAAGCTCAATGGTTACCACGCAGCCAGGTCGGTCCGCTCTATCGTCGATTGATAAATACCCGTCGTGCCCTTCGATAATCTGTTGGCAAAGCACCAAGCCAATTCCCGAGCCCTCCTCTTTGGTAGTATAAAAGGGTGTAAAGATATTGTCGGGATTCTGTATGCCTTGACCGACATCCTTCACTGTTACGATAAGTTTCGAATCGCGCTTGGTCCAGCGGATGTCAATATGTCTATCGTCTTTTGCGAGATGAACGTTTGCTCGATTCGCATCGGCGGCATTCTTAATGAGATTTATCAGCATTTGCTCGAGCTGGGCAGGATCAGCGAATAGATCGACAGCGTCACCGACCGTTTCTATAGTTTCCTCCGGAAACAGTCGAATCAACGACGCCATCAGTTGTAGGAACTGAACGACTGATCTTTCAGGTGCCGGCAATTTTGTGATATTCTGATAGTTCCTTACAAAGTTTTCCAAGGACCTTGATCGGTTTTCAACAATAGCTAAACCTTCCCGCAATTCACTTTCCAGTATCGGATCTTTTTCTCGCTTTTGTACCTGCCTCTGCAGAGAATTACTCAACGAGATTAACGGTGCCAAAGAATTATTGATTTCGTGGCTCAGCACGCGAACGAGGTTTTTCCAAGCCTTCTTTTCCTCTTCGCGCAACATGTTGGACACATTGGTCACAAATAGCAGGTTTTGAGTGTCGCCATCGGCGATAAATTGTTCCAAATGCAAACGATATTTTCCGTGGGATGAGCCAAATGGATTTTCCACAACAAGGGTTTCACCTGCCGTCATTGCTTTTGCCATTGCCAATTGGTCAGGCAGGACAATGTTCCGATCCGTAACCGACTTTTTTCCTTCATCGGAAATACCGAGAAATCTAACCGCCGCGGCATTCAATATCAATACACGATCGTTCTTGTCCCAGGCGATTATAGCGCCGTCAAACTGATTGACGATCTTTTCGAGCAAATAATGACCTTCTTCAGTCTTTAGGCGTTGCTTATGCAAGGTATCAGCGAGGGTGTTAATAGAATCAACCAAATTGCTATAGGCGCTCTTATTGTTGTCGACCACGCCGCGCAAGGAGTAGTCACCATGCCCCATGGCATCAAGCAAATTGTGGAGATTGCGAAATTGATACTGGCTTTTTTGCCATACGGTAAGGATGCAGTAAAGCCCGAGCCCGCCGAGTAAGAACGATATTAAGCCAATCAAGTAAAACGAAACATCCATCAGCCACAGCGTACATATTAACCCAATGAATGGGGCAACCCATGCAATCGCTGTCATTCGCGCCAGTCGGAACTCAATGGTGGCAGATTGGTTAACTGAGTCATTCGTCGGCAACGAATTTCTCCTTCAAGTTATATTTTTCCAAGCGGCGATAAAACGCGCTTTTACTCATACCGAGCGACTTCGCCGCTTCCACGCCATTGCCGTTAAAGCGATCTAGGCGTGTTCTTAACACCGCTTTTTCGATATCGTCAAAGGCGGCGTTGGAATCGCGGTAATTGCTATTGGAGACCAAGCGTGACTCGGTGGCCTTTAAGTCGCCAATATCGGCGATGTCAATGACGTCACTCCTGCTCAAAATCACCGCTCTCTCGACGACATGGGACAACTCTCTGACGTTTCCGGGCCAATGATAGCTGCGCAAGCACGCAAGGGTTTCCCGTGTCATCTCGAGTGAGGGTTTGTGATACTTATGCCGATATTTTTCGAGGAAATGGTCCGCCAACGGAATTACGTCTTCCTGTCTATGCCGTAAGGCGGGTACCTCAAGCGTAACGGTATTTATCCGATACAACAAATCCAACCGGAACTGGCCGACTTTCGTCGCCTGTTCGAGATTGGCATTGGTTGCACAAATCAGTCGGCAATCGCTTTGTTGGGTGCGCGACGAGCCTATCTTTTCAAATTGTTGTTGTTCCAATACGCGTAAAAGCTTAGCTTGCTGATCCCTGGGGGTATTACCAATCTCGTCAAGAAACAAGGTACCCCCATCGGCCAATTCAAAACGGCCAATACGGTTATCGTTGGCGCCCGTAAACGCGCCTTTAATGTGACCAAACATTTCGCTTTCAAACAGCGATTCCGGAATGGATCCCATATTAACACAAATAAAGGAATGGCCTCTACGGTCGGAAGCCTCGTGAAGTTTTCGAGCGAGAAGAGTTTTCCCCGTGCCGTTCTCACCGGTCAATAAAACAGTGGCATCCGTGTCCGCCACGCGGTGAAGTTTCTCCATCAACTCAGCCATCAACGATGATTGAGAAACCAGATGACCTCCATCCAACTCAATTTCACGGCGCAGCAATTCATTTTCTCGCACTAACTTCCGATTGCTCTTCTCCGCCTTAATACGCAACAATTGATTACGTATAATTGCGAGCAATCGATCATTTTCCCAAGGTTTTTGAATAAAATCTTGCGTGCCTTCCTGCATCGCTTTGACAGCGTTTTCAACGCTGCCCCAGGCGGTCATTACCACAATGGGGAGTTCCCCATCGATTTTCCTGACTTTTGAAATCAGTTCCAGGCCCTCCCTTCCCGAGGTTGTATCCTGGGAATAATTTAAATCCATAAGCAATAAATCGTATTGCGACTCCTTAAGCGAAGTAGTGATTGCCTCGGGGGTAACCGCCGTGCCTACGTGAAAGCCCTCTGTTTTTAATAAATACTCGATGGCGGATATCACATCGGGATCGTCGTCAGCGACAAGAATCCGGTCATTCATAGGCTCACCTTGTGAAAGAATACTGACGGTGAATGCAGGAGCGATTTCCGGCGAAGCTGCCTGCCCCGCAGACGCTTTTCAACAACCCGTTAGTCTATCAGACTTGGCGCAGCGCTTCACTGGGTTCTAGCCGCAGCATATTTCTGATAGGTTGGTAAATCGAAATAAGCATAACGGTATACAATCCAGCAAGGGCCACCGTAACCGGAACAAATGATTGCTTTATTATAATGATTATCGGGGTGATATTAGCAACAAAAATCAAGCTTATAATAGGGAGTATAACGGCCATGGAAATCCCGACACCGATCACAAGCTGTTTGCTAACTCTCAATAACAAGGATCGGCTAATGACTTTGTCAGTCGCACCCAGTGCTCTTCTGGTGCCTATTTCTTGGGTGAGTAAGTTAACGGAATTCTGAGTCAGCCCATAGATTCCCACCACAGCAACTAACAGCGAAAATAGAGCACAACCGCCGATCAAGGCAATCAAAAAGCTCATCAGCTTTTTCATCAGGCCGAAAACGCTGTCTTCGCGCTGAATTTGAAGAAGTGGAATCTGGTTATCCAGTGCGTTAATGTTGCGCAGCAATACCGACGAGGCCTCATCGATGCTTCCAGGTTTCGCTTTGACCGATACTGACACGTTGTTAGTTGGCAGATGGGCGAGTGGTAAATAGACTGCTGCATCGACAATTGCCATTCTTTCAAGGTTGTCTGGACTCGTCATTTCACTGACGACGCCTACCACCCGTCGCCACGGCATTATGTCGCGATCGAAGGGGTCATAAACGCGGATTCGTTTGCCAATCGGGGACACGTTCGGCCAGAACTTCGTCGCGGCATTGCGACTAATGACCGCTGCCGGTTCTGCATCATCGATATCAAATTCACCAAACTCCCGACCTTCCAGGACAGTGCCGCCCAGTGTTGATAGAGAGCCCGCCAGTCCTATTAACACAGCGTTCGTCTTGTCGCTAGAAGCGAGCTCGTCCTCCACTTCTTTCTCAAAAGTGCTAATTCCTATTACCGACTCAAAGACAGCGTTTTCAATGCTGGCGTCTTGCGCTAAGCTATTGCTTAACGCTCGAAAAAATCGCAAGCGCTCGTAATCTGAATATCGTTTTTCCCCAAGGGTAGGAGCAGTACTGATAATATTGTCCGTGTTCACATCCGCCACTCGATCTCGGATCGACCACGCGTAATTCATACCAATCGTACCGACGAAAATCAAAAGCGTGATCATGGCAATAGCGATGGTAACCAAAAACCGGCTGAATTTTCCGGAATGTAAACCAATGGCGCCCCGTGTACCGTCGCGCATGACGGTGTTGAAATCGCCGTTCACAATTTTCCAACAGGGTAGTATGCTGGTTAACAATACGGCCAGCGAAAGGTAAATTAATGTGCCAAGCAAAGTACTTGCATCTATCGAAAGGGTAAGGCCAATCGGCACTACCATCAAAGACGATATAAATAGCTGAAAACCTTTAAACGCGGCGCCTGCAAACAACAGCGCCAACGCCCCACCAGCGACAACAATCATCACGCTTTCGCCCATCGTTTGAAGCAACAGACGCAATCTCGGTGCTCCCAGTGCAACTCTGATCGAAACATCTTTCAAACGCTCATTTGTGCGAGCCAACAATAAGGTCCCTACATTCAAGCAAGCCAGCAGGAAAATCAGACTCGTCAAAATGGTAACGCCGATGGCTATTGTATTTACAAACAGGGTGCCGTCAATTGACTCGGTATGGGGCGCGACATAACCTCGGTCACAGGCTAGACGGTTCGAGGAGCAACCGACCAAGGGATTTGGCGATGTTGGGTAACGTTGCCGCATTTGCTTCATCAGATTCCGAATTTCGTTACTAGCGCTGTCCCGTGTTTCACCGGGTTTAAGGGTCGCATACCCGACTACGCCGACGCCGTTGTTTTGGCTTGGGTTTAACACCGACTCCGAAATTGGCAACCACATAGAACCTGAAGAATCGGGATACCTAAACCCCTCTGGCATTACTCCGACGATCTTCGTGGATTTGCTTTGAATGGTGAGAAGCGAGCCCACAACATTTTCATCGCCCCCCAAAAAACCTTGCCAATAGCCGTGACCAATTACCACAACCGGCTCCGCGCCTGGTTCGTGGTCATAAGCTTGCAAGGTTCGACCTAGCAAGGGTTTAACTTTCGCGGTCTGAAATAGTGTCCATTCGACACTTGCGGCAGCCTCGAAGATCGGTAGATGGCGGCCCTGGTATTCAACATTGACCGGGGCTCTTTGCAAAACACTGACATTGTCCAAAGTTTTAATATTTTTGCGAAGTTCGGCGAATTCAAATGCTTCAATCATGCGGCAGCCGGTAGGGCTTGACCCCGCACAAATACGGTACAGATTCTCACCGTTCGGTAACAACACTTCGCGATAGAATACGTTATCCACCAGGGTTGTTGTAATAATACTAATACCGAGGCCACCGGCTAAAACCAATATGGATAGCAAAGTAAAGCCCGGCTTCTTTGCCAATAAGCGCAGGGTATATTTAAAGTCCGACCTATAGTTTGTGTTATTTTTCACCGCCAATCACCAGTAGGAGTAGTTTAATTGATAACATTAATTGACTATAATGTGGCCATATCGCTTCTTGACGCCCGGTTAATAAGCTCGTCCGATACGGTTTGCCCGTCGAATAACTCCACATAGCGTGTGGCTCGCCGCGCTGACTTCGGGTCGTGGGTCACCATGCAGATAGTGGTATTTTCCGCGTGCAAGGATTCAAGCAATTGCATAACCATTTCCGCGTTTTTTGAATCCAAATTGCCGCAAGGCTCATCGGCTAGCACCATCGACGGCTTTCCAACGACGGCGCGGGCCACCGCCACTCGCTGTTGTTGCCCGCCGGACAGTTGCGAGGGAAAATGGTCTCGACGCGAATCCATATCAACTATACCTAGACTGTTTTCAACCGCTTCCTTTATTTCAGTCTTGTTCAAGTCACTCCGGTAGGTCAGCGGCAATTCTATATTTTCATACACCGTTAAGTCGCTAATTAAGTTAAAAGATTGGAAAATAAATCCAAATTCCTTATTTCGTAAACGGGCCCGTTCTTCCCGATTGAGGGAGGACACATCGTGGCCGCTCAGCATGTATTCACCAGAGCTGGCGACATCCAATAAGCCCATAATCGATAACAATGTCGACTTTCCGCAACCCGATTGCCCGGAAATCGAAACAAACTCGCCTGTTTCGATAGTCAAATTGATATTTTGTAAGGCCAATGTTTGTACGGATGCGGTCGAATAGATTTTATTAATCCCTCTCAACTCGATGAGTGGCTGTTCCATTCTCGCTGTCGTTTCAAGAAAATCTGACATGGTGCGCTTCCTTATTTGATAAATATTCTTCTGTGCATCTCAAAAGTGGATGTATCTGAAATGATAATTTGATCGCCAACTTCGAGTCCGCTCTTTATTTCAATAACGTTGGTCGAGGCACGGCCAAACTCTACGGGCACTCGCTCGGCGATATCGCCGCTGGAGTCGATTTTGAAAACCTGGGTATTTGCCGAGGCCCGCGCAAACACCGGGCGTCGCACATGCTGGGCATTGGCAATGCGAGCCACTTCTATATTGGCCTCTATGTTGAGGTCTGGCCGCACCTCGGAAGGCAAGTCGCCCAACAACTCTACATTTACCAGCACACTGCCGTCGACAACCTTGGGATCAATCCTGGATACTCGCCCTTTAATAAGGTTAGAGCGGGTGTCGATTGTGGTATGCATGCCCAATTGTATGTCTTGTACTTGTAATTCGGGTATTTTCACCTCGGCGATTAGCGCCTCGGGCCGCACTATTTCGGTAATACTATGTCCTTGACGGATGGCTTGGCCGATACCAAGCGACATCTCTTGAACTATACCGTCGGCACTTGCGCGAATATACAGTCCTTCTACCTGGTACTGCACCTTTTCGACCTCATTTTTACTTTGCAATTGACGCGCTTGTTCCGCGGCAACTTTGGCTAGCAGGCGCTCTTCGTATTTCCCTGCCCGTTGACGCTGTACGTCCCAGCGCTGTTTGTTTTTCTGCACCATCGACTGTACACGCTCATGCTCGATTCTCGCCATGGGATAGCCTCTTTCCAGCAGTTTTTCGTGGGCATCCAATTCCATTTTGGCATTTTGATGGTCGACTTCGGCATTGGCTACCTCCGCCTTAAGATCGAGTAGCTGCGACTCCAGCTCAATACGAAATGATCGCGCCTCTGCTTTCCGTATTTCGTACTCCAGCTTGGCGTCCTCTAATTGCTGTAGAAGCTGGATGTTTGACAATCGCACCAAGTAATCACCTTTTTCAACGCTATCTCCTGCTTGAACATAAATTTGTTCGACAACACCATCTGTTTCCGCGCCAATACGATACACGGATTTCGGCACCAGTCTTCCATAACCTCTAATCTCCAGCAGCAATTCGCCCGTTGCCACGGTACCGATCAATAACTCGTCTTCGAAAACGATGGTGCTGACGTCCTCGTACTTTTGGGCAAAAAAGGCAAATGCGATTACGCAAAGAGTCGCAACGGGTACATACCAGTATTTGATGTATAAGGGTGTTTGTTGAGGGACTCTAACAATGTCCATTGTTAACCTATTCCATGTCTGCCTCTTAAGGTCAGAGCACGCCTTTTCAATTGTTGTATTTTGAGATGACTGATCGAGTCGACTTAATCGTCGAGCCCCGGAGCTGCTAGTCTTTGAAAGGCCCAAGATAAACTCTCGTCAACAGCATTTGCCGTATGCCTCAATGTTGAATTTCACCGCTATTCGCACTGTGGTTATTTGCCATCCTGTTATCGTCTTCTTCACCTGTGCACAGACAAGAGCAGACAACGTGCCAGTTTTTTAAATTATTGATTTTATAGGTAATTTATATCAAGATAGCTAGTTGGAAGACCGGGATATTTCCGATTTCGGGAAGAAGGCTCGATAATGCTTCCCAATTACGGGAAAGAGGATGTCGAATTGGTATGCGGCTCTGAAAGGTTAGGCGTATATTGATAATTTTATGTTTTGGCTTTACTTATCCGCATAAGTGGAACAAATATTTGGTTGGATTCGCATTTAAATTACCCTTTGCGCCGGACTAAATTCTTATAGTCCCACTGAATGTCCTGCGCTTTTTTTAGCCACCTCCGCAAATCTGTCTTGTTGATTTCCGAAGCACTATTATCAAAAATGGATGACTCACAGCCAGGAAGTGCCGGCGCTATTTTTGCTTGGCATAATCGCGCTGGAAGCCGTTATCATCCTACAAAGTAGCGCAAGCGAGGCCACCGAGGTTGGCCATGGCCGAGAAACTCAAAGTTCACTGACTGACCATGGTCGAACTAGGAATACCAGTTCTCAATCCGCAGCGCCTTGATGCGCTTGAATTCCTTGGCGTTACGGCTCACCAGCGTGGCGCCATGAGCCAGGGCGGTACCCGCGATCAAGATATCATAGGGGCCGATAGGTGTGCCCTGTTTTTCCAGTGTTGCCCGCACGTCAGCGGATGCCACGGCTTCCGCTGGCCCGAACGGCAATACTTTAACCACCGACATCAATTCGTCGAGCTGCTGTGTCCGTTTTTGCGGTGAAGACGACTTGGCGATACCTACCCGCAGTTCGTAGAGAACAATGGCCGGGATACCAATATCGCTGGGAGCGTGCTGGAGCAGGGTTTCAGCGACCTTGCCCTCACCCTTGAAGAAGTAGATAAGGGTATTGGTATCCAGCACCCGCATTACAGCGATTCCCGCCCGATGTCCACCTGTCCGGCGTCGCGCAGTTCATCCAATGAGGGAAAGTCTTCCCAGCTTCCTGGCATTTCCTTTACGGAGAGCGGCCACTCGTCCACCAGTTTTTCCCGAATCACGTTGGAAACCCATTTGCTCTTGGAGAGCTTCATGGCTTTGGCACTGGCGGCCATCTTTTTCTCGATGTCGTCGTCCAGATAAATGGTTACCTGTCCCATGGTATTTGCCTCTTCAAAACAGCATATATGTGGAAGTATATGTGTATGATCCAGACCTAGCAAGCAGTAAGCCGCGGGCCGAGCTTCGGTTTAACTAAAAGACCCCGGTTGACATCGTTCTCCGGCGTCCCGTTCATCCCAGCACTTCCGCCAAATACCCTCCCGTATACGAGCGCTTCCTCTTAACCACCGTCTCGGGCGGTCCCTGCGCGATCACCTTCCCGCCTCCACTGCCCCCTTCCGGCCCCATATCGATTATCCAGTCCGCTTCCGCAATCACGTCCAGGTTGTGCTCAATCACCAACACGGAATTTCCGGCGTCCACCAGGCGATGTAGGACCCGCAGCAGCTTCTCCACGTCCGCCATGTGCAGGCCGACGGTGGGTTCGTCCAGGACGTAGAGGTTGTGTTGGGCACCACGGCCACGGGCGTCGTCCGGGGTCATGCGGGCCTTGGCCAGTTCCGCGACCAGTTTAATGCGTTGGGCTTCGCCGCCGCTGAGAGTGGGGCTTTGTTGGCCGAGGGTGAGATAGCCGAGGCCGACGTCTTGGAGCAGGCAGAGGGCGTGGTGGACTTTGGAGATAGGCTCGAAGAATGCGGCGGCTTCGTCGATGTTCATCGCCAGTACATCGCCAATGTGTTTGCCTTTGTAGCGCACGCTGAGAGTTTCGTCGTTGAAGCGCCAGCCGTGGCAGACGTCGCAAGGGACGCGCACGTCGGGGAGAAAATTCATTTCGATTTTTTGCATGCCCTGCCCCGCGCAAGCCTCGCAGCGGCCATCGCCGGCGTTGAAGGAGAAGCGGGCGGGCGTGTAGCCGCGCAGTCTTGCATCGACGGTGCCGGCGAACAGTTTGCGAATGGTGTCCCAAATGCCGATGTAGGTGGCGGGACAGGAGCGCGGGGTTTTGCCTATGGGGGTTTGATCCACTTCCAGAATGCGGTCGATGTTCTGCCAACCATCGATTTTGTTGGCGCCCTGCCACTTGGGTTTTTTGCGGTGCTTGCCAACGACTGCTTTCAAGTTTGGATACAGCACACCGCGTACCAAGGTGCTTTTGCCGCTGCCGCTGACCCCGGTGATGGCAACCAATTGGCGCAGGGGCACTTGCACGTTGACCTTGGCCAGGTTGTTTTGGCTTGCGCCTTGGATGCGGAGTTTTTCCTGTGGCCAGAGTGCGCGCATATCTGGATTGCGCAGTTCCGCTAAAGGGTGCCGCAGAGGTTTGGACAGCATTTTTCCGGTGAGGGAATTTTTGTTGCGTTTGATTTTGGCAAGGCTGCCGGTGGCCACCACTTCCCCGCCGTTGACGCCGGCGCGGGGGCCCATATCGATCAGGTGGTCGGCGGCGCGCATGGTGTCTTCATCGTGCTCGACGACGATAACGGTGTTGCCCTGTTGCTGAAGTTCGCGCAAGGTTTCCAGGAGTTTGCGGTTGTCGCGGGTGTGCAGGCCGATGGTGGGTTCGTCCAGCACGTAGCAAACCCCTTGCAGACTTGAGCCCAGTTGCGCGGCCAGGCGAATGCGCTGGGCTTCGCCACCGCTCAGAGTGGGGGCGGCGCGGTCGAGGGAAAGATAATTGAGCCCAACTTTTTGTAGGAAGTGGAGCCGACTGTGCATTTCCGTGAGCAGGTCGCGGGCGATGGCCTGTTCGCTGGCTTTTAGTTTTAATTTGCCGAACCATTTTTCGGCGGCGTCCACCGGCAATGCGGCCAATTGGGCAATGGATTGATCGCGAAAACGCACGGCGAGTGCCGTGGAGTTGAGGCGCTGACCGTCGCAACTTCGGCAAATGCGTTCGGTGCCCTGGTCACCTTGTTCGCCTTCTTCGGGCAACCAATTGCTTTCCTCGCCGGTTTGCTCTGCATCGAAGCCCGGCATGACCACGCCGGTGCCGTAACAACTGCCGCACCAGCCGTGTTTGGAATTGTAGGAAAAAAGGCGTGGGTCCAGTTCCTCGAAGCCGCGACCACAACCGGGGCAGGCGCGTTCGGTGGAGAACAGGCGCTCGCCGGTTCGCTTACTTTTGCTATTTGGCTTTTTACCCGCGGCACTTTTCTCTAGTGTATGTGGCGCCACGATGACGACGCCATTGCCCAGGCTAAGGGCCTGCTGAAGTCCTTTGCCCAGTTGTTGTTCGCGTTTAGGCGAAACAGTGAACGTCATTAAAGGCAGTTCGATGTCATGCTCTTTGTAGCGGTCCAGTTTGGGCCAGGGGTCGGTGGGCTGATATTGGCCATCCACACGCAATTGGCTATAGCCGCGTTCCGCCGCCCATTGGGCCAGCTCGCGATAGATGCCCTTACGCGCAACCACCATGGGTGCGAGCAAGGTGACGTCGCGCCCGCGAAATTCCTTTTGTACCCGCGCCAGGATGGCGGCGGGGGTTTGGGGTTCGATGGGCACTTCGCAATCGGGGCAATGTTGTGTACCCAATTTTACGTAGAGCAAGCGCAAGTAATGGTAGATTTCCGTCAACGTCGCCACGGTGCTCTTACGGCCACCGCGACTGGTGCGTTGTTCGATAGCCACGGCGGGCGGAATGCCGTAGATGGCGTCCACATCCGGCCGTGATGCCGGTTGTACAAACTGCCGCGCATAGGCGTTGAGGGATTCCAGATAGCGGCGTTGGCCTTCGCCAAAAATCAAATCAAAAGCCAGAGTGCTTTTGCCGCTGCCGCTCACACCGGAGATGACCGTGAGTTTGTCTCGCGGAATGGTGACGTCGATATTTTTCAGGTTGTGTTCGCGGGCATGGTGGACGCTGATGACTTGCGCCGATTTGGATGAACGCTTTTTGTTGGCCGGGGCTGCCGGTAATGCCGCGCCCTTTTTCAAGGACCGCTCGTATTCCTTAAGCGCTTTCGCGGTGTAGCCACTGTTCTCCCCCATCAATTGCGCGGGCGTTCCCTCGGCAATTAATTGTCCGCCGGCATCGCCACCTTCGGGGCCGATGTCGATTATCCAATCGGCGCCGCGAATCACATCGAGATTATGTTCGATCACCAGCAGCGAGTGGCCGGCGACCTGTAATTGGCGGAATGCACCCATGAGTGTGGCGATGTCGGCGAAGTGCAGCCCGGTGGTGGGCTCGTCGAACAAAAACAGAATGTGTTCCTTTTCCTTGGCTTTTGTTGCGGCCAAGTGCCCGGCCAGTTTGAGGCGTTGGGCTTCGCCGCCGCTTAATGTCGGGACGGCCTGACCCAGTTGCACGTAGTCCATGCCCACGTCGGCCAGCGGTTGCAGGCTGCGCTGGACGTCCGCTTCGTTTTTAAAAAACGATAGCGCCTCCGCCACGGTCATTCGCAGGACGTCGGAAATTGACACCGCCGTCGACAGCCTGCCAGGCGCACTGCCCTCTTCCGGATTCCGCAGCACTTTCACTTCCAGAATTTCATTGCGAAAACGGCGTCCGTCGCAATCCGGGCAGCGCAGGTAGACGTCGCTCAGGAATTGCATTTCCACATGTTCAAAACCGTTGCCCTGACAGGTGGGGCAGCGGCCATTGCCGGAGTTGAAACTGAAAGTGCCGGGTGTGTAACCGCGTTCTTTTGCCAAGGGTGCGGCCACGAACAATTTGCGAATCGCATCAAAGGCCCCCACGTAAGTCGCGGGTGTAGAACGGGTGGTTTTGCCAATGGGGCTTTGGTCCACCATTACCACCCGGTCGATTTGTTCCAGGCCGTCGATGGTTTTGTGGGCACCTGGCGCTTCGGTTTGCTGGCCACGGTATTTGAGCAGTGCCGGATAAAGGACCTGGCGCATCAGAGTGGATTTGCCCGAGCCGCTGACGCCGGTGAGGCAGACCAGGCGTTTGAGCGGAATGGCCACGTCGATGTTTTTGAGATTGTGCTCGCTCGCTCCGCGAATTTTCAAAGAAGGCACTTTCAGATACTTCGGCGCCGCTTCGGCAATCGCCAAGGTCGGCGCACTCACTTGTTCGCGACCCAATACCTGCTGTTTACCGGATAAATACTGTGCCGTTACATTGCTTTTGCGTTTCAGCAGCGTCTTGGGCGCGCCGAAAAATTGAATCTCCCCTCCGTTGCGGCCCGGCCCCGGGCCGATGTCGAGAATACGATCCGCCGCCATGATCACTTGCGGATCGTGCTCCACAACCAGCAAGGAGTTGCCCGCATCGCGCAAGCGTTGTAGTACTTTCACCAGACGCTGAATGTCGCGCGGGTGCAGGCCGGTGCTGGGTTCGTCCAGCACGAAGAGTGTGTTGACCAGGGAAGTGCCCAGGGCGGTGGTGAGATTAATGCGCTGGACTTCGCCGCCGCTTAATGTGCGGGACTGGCGATCCAGGGTCAGGTAGTCCAGCCCCACTTCGCACAAATAACCCAAGCGCGATTGAATTTCCGACAGCAGCAAGCGCGTGGCTTCGTCAATGGCCCTTTTGTCAGGGTGGGAAAGGCCCTCGCCCTCGTTCAGGCTTTGGAAAAACCCTGCGCAGCGAACCAATGGCAAGCGCATCACATCGTGGATATTGAGCCCGGGCAATGCATCGAAGCGTTCGTCTGTCAGGCTTGCGCCTCTTGGTTTAAAACGCTCGCGTCCGGTCAATGCCTGTTTGGCGGCTTGGGATGAACCCACTCGCCACCAGAGGGATTCGGGTTTCAGACGCGCGCCGCCGCAAGCCTGGCACGGGGTATAGGCGCGGTATTTTGAGAGCAGCACGCGGATGTGCATTTTGTAGGCCTTGCTCTCCAGCCAATTGAAGAAACCGCGTATGCCGTACCACACGCCCCGGCTCCAACTGCCCTCGCCTTCCAGCACCCATCCGCGTTGTTCTTCGCTGAGTTCCGACCAGGGAACCGTGACAGGAATGCCGCGCTTCTTGGCAAACTTTAATAAGTCCCGCTGTACTTCCGCATTGCTGGGGGTTTGAATGGGCTTGATGGCGCCCTCTTTCACGCTTTTGCTTTCATCCGGTATTACCAGGCCCCAGTCAACACCGATGATGCGGCCAAAGCCGCGACAGCTTTCGCAGGCACCGATGGGTGAATTGAAAGAGAAGTGGCTGGCGGTGGGTTCCGGGTAGCTGATGTCGCAGCTCGGGCAATGGTGATGGCTGGAGAAATGCAGCGCTGTACCCGCTTCCATTGTTTCATCCAGCGGATACACCAATACGTGGCCCTTGCCATAGCGCAGGGCCGCTTCCAGCGCCTCGGTCAGGCGACCGCGGTTGTCTTCCGTTAACCGGAGCCGGTCCTGCACCACTTCCACGCGCTTGCCGTCCCGGCTGTGTACGCGGGCGTAGCCTTGCTGGTTGAGCAGTTGCAGAACCTCGTCGTCACTGAGTTTTTCCGGCACGGTAATGGGCAGACATACCATCAACCGCTGGCCCCGCGGCCAATCCTGGTATAACGCTTCCACAACGCTTTGCGGCGAATCCATCACCACTTCGCGCCCGCAGCTCTGGCAGAACAGATGAGCCAGCCGCGCATAGAGCAGCTTCAGGTAATCGTTGAGCTCGGTCATGGTGCCCACGGTGGAGCGCGAGGTGCGCACCGTGTTGCTTTGCTCAATGGCAATGGCCGGGGGAATGCCGTCGATGCTGTCCACCGCCGGCTTGTCCATGCGGTCCAGGAACTGGCGGGCGTAGGCGGAGAAGGTCTCCACATAGCGGCGCTGGCCCTCGGCATAAATGGTGTCGAAGGCCAGGGTGGATTTGCCGGAGCCGCTGACGCCGGTGACGACCACCAGTTCGCCGAGGGGAATGTCGAGATCGAGGTTTTTCAGGTTGTTTTGGCGGGCGCCGCGGATTTTGATGGCGTCGAAGGTCATGGGTACTGCATCCGGGTTCTTCTAGGGCTGGGCAAATATACAGGAGTTGAACCAGGAGGCCAAGGTCGGGTTTTGGCAGGACGGTCAGCATCGCAAGCGTCGCGATCTGCTGTGAGGGATGCCTTCGTTGCACAGTATGGGTAGATGGATTGAGGGTTGGTGGTGGGCGAACTGCCTGCTGGACTCCCGCCGTGGGACAGGGCTAATCCCCGCTTTCCAGAAGGTTAGCGTCAACCAGATCCTGTGGTCTGCCGGATGCCTTCTTATTCTTGATGAGATCCGCCTTCGCAATCAAAGGAATCGTAATCCCCTCAACCACCACGGTGGTCGCGTTTCGCCTGCATTCTTGAAAGCTTACGCCATCAACTTGGGTGATGAAATCAATCCTATTGGGCGCCACGCCTACTTGGAAGATGATTCCCTCGTTAGCGAAATCTTCCGGGGAAACTTGCTCCCCCGGCGCCCCAAACGCACACAATGCCCGGTAAACTTTCCTGGCATTTTCGGGATCGGCGCAGACCCAGATATCCATATCCTTGGTTGCCCGGGGAAACCCATGAGCCGCAAGCGCATAGCCGCCGACGAGGAGAAAATCAACGTTCTCGTCGAGTAAGCACTGCAACATGTCTTTGAAGTCTTGATTGAGCATGCTGACAATCCGGGGCGAACGCCCACGCGTTTAACGTCAAGGACCAAACCGAGGAGATTCGCTCTTCCGCGGTACCTTCAACCCGTGGCACGCTGCCGCCCGATTGGCGAAGTTGAGCCAATGTGGTTCTCGTAATGGTGATATTGCGCTTGGACATTTCGCCAGTATACCAGAACAGTCGACCCGCACGACCTGGTCGCTTACCCTCCCAACATCCTGTTAAGTATCAGCAGGTGACATGCCAGTGAGCGTTTCGACGCTGTAGGTTACAGGATAAATCGCCTAATTAAGCGCCATTCTCTTTGGGTTGACAGGGGTGAGCCTCGACGGACGGTAGTCCGCTGCGTCCCAACCCGCAGCCTAATCATCAACTTCCTTGAAGAAGCCCGCGACACGCAGCTTGATAGTAATATCCTGATCGCTGTCATTCTTCAGGTACCAGCCGTGGATACCGTCGAAGGGTGCCACCAGCGCGCCCTGTTCGCTGGTCTGATTGTGTTTTGTGTAGAACATGACCGTACCCGGTTCATCGCCGACGCGTTCGGTGTGGCCGTGAAACTCCACGGTAAGCAGTTCTGGATCGTCCATCTGCACGGTCCAGCGATAGGCAATCGCATTGTCTTCCTTTAGCGCCAGTTTGAACTCCCGCGCCGATTGATTGAGAACCAGAACATCGAAATCCTGCTCGCGATAGCTGCCCTCCCCCGCAAAATAGGTATTGTCCGCCAGCGGCACTTCAATCCAATCCTCGTCTTGCGAACCGCAACCCGGGAGCAACAGCAAAGCGCCAATGATCAGCGGCAGATGGCGAATCGTGATTTTTGTCATAGCGTTTTCTCTTTGTAGACCGCATGGAACAGCAGCACGAAACGGCGGCATGCGGCGGTCATCAAACCGCAAGGGCTCCAAGAGATACCGGGGACGGTTCAGCTCAGGATACATCATTACGATGCTGGACGCGGTCTGATCAGCATGATGATGCCCACCCCGATACCTGCTGGGTAACGATGCAATGGGAACAGTAATCGGAGTCCGGATTGGAATCGGCCCGCCGATGGCGGCGGGCGCTGACCTTAAAAACTGTAACTGTAGGACAGGTGGAAGGTGCGCTCCATGCCCAGGTTATCGTAGAAATAGGAGTCGCCGCTCGCGTCCAGGTTGCCCACGCCAATGCCGGTGACGTAATCCTTGTCGGTGAGATTTTCGATCCGCGCAACCACCTGGTGCCGATCGTCGCTTCCGAAATGGTAGTAAGCGGAAAGGTCGGTTACCAGATAGCTATCCCGCTCCAAGCCTCCCCGGTCCTGAACTTCGCCCACGTAGTTGCCGGCCAGGGACAGTCCCCAGGGGCTTGCCGCCCGCTGCCAGTCGAGATGGACTTTCGCTTCCTGTTCCGGAATGTTACGCAGTTGCGGCCCGTCGTCATTGAACCGCGCGCGGGTGCGGGTGTAACTCAATTGCGCGGACAGCTCATTGGTTAACGCCATTTGGGTTTTCAGCTCGAAGCCGTTGATGTTGACCTCATCATCGCTGTTGACGAAGCTCTCCCCCGCCACGCCCGCGATAGTGGTGGGCACATAGGAGGCGATGTAGTTGGTCACATCGCGGGTGAAGTAGGTCAGCTCAAAGTTCAGTCGCGAACCCGGAGCGCCGCCCAAGGAGATATTGAGGTTCTCGCTCTCCTCCGGCTTCAGGTCCGGATTGCCGACCGCGAAGCCGCTTTCCGGTATCCCGTCGTTGTCCGGGTCGTAAATCTCGTTGAGGAACAGGGCCTCGGCATCGGGGCTGCGGAAGGACGTGCCCAGGTTACCCTGCACGTACCAGTCATCATTGACGTTGTGCTTGCCGGTCAGATTCCAGACCGTCGAGTTTTTCTGGTTGGAGGCACGGTTGGCGCGCACACCCAGTGCGAACAAGGTGTTGTCGAACAGATCCTCGGTGGTGCGAATCTGGGCGAAGGGCGCGTTGATGGTTTCCTCCTGCTTGCCGATACGCCAGACGTCGTCTTCACCGGAAAAGTTCTGCTGGTCGAAGCCGATGACGTACTGAAACCCGCGGCCGTAGTCGAACCGGGCCATGGCGTTGTAGCCGTAGTCCTCATAGCCCCAATAGGACGCATCGTTGAGCACATCCACCCCGCCGGTGAGGTTTCCGTCCGCGTCCAACTCGTTGTAGATCCGCGTGTAGCGGGTATCCCACCGATGCTGGTAAGCCTTAAAAAACACTTCCGTGTTCTCGCCCAGGCGCTGGTCGTACTTCATCGTGGCGATGGATTCCTCCCGCGCGTTGACCGTTTTGCGGTTGCGAAAGGGCCGGGCAAAATCCAGATCCGCGGCGTTGTGTTGATATTGAAGGGACAAGCGCGCGTCGGCCGAGACGTTCCAGGCGTATTTCAACCCGGCCGAATCCACCTCGTAACCGCGCTCCCGATCCGTGGCACTGGGTTGGATGTGCTCGTCCCGGTAGGGGGTATGGCCCTCGGCCTTGTCGCGAGAGGCAAACAGCACAACTTGATGCCGGTCCGTGCCACCGCGCCAATAACCGTTTGCGCGGTAGGCGTCGTTGCTGCTCACGGCGGTGCTCACCGCTCCATCGCTGCCCGGCTGAAAACCCTTGGTTACGATATTGATCACACCGCCCACCGATTGGGTGCCGTAGAAAATGCCCTGCCCGCCTTTAAGCACTTCGATCCGTTCCACCCGATGGGCCGGAATGGTATCCAGCGGACTGGTGCCGTTATAAAGGCGATTGGTAATGCGCACCCCGTCCACCAACCAGAGAATATCCTGGGCGCGGGAGCCTTGCAGGGAGGCGCTGAAGTAATCAAAGGGGCCGTTTTTCGGCGCAATATGCAGGCCGGGCACCAGCATCTGCAAGGTCTGGGTAACATCCACGAAGCCGCCCCGCTGGATCTGTTCAGCGGTAATGAGTTCCACTTGGTTGCCATAACGGCTAAGGTCAAGAGGAATAGTCTCCTCCAGCCTCTGCCCTTGCACCAGGATCTCTTCAATACCGGTACCCAGATCGGCGCCACTTGCCATGGGCAAACCGATCAGCGGCAGAGCCAAGAACCTTCGCAGTCCCATAGTATTTTCCTTCACAATTCGCGAAAGTCGGGAGTCTACGGACTTGCACGAAGGTGTGGCACGCGAAACCGGGTATCGGTAACGGTTTCACAACGTTAAAGCGCGTTTATTAACGTTAAAACAAGCATGCGGATGGTTATATCCATTGGTTTAACGATCGCTTCTTGGAGTACACCGGCACCACGCTGGCGCAGTGGAAGGCTGGGGCTGGGCAATGGTTCACCCCCAGACGAACGATCGGACGTTATCAAAAGTTATAACGCACTCATCGCCGCCAAGGGCGAACCTTTTGAAAAGACCGAGTCCTTGGGCTCCGCCACAGGGAAATACCGCACGTTTTTCACCAAGGCAGCACCGCTTTACGACTCCGCCGGCAACATCGTGCAGTGGTTTGGCACGAATACGGATATTCAAGTTCCTGGCGATGTTGGCCCATGAGCTTCGCAACCCGCTCGCACCGACCAGCACCGCGGCTGAATTGCTCAAACTACCGGACTTGAACGAACAGCAGATGCGCTCGACCAGTCCCGTGATATCCCGGCAAGTCACCCATATGAGCGTCGTGGCAATCGTCGCAAGCCTACCGCGGGGTCCGGTTCGACAGGATTAAGCCGGGCGGAACAAACTGATTGGGTAATGGCGACACAGGTTGCCAGCATGAGGTCATCATTTCCCCATAGTCGACCTCGTCGGAGCGCCGGCGTTTGCGAGTGTCTCGGCCGAAGCAAGCGTCGAACGAGTGGTAGTCGCGGGCAAGCCTCCTCTTTACAGGCTGCCAGTTAGGGCTGCCTGGGATAAAACATCTTGCTGATTTCCACTTCGAAGGTTTGGTCACTATCGTGTGGTTTAATGTCGAGTGAAACCTCCACCTTCGTGCGCCCTTGCGCGGGGACTTCAGCGATATAGTACACGGCGCTGGGATCGCGAAATTCCTCAAAATCCAAATTGTAATGCCGCACCAGGTCGGTGGCCTCTCCAGCCACGTCGGCGGGTTGAGCCGTGATGATATTTTCTTCGTTTGGCGCCCGAACTGAAACCATAACAACCGCCAGGTCTTCGCTGCGCTCCACATTGTATCGCTCGGCAATTTCCGGAGTCAGAAAGGTCGAGTTAATCAGACTGTAGTAGACGCGATAGTCCCCGAACCTTTTCATCTGATCCATTTCCTGCGCGCCGGCGCTCGCTGCGGCAAGCATCACGCCCAGGCATACGACGAGCCCAAGTGCATGTCGTCTCATGTGCTTTCCTCCATTCATGAACGCGCTAGGCCATTCCGACTCGCCAAGCTTTGTACTTTAAACTGGAAGCACTTTGCGTGCCCGGTTGTCAGGGAAAGCAGCTTGGTGTTCGTGCCGACAAGCGGCATGAGACATTGCAGTATCGCGGGCGCTGGGGGACTTCGGCGGCGTCAAGAGTCATGGATACGGTTACGTCCGCCATACCGAGAAGCTGGGCAAAGATACAGAAGTTGGCGCACGGCGGTGAAATTTAGACGAGAAACTGGGGTGGCTGACGGGGCTCGAACCCGCGACCACTGGAATCACAATCCAGGGCTCTACCAACTGAGCTACAGCCACCATTGAAAGGTGGGGAGTCGGTCGTTGCGACCGCGGGAGCTAATTTACCATTTTTGTGGAGTGATTGGCACGCCCGGAGGGACTCGAACCCCCGACCCACGGCTTAGAAGGCCGTTGCTCTATCCAGCTGAGCTACGGGCGCTCAAATTGTTTGCCAGAACCTCAGCTGTTTGCGGAGCCCGGCAGGCTCATGGATTTGCTGAGCTATCCTGTGCTCAGCCATGCGTTCGAACTGGTCGGAGTGGAGGGATTTGAACCCCCGACATCCTGCTCCCAAAGCAGGCGCGCTACCAAACTGCGCTACACTCCGAACGGGCCATTGCCCGGTTTTCAAGAGCTGCGGATGATACCGGCGCACCCATACAGCGTCAATGAGTTACTGTCCGACTCCCCACTTCCCACTCCTATTCCCAATCCAGCTTCCCACTCCCCGCTCCCCGTGGGACAATACGCGCCCTTACATATGGCCTCATTATAGTAGCGGCCTCACAAACAGGCGGAGACTGAACGACGATGACGGCATTGGTTCTGGATGGCAAGGCGCTGGCGCAGAAAACCGAGCAGGAACTGGCCGAGCGGGTCAGTCGTTTAAAGGAAAAAACCGGCCAAACGCCCATTCTGGCAACCATTCTGGTCGGTGCCGATCCGGCGTCGGCCACCTATGTGCGGATGAAGGGCAACGCCTGCCAGCGAGTGGGCATGGATTCCCTCAAAGTCGAGTTGCCGGAGGAAACCACCACCCACCAATTGCAGAATAAAATTGCCGAACTCAACGCCGATCCCAATGTGCACGGTATTCTCTTGCAGCATCCGGTGCCTGCTCAGATCGACGAAGCCGCCTGTTTCAATGCCATCGACATCGCCAAGGACGTGGACGGAGTCACCCATTTGGGCTTCGGGCGCATGGCCATGGGGTTGGAGGCTTATGGCAGCGCCACGCCAAAAGGCATTATGCGTATTCTGGAAGCTTACAAACTCCCTTTGGCGGGCAAGCACGCCGTAGTCGTTGGCCGCAGCCCCATTCTCGGCAAGCCCATGGCGATGATGCTGCTGAACGCCAACGCCACGGTTACCATTTGTCACTCCCGCACTCAGAATCTCGCTGACTTGGTCAAGCAAGCCGATATCGTGGTGGGCGCGGTCGGCCGACCCGAGTTAATAAAGGCGGACTGGATCAAGGATGGCGCCGTGGTGGTGGACGCGGGTTTTCACCCGGACGCCGGACGAGTCGGCGATATCGAGCTGGAACCGCTGAAGGATCGGGTGGCCGCCTACACACCGGTGCCGGGCGGCGTCGGCCCAATGACTATCAACACGCTGATTTACCAGACCGTGGAATCCGGCGAGAAAACCATTCTCGGTTAAGAAGGCCCATGCGGCTCGATAAATTCATCAGCCACACCACCGGACTTTCCCGCTCGGCCAGCCGCCGCGCGATTAAGTCCGCCGCCATCGCCATCAATGCGCAAACCGTCACCGACCCGCAACGGGAAGTGTCCGATGCCGATGCGGTTGCACTGGACGGGGAAACTCTTACCCTGCCCGGTCGCCGCTATTTGATGCTGCACAAACCCGCCGGATACGTTTGCGCCACTAGCGACAGCGAAAATCCCACGGTTATCGATTTGCTATCCAATTTATCCGCGGCGGAAATTCGCGGCCTTTCCATCGCCGGGCGCCTGGACAAGGACACCACCGGCCTGTTATTGCTAAGTGACGACGGCCAATGGATTCACCGCTTGACCGCGCCCCGGCACAATCACCCGAAATCCTACATCGCCACACTGGAACGTGCGGTGAGCGAGCAAGACGTTGAGGCATTCGCGCAAGGCCTGCAATTGAGAAGCGAAAAGCAGCCCACCCGGCCCGCCGTTTTAAAACCCTTGCCGGAAAACCGAGCGGAGGTAACCATCACCGAAGGCCGCTATCACCAAATCAAACGCATGTTCGCCGCCACCGGCAACGTAGTGCTGTCGCTGCATCGCGTGCAGGTGGGCGACATTGTTCTGGATAGCGCCCTGACGCCCGGCCAGTATCGTCCCTTAACCCAGACCGAAATCGAGAGCGTCCAGTGAGCGATTCCTGCCACGCATTACTGCTGCAATATCTGAACGAATCAGCGAACCAAGAAACGTCGCACCAAGAAACGCTGTGGATCGTCGACGAAAACCTCCCGCGCGATTTCACCGGCAACCTTGCCGCCCGCTCCTCGCTGCACGCCTGGACCAACCGCTTCGACACCTGGCAAACACTGCGCACCGCAAGCATCGACGCCGAACTCGACGATTTTCAATTCGCCGATGCTGAACGGAGCTTTGATCGGGTCGTCTACCGTGTGTCCAAGGAACGGGCGCTAGTACATCATTGCATCAACAGTGCCTTCAACGTGCTAAAATCCGGCGGCGAAATGATTCTGATCGGAGAGAAAAACGACGGCATAAAAACCCATGCGCGCAAAGCCGAACAGGTATTCGGTGGTTCGAATCCGGCGAAAAAGCACGGACTTTGTTATATCGGGATGCTCAACAAAACCGATCACTCGCTCGGAAAGCTGCTACCCAGCGACGATTATCCACAGTTGCGAAAAATCACTGTTGGCGATTTCAGCTTCTACAGCAAACCGGGGATTTTCGGCTGGAATAAAATTGACCGGGGCAGCGAGTTGCTGGTAGAGGCCTTGCAAGATAACGTTGGCAAATTCAATACCCAAGGCAGCCTGCTTGACTTGGGTTGTGGCTGGGGCTATCTGATACTGACCACCGCCGCCCTGTCTTTTTCGCAACGGGTGGCGACGGATAACAACGTAACGGCGCTGCTGGCCGCGCAACGCAACTTCGAATATGCCGGCTTGGAGGTCACGGCGTTGACTGACGATTGCGGATCGCAATTGCAAACGAAATTTGATTTGATTCTGTGCAACCCTCCGTTTCATCGAGGATTCTCGGTCAGCGGGGATTTGTCCAGTCGATTTCTGCAGCAAACCCGACGATTGTTGGCACCCGGCGGCAAGGCTTTGTTTGTAGTCAATCAATTCATTCCACTGGACAAATTGGCAAAGGACCTTTTCGAGCAGACCACTCTGCTCTCTCACCGGGAAAGTTTTAAGGTGTTTCTACTGGGTCGAAAATAAGCTAAAACAGTTTTCTGACTTTTTCGGCGAGTCGGCGCGTGACAGATTTTCCCAATCGATGCTCCAGATTCAACAGGCTCTCGGACAGATCGCTTTTGAATACAGTCTGCTTGAAAAAAGCCCCAATTCGATTATCGTAGTTGGGCACCGACAAAGCGAAACCGCACGATAGCTTTCTGTTTATCGCGGCCTCGCTGATCAAGGCCGAACTACGCAAAGCTTTGCTGGATTCAAAATTAATAGCCAACCCGCCGCCTTTGGCGATGTTTTTCAGTAACACTCGACTCCACTCGCCATTGACGACGACCGCACGGTGCGGATCTCCGCTGTTTTCCACGAACAGGTCGTCAATAATCAGATCGAAGGGTTTTCCACGGTATTGGCGCAACCACTCGATTGCGTCCGCCCGGATCAGGGAAACGCGCTTTTTCCCACTCAATCCGAAATGCTTTTTGGCAATGGCGATATGAACCGGATCCAACTCGACTCCTACGATTTTATCCGGATCAAGCAAGTGCTCGAGCTGTCGAATAACCGCACCCCCACCCACTCCCAGAACCAGCACACGTTTAATCTGTTGGGGAAAAAACAACGCGGGCAACACCAAAAGATCCCAGATACCACCACTTAGCGAGGATTTAGAGTTGTACTGGCTATGAAAAGTCCCGTCGGTATACAGCCGCAAGCTATTGCCTGCCTGGCGCACTTCGTAGGTTTTACCTCTGGTGGCCTTTCGCCAGACTAATGCCATAAAGCTATTCCACTCACCACCAGATGGGCACTGAACTTAAGTTCGGTGCTGGCTTTCCGTTTGGGGAGGGGGTTGGTATTTCGAAACCGCATAAATACATCCCTGTAGCTCCCTCGCTTGACCGCCATGGACGGCGGAAATGCACGCT
>JBBDIU010000061.1:0-32763 GCA_040880205.1 Cellvibrionaceae bacterium
TAAAAAACCAGCTAAGGGCACGCCTCAACCGTGGGATGCGCATTATACGCATCTCGGCCGACTCCGCAATAAGGAAAACCGGCCTTGCCCGATAAATTACTGTTAACCATTTGAGGGCCGCGGAGCGGGCGTATGCGACTTAGACTATCTCGAACAGAAAGTACCTTTTCTTGCCCATTTTTAGCAGGAAATAGCGGCCAAAGTAGGCCTGCTCCGGAGTAAAACAGGCTTCCGTTTGCATGTTGTCCTCGGAGGACTTAGCTTGGCCATTAATCGAGATCGCACCGCGCCCAAGCGCGTCTTTCACCTGTTTCCCGGAAGCGACGACGCCACTTTCCACCAGCAGTTGGGTTAGCGGCTTCCCGCTCAATTCACCCCGGGCAACCGAAGCGGATGGCAAACCATCCAGCTTGAGTTGCTGCAAGTCGGTTTCGGTCAGCGAGCCCAGGGTGCTGTCAAACAGCGCCTTGGTAATGCGTTCGGCGGCCTCCAGCCCGGCTTTGCCATGAACCAGCTCAGTGACTTCCCGGGCCAGGATGGCCTGGGCTTGCGGCTTACCACTCGCGGCCCGGTCGGCCGCCTCAATTTCGTTCAGTTGCGCGATGTCCAGAAAGGTGAAGTAGCGAAGAAATTTGTAAACATCGGCGTCCGCGGCGTTGAGCCAAAACTGGTAGAACGCGTAGGGGGACGTTCGGGCGGGGTCGAGCCAGATGGTACCGCTTTCCGTTTTACCAAATTTGCTGCCGTCGGCCTTGGTCACCAGGGGCAGGGTCAATCCATGGGCGGTGCCAGCGTGCAAACGGCGCACAAGATCAACGCCGCCGGTGATGTTGCCCCACTGGTCCGAGCCCCCGATTTGAAGGGTACAACCGTAACGCTTGTAGAGCTCGGCGAAATCCAGCGATTGCAGGATCATGTAACTGAATTCGGTATAGGAGATTCCTTCGCCTTCGCGCTCAATGCGCTGTTTGACCGATTCCTTGTTGATCATGTTGTTAACGGAAAAATGCTTGCCCACGTCCCGCAGGAAGGCCAGCACATCCATAGGCTGGACCCAGTCCAGATTGTTCACCAGGATCGCCGCATGGTCGACGGAATCGAAGTCAATGAACTGGGATACCTGCCGCTTCAAACACTCCACCCATTCGGTCACGATATCCTTGGACGTTAGCAACCGTTCCTGGGCCTTGAAACTGGGATCGCCAATCAAGCCCGTGGCACCACCAACGAGGGCAATGGGCCGGTGCCCGGCAAGTTGAAATCGCTTCAAGGTCAACAGTGGGACCAGGCTGCCAATGTGCAAGCTGTCGGCGGTGGGATCAAAACCGCAATAAAGCGTTCTCTTTTGCTCGAGGTATTGCTCAAACTCATCGCCTCCGGTGGTTTGGGCCACTAGGCCACGAGCTTGGAGATCGGCAAATAGCGAGGAATCAACAGCGGGCATCGGAAACCGTCCTGAATAAAAAATCGCTAACATAGGGGGTGTTTCGAGAGGCGCCAACCATACCGGAACCACGCCCAAAAACAAGCCTTTCCCCACCGCCCATACGTCGAGGTCAAAGGCGATTCATGAACCAGACGAAGCTCGTTCCGTGGGGCAGTTTTCGCTGTTGAGATAAAAGGCCATATAATGCGCCAGCCGGGGTGAAATCCCCCAGTTTTTCTGATATAAATAAACTAATTAATCCAAAAAATTAGCAGAGTTATGGAAGTCCCTGATAAACAAGAGAAAAAATCTCTTCAGAAACATCTTAGCCACTTTCCCCGCAGCCATTTAATACTGGCCTGCGGCCTGGGTATTTGCCTCGGTGGCCTGCTGGCACTCTTCCCCTCCGAGGGAGTCACGGCAAAACGCCAGGGGATTCCCTTGACGCTTAGCCTGCCCTCGGAACTGGCCCCGCCAAGGGAGCAAGAGTCCTACATCGAATCCGAAGCCACGGATGCCGCGTGGAGCACACTGACCGTCCAATCCGGAGATAACCTCTCGGTGTTGTTTAAAAAGGTCGGGCTGAACCAGAGCGATGTCTACGAGTTCATTAACAGCAACCCGGAAGCCAAGTCCCTGACCCGAATTTTTCCCGGCCACCAATTGGCCTTTCAGATAGATCAGGAAGGGCGGTTACAGCAACTGCGTCACATCAAGAACAAATTGAATTCGCAGTTATACCAGCGCACCACCGAAGGATTTGTCGCGAAAGAAACCAACCGCAAACCCGATGTCCATCTGGCTTACCGCGAGACACAGATCACCAGTTCCCTCTATTTAGCGGCCAAATCCCAAGGCATTGAGCTGGACGACGTCACAATCGATCAACTGGCCACCATTTTTGGCTGGGACATCGACTTCGGCCTGGACATTCGCCGCGGCGACAGTTTCAAAGTGCTTTACGAAGAGAAATTTCTGGATGGCGAAAAGCTGGGCAATGGGGCCATCCTGGCGGCCGAGTTTACCAACCAGGGCAACACCATTCAGGCTGTTCGCTACGAACACCCGGATGGCAGCTCGCACTACTACACCCCGGAAGGCAAAAGCATGCGCAAGGAATTCCTGCAAACGCCTTTAAACTTCCGCTACGTCAGCTCAAATTTCAACCCCAATCGCCTCCACCCCATCCATAAAACCGTTCGGGCTCACCGGGGAACTGATTATGCCGCCGATCACGGAACACCGGTATGGTCCGCGGGAGACGGCCGCGTGGTTGCCGCGGGCTATACCAAGCCCAACGGCAATTACATCGTGATCCAGCACGGTAACAACATACAGACCAAATACCTGCACTTACAGAAGAAATACGTCAAGACAGGGCAGCGCGTCCGGCAGAAGCAAACCATCGGCACCGTGGGCTCAACCGGCTAAGCCACCGGGCCCCACCTGCACTATGAATTCCTAATGGGCGGCGTTCACCGCAATCCGCGAACCATTATCCGCAAGCTGCCCCAGGCGAAATCCATCGGCGACGATGAGATGTTGCGCTTTTCGCAACAGATCTCGCCTCTGCTGGCGCAGCTCGACGAGTACCACCAGGCAACCCAGTTCGCCCTGCTCGACACCGATTCCGCCAGCCGCTAATGAGCGACCAGCACCGCGAGCTGTATATCGGCTTAATCTCCGGTACCAGTGCCGACTGTATCGACGCGGTACTGGTTGACTTTTCCCAGCACCCTCCCCGCTACCTGCACCAGGTCGCCTACCCGATCGAGCCCGAGATCAAATCGCGAATCTATGGCCTCATGGTGCCGGGTGATAACGAAGTGGATCGGCTCGGCGTTCTCGATCGAGAGCTGGGTGAGCTGTTCGCCGGGGCGGTCACGCAGTTACTGGCGGACAGCGGCGTCTCCGCCACGCGGGTCCAGGCAATCGGTAGCCACGGCCAAACCATTCGCCACCGGCCACCGGGCGAACTTTCAGCGCCCTTTACCCTGCAAATTGCCGATCCCAACCTGATCGCCGAAACCACCGGCATTACCACAGTGGCGGATTTCCGGCGCCGCGACATGGCCGCTGGTGGCCAGGGGGCGCCTCTGGTGCCCGCCTTTCATCGGGCTGTATTCCATTCACCCAATTGTGATCGGGTCATACTGAATATTGGAGGAATTGCCAATCTGACTTTTTTGCCCCGCCAGGGCGAGGTGCTGGGTTTCGACACGGGGCCCGGAAACGCGCTGATGGATGGCTGGATCAGCCGGCACCGAAACGAGTCCTATGATCCGGACGGCCAATGGGCCCGAAGCGGCAAGGCGAACGAGGCTTTGCTACACGCGTTGCTGGCGCACCCCTACTTCTGCCAGCCGGCACCGAAAAGTACCGGGCGGGAAATGTTCACCATGAGCTGGCTGCTCGGCGTACTGGACCAGATCCCGGCGCTCCAGCCTGCGGATGTGCAGGCCACGCTGCTGGAGCTCACCGTGAAAACCATCAGCAAGGACATTCTCGCCTGGGACTCTCAATCGGCATTGGAGATTTATGTCTGTGGCGGGGGCGCTCACAACAACCTGCTGATGGCGCGATTACAGGCGCTCCTGAAACAATATCGGGTAACCACGACCGACGAATTGGGCATTCCGCCAGATTGGGTCGAAGCTGGCGCGTTTGCCTGGCTGGCGCGACAAACGCTGGCGCGGCAACCAGGCAATCTGCCTAGCGTCACCGGGGCTGCACGAAATGTTATTCTGGGAAGTGTCTATTTCGCCCTACATTGAGAAGGATTCGCCACACCCGCAGGTCGATGAGGCATTGGGGTTTTGGACCACGAACTTGGAGCCTTGCAGCCCTTCTTCGTAGTCCACCTGCGCACCCATGAGATAGGGGTAGCTCATGGAATCGATGACCGCATAAACGCCATCTTTTTCGATGACTGTATCGTCTTCAGCGGTTGCCTCTTCGAAAGCGAAACCGTACTGAAAACCCGAACAACCACCACCGGTAACAAACACCCGCAGCTTGAGCTCGTTGTTGCCCTCCTCGTCGATAAGGGCCTTGACCTTGGCCACCGCGTTGGGCGTGATCAACAAGGGTTGGGGAGTAAATGTCTCTGCATTGGCCATGCGCAAAAAAAGTCCTCGCTAAATTGCCAATCCATTATGTTCCGGGTCAGGGACCCATTCAAGGGTTACCGCGACCGCGATCCCTTGGAGCACCATCAATAGGGCTTGGTTATATAGGGGATGGTTTATATAAGGATGAGTCGTGACTTTACAAGCTAACCGCCGTGGTCTTGGAGCCGACCGCCGCCGTTTTGGCCTCGTCGAATGCCACCGCCGGCTTGGCCTGCTTGCCGGCATTTTCACCGGTATAGACCAGGCTACCATTCACCTGGGCGCCCTTGACCATCTCTATCAGCTTATAGTGAACGTTACCTTCGACCTCGGCCTTGGCCGCCAATTCCACGTGCTTGCTGGAATGAACGTCGCCGACCACTCGGCCGTTAATACGCACTGTTGGCACGGTGATTTGGCCTTCCACACAGCCATGTTCGGCCACGTCCAGATGGGCGTCACCGCCATCCTTGACGTGGACATTGCCGCGCAATGTTCCCTCGATGTGCAGCGTACCGGAAAAGTGAATATCGCCCACTACCTCAGTGTTCTTGGCGATGAGCGTAGTGCTAGCGCTACCTGATATACCCATGGGGGACTCCTTCTTCGTAAGTCGCATATGCTGTCTTTCTCTAAAATGCAGGCCGAGCTCGCTCGCCCGCGTAAGTTACGCTCTGGTTTTTTGCTTTGCCATGCTGTGCGCTAACTTCCTTGTACCAGCCAGCCAAATTTCTTTTCTACCGACACGGCATTACTACCGGTGGATCAAGCGACTATCTCTATACGTTCCGGCTCGAAACCCACCGGCAGTTCAATCTGACCTTGAATGTTTTGGAAATACTTGAAGCGTAGCCGAATATCCGCCTCATCAACTTGGGGACTCAGGTCCTTCAATGGAACACTGCGAACCAGATCCCCTTCGCGGCCCACCACCTCAATGCGGAGAGAGCCATTCAGAACCTGATGGTTAGTCGCCAATTGCTGCATCACGACTTTAAAGTCGTAGCGCCGGGGGACGCCAGTCGAAATCACATCCACCGACCCGATAGTCAGACCGCGGCGTTCCTCGGTAGGCGCCATTAACCCGCGGTAGAAAGCAATATCCTCTTCCAGGCTGGCGATCTGGTCTTTCAATTCAATCACCTGGCCTCGCACATCTTCATTGGAAGCTCTGTCCACTTCGCTGGCCAATTGCAGGTTAGCCACCCGTTGTGAAAGGGACTGAGCTTCGGCGGTTTTTTCCCGCAAGTCGCGACGCAATTGGTCGCGTTCCGTCACCGCGTCCTCTTGCAGAGAAACACCGTGATAATTGCCAAGCCAATAGCTGCCAGCCGCAACCGACACCAATGTGATTAGTGCTCCGACACCGACCAGAATGCGATAATATGGCCTGTAGGGCACCACCATCAGACGGGTCGGTTTGCTACCTGTTACCGCGGCCATATGACTCCGATATTGCAATTCTCGTTCGCCCTTGCCGCGCACAATGAAAATAGCGCAGCAAAGGCGTCATTGTCCTGTTTGAGTTCGCCAAGCGCTTGAAATATATGGCAAATAGAATCGCGCGCTTTATTTTTTGAGTTGGAGCCGGGGGCTCCCAATTCAACTGTATCAGTTATAGGCCTAAAACCGTCTTTCGACAACACAGGCTGTCGGCCACTGATACGCGGCCTAGCCCGGATGTTTCACCAAAACACTCGGAATTCGATTGCAACGCAGCATTGCCGGACCCTCGCGCATTTTGCGCTGCTCGTTACAGGCCTCGCTTGCCACAAAATTGCCGGGAGCAATTTTGGGCAGCTTTGCTGCCCGCAGGGCGAATCACAGGGAAGTGATTCGTCCAATGCTGGCTTGTTCTCAGGCCTTGTGAGCGGACATGCTCCTTACGCCTTAGAACCACTAAGCGTGGAACAGGTCACGTCCGTGTGACCTGCCCTGCGGCGCTTCGCGTCCCAAAGTATTCCCGACACTTTGTCAGTCGCGAGCCCGCTCAGCAAGACCTGAGCCCGGCGCCATCAAATTGGCATTTGGTGGAATATCCGGGCTAGGGCATGATAGCGATTTGATCAATTCCCAACGCCTCATCCAAGCCAAACATCAGATTGAAGCATTGCACGGCCTGCCCCGAGGAACCTTTGGTGAGGTTGTCAATGACTGCCAGGACCACCACTGTATCCTTTTGTGAGGGCCGAAACACGGACAGGCGGCACATATTCGAGGTTTTCACCGAGCTGGTGGGCGGAGCGCTGCCGGGGGGCATAACATCCACGAACGGTTCGGCTCGATAGCGCTCCTCAAACAAGGCCTGAAGATCGTGTCCGGTGTCCAATAACTGCGCGTACAAGGTGGCGTGAATACCGCGGATCATTGGTGCCAGATGCGGTATAAAAGTGACTTCCGGTCTGGGGCCTCCAGCAGCCACCTGGGCGAGTGTTTGCTCTATCTCCGGCTGATGGCGGTGTCCGTTTACACCGTAGGCCTTGAAGCTATCGCTGACTTCGGGAAACAGAAAATCCACCTTGGCGCCGCGTCCCGCACCACTCACACCGGTGGCCGCATTGGCAATCAGGTGCGTATTGTCGACAATGCCCGCTTCCACCAGCGGGATAAAGCCCAACTGGATAACGGTGGGATAACAACCGGGGCAGGCCACCAGCCGTGCTTCCTTGATTGCCGCCCGATTCAGTTCCGGCAAACCGTAAACAGCTTGCTTTATCAGCTCGGGGCAGCCATGCGGCTGGTTGTACCACTGTTCCCAGATTCCCTGATCACGGAGACGAAAATCCGCCGAAATATCGATAATCTTCGGCCCACTCGTCAAATCCTTACCCAACAGCTCCGGCAACATCGCCTGGGCCACACCATGCGGAGTTGCGAAGAACACCGCGTCACAGCGCTGCAATTCCGCGGAATCAGGGGCGACGAATCGCAAATCCAGGTTGCCGCGCAAACTCGGATACAAGTCCGCTACCGCACGGCCCGATTCCGCGCGAGAAGTCACACAAGCGATATCCACTTCGGGATGGTGGGCGAGGAGGCGTAACAGCTCCACGCCCGTATATCCGGTTGCGCCAACGATGCCGACTCTAATCACCTAGCAAACTCCCAAATCATCGAACAAACTCCCAATTTCGTGTCCGCTACCGAACGAACCCAATAAGGATTTGTGGTGACACTGATGGAGATTAAGGGTTTATAATAAAAGCTGGGCTCCTGGAGCGAAAGAGGCAGGTGACAAAAAGCTGCCAGTTGCTTCGCTTGCCTCGCAACATTTACCAGTTCTTGTAGGGTTTACACGTACTCGCGCCACACCCCGGCTGTGCCGGGTTCGGGCAACGGAGATACGATGCTCTGGCTGAAGACATTCCACATCTTTTTCATGGTTTGCTGGTTTGCCGGCATTTTTTACCTGCCTCGTTTGTTCGTTAATCATGCCATGACGGACAGCGAAACGGTTCGTCGGCAACTCGCGATCATGGAGCGCAAGCTGTATCGCTTTATCACTCCCTTTGCCTTTTTGACCGTAGTGTTTGGTCTCGGCCTGATGAGTACGCGATGGGACTACTACCTCGGCGCAGGCTGGCTGCAGGCGAAGTTGACTTTGGTCATTGTACTACTCGCCTACCATTTCTACTGCGGACGCCTGATCAAGGATTTCAAGCGAGGGCAAAATCGCCGCAGCCACCTATTCTATCGTGTATTCAATGAGCTCCCCGTTCTGTTGCTGTTGGGTATCATCATCCTCGTAGTATTTAAACCGGGTTAAGGGCGCTCACGTCCAGCGCTGGCCAGTGCAAGCCTGGTGACTGTCCCGGGGCTTTGGGCGCGGAACTTGCTTCCCAACGTTTTTGCGGTTATGCCCACCACCGATAACCAATAAACCGGCAGCCGAAGCGCCAGGAGCAAACAATGACCGAACTGTACAGCAGTACCCCCGTGGTAATGAGCCTGTCGAGCCATGACCCCTCCGGCAGCGCTGGCATCCAAGCAGACATCGAAACCACGGCCAGCCTGGGTTGCCACTGTACTCCCATTATTACCGCCCTGACCGCCAAGGACACCCAAGCGCTCAAAGACATTACCCCGGCTGAAACGGGCCTACTGATTGAACAGGCCCGTGCCATTTTGGAAGACATGCCGGTTCGGGCCATTAAATTGGGTTTAATGGGCAGCGTGGAAAACATTGAGGCGGTACACACCATTCTGCGCGATTATCCGAACATTCCCGTGGTTCTGGACCCAGTGACCGCCGAGTTCAACAACGAACTTTTCAACGCCGCCGCCGTGATCAGTGCAACCCAGACACTGCTCCTGCCACTGGCAACCATCGCCACGCCCGATCTGGTGGAAGCGCACAGTCTCGCCCGCGAAGCCGACACGGTCGACGCCTGCGCCCAGGAGATCCTGGAAACGGGCTGCCGCTTTGTGTTAATCACCGGTTCAGTGCGTACCGCCGATCACTATGAAAACACCCTATACGGCGAAAGTGGCCTAATTCGCCATTACAAGTGGCCGCGAGTACGCATGATCAGCCACGGCTGCGGGGCTACACTTGCCGCCGGCATCGCCGCCTATCTCGCCCACGGCCTGCGCCTGGAAGATGCGGTGGAACAAGGACAAAACTTCACCTGGCACGCACTGGCGGCGAGCCGCCGATTGGGCATGGGCTGCTATATCCCCAATCGTATGCATTGGGCGGACAAGAATAATTTGGAAGATAAGAAGCGATCCTATTCGTGAGACGTGAGACGTGAGACGTGAGACGTGAGACGTGAGACAGTGTTAATGCCTGCGATTTCCTGTCAAGTCCTGATGTTTCCGCTACATACGCGCTGAAGGGTCCAGCTCTTTGCGTTACACTGGGCAGCCTTTGTTAATGCAAGTAACACCCAGTGATAACAGGTCTGTACGCAATCACCAGTGAAGAGTTGATGCCGGGCCAACTGCTTTTGCGAAAAGTGGAAGCGGCCCTACTCGCCGGCTGTCGCTTGGTTCAGTACCGCGACAAATCCGCCTCGCCAAGTGAACATTATCGCCAAGCGGCGGCCCTGCGCGCGCTCTGCCACCGGCACGGTGCGCTACTGATCGTCAATGACTCGGTGGAATTGGCTAAAGCGGCAGCGGCGGACGGCGTGCACCTGGGTCGGGAAGACTGGCCGCTGGATGCGGCCCGCGAGCACTTGGGGCCGGCGGCGATTATCGGGGCCACCTGTCACGCTTCCCTGGACTTGGCCCGGAATGCCGCCGCATTGGGCGCAAACTATCTGGCTTTTGGACGCTTTTTCCCCTCGCACACCAAACCGCAAGCGCCATCCGCACAGCTACCACTTTTATCCCAAACCAAACGCGTCCTGAATTTGCCGGTGGTGGCGATTGGTGGCATCAATGTGGATAATGCACCCAGCCTCATTGCCGCCGGTGCGGATTGCCTCGCGGTTTGTCACGATCTGTTCTCTAGCGACAATCTCGACCAAGTACAGCGTCGCGCCGCCCACTACGTTTCACTCTTTGACACTGCACAGGAGTCACAATGAGCCGTTCGGAGGAACTCTTTCAACAAGCCCAGCAATACATTCCCGGCGGAGTCAATTCGCCCGTGCGCGCGTTCAAAGCGGTGGGCGGTACACCGCTGTTCATAAAGTCGGCGAGCGGTGCTTACGTCTACGATGTCGATGGCAAGGAATACATCGACTATGTTCAGTCTTGGGGCCCCATGCTATTAGGCCATGCCAACTCCGAGGTATTGGCGGCAGTAAAGGAAAAGGTTGACCTGGGTTTGAGTTTCGGGGCTCCCACGGAAATAGAAACCGCTTTGGCAAAAAAGCTATGCGAGCTGTACTCCAGCATCGATTTGGTTCGATTCGTCAATTCCGGGACCGAAGCGACCATGAGCGCAATCCGCTTGGCCCGCGGTTTTACTGCGCGAGACAAAATCATCAAGTTTGAAGGCTGTTATCACGGTCATTCCGATTCGCTTTTGGTTAAAGCGGGGTCGGGTGCCCTAACCCTGGGCGTGCCCAGTTCACCAGGCGTTCCCAAATCCTTGACCGAACACACCCTGACCCTGACCTTTAACGATATCGAACAAATAAAAGCGGCGTTCGAACAGTACCCGGATCAGATTGCCTGCATTATTGTTGAACCGGTTGCCGGCAACATGAACTGTATACCTCCCGTGCCGGGTTTTCTGGAAACATTACGAGAACAATGCGACCGCCATGGCAGCCTCCTTATCTTCGACGAAGTAATGACCGGATTCCGTGTCAGCTTGACCGGCGCTCAGGGTTACTATGGGATTACACCCGATTTGACGACTCTGGGTAAGGTGATTGGTGGCGGGATGTCCGTAGGCGCTTTTGGTGGACGACGCGACATTATGGAACTGATAGCCCCGCTGGGCCCTGTTTATCAGGCCGGCACCCTGTCCGGCAATCCCGTCGCCATGGCCGCGGGGCTAAAAACCCTGGAGTTGGTTGCCAGATCCGGCTTCTACGAACCAATCGTCGAACATACGCGAGAACTGCTTGAAGGCCTGGAGGAGGCCGCGCAAGAAGCGGGCATAGCCTTTACCACCAACCAAGCGGGCACAATGTTCGGGGCATTTTTCAGTGCGGAAAAACCGATTACCCATTACCGGCAGGTCATGAACGGCGATACCGCACGGTTCAATAAATTTTTTCATCTCATGCTAAATGAAGGTGTTTATTTGGCTCCCGCCGCTTACGAAGCCGGCTTCATGTCCGCCGCACACAGCGATGCGGACATCGCCAGGACCTTGGACGCCGCAAAGCGGGCATTTGCGGCTCTGTGATTACCGAAACAGCCGTTTGATACGCGACCATTGGAATTGCAATGTATATCGGCCCGTCGAGGAAGGTGGAAACGCTATGTTCCAGGGAAGTCGCACACAGAAACGGGATAGCGACGAACCCCCGGAATACAGTAGAGTGGCCCAAATAATGTCGACATTGGACGGGGTTAGCAGGACGCTGAAATTGCGACCCCGCAGTGTGTATTTATCCATTAAATAATGGAGCACCCGCCTGTTGAGCCAATTGATATTTTTCGAATGAGAATTCAACCGTAAAACAATACCCTTTGGCAGTTCTATCAGGCCTCGGTCTTGTAGAAAGCTTACCATCAGGTAGAGACTGCCCGCCGATACCGGGGATCGCCCCAACCAGGAAAATATCTTTTCCCAATCGAGTAGCGATCCATTGTCTCGGAGCATATACAACACATCCAAAATGCGCAGCGCGGCTTTCGTCCAGTTGCTCTCAAAACTCCAATGGGCGCAGACATAAACCAGTTCAAGCTCGAGCTCTAACGATTTCAGCCCATTTTGTCCCGGTATCGCCCGTCCACTCTCGCGAGCAATGTTTTCCTCGGAAAAAATGTAATCAGTCGCTGTTAACGAATCGGGTCGAAACAGCGCCGTGTGCACTTCGATCCACACATCATTGTCTGGATGATACAGCGGCATGCTGTGATGGAGATCCTCGTAAAACGTATCGGGGAGATGCGATTTACGGACGTAGCCGAGATCGAAACAAATCGCCTCTAGATGCCTTTGTTGATCCGCCGCAACGAGCAAGTCAATATCGCCCATGGTGCGCATGTACGGCTGCGGATAATAGTGGAAAGCCGCCGACATTCCCTTTAACGCCACCATGGAAATCGACTCGGGTACAGCCTCTGCGAGTTCCACCAGTGCGTCCAACTGTTTGCCAGTCAGCAAGCGAGCGGTCATGTCCGCCCCCAATAGCTGCTTGTGTCGCTGGGAATCCATGTCAAGATGGCAAGCTTTGGTACAATGGCGGAGCAAGGGGCCTAGACCGGCTTCGAGTGCAAAATCGAAACAGTCACCGATTTCGTGGACATCGAAATTATCGTCCCGCGACAGGATGGCCCGATAGAGTGGCAATAGTGAATTCATTCGCAACTACCCTGGTAATACCAGCCTTGTCGGGCGATGATTGCAGCTTTTCGTTTTATTCTCCAACCATGTTAGCCCATAATAGTCGCTCCGCACCCAGAATACGGACGACACATGGCAAATACCAGACGACCCCGGCAGGTATCCGGCTCCTTCATCACCCGGCAAGTGGAAGACGAACTGCTGATTCTCGACCAGGACAATGAAAAGGTGCATCAGCTAAATAGTACTGCCTGCAAGGTTTGGCACGCTTGCGATGGGGACAACACGGTCGATCGGATAATCACTCTGATGCGGGAACAGTTTGACGTGGATGAACAACGGCTCGAAGCCGACGTCAGGGCCGTTTTGAACGACTTGGCCGCACTCGAGTTGATTGAATATGCGGAGTAAGCGTTCTCAGAGCGAGACACTTCGTCTTTCGGTCCTGGGGCAATCAATAATATTTCGATGCAATCAGCCCGAGCTAATCGACGTCCTGCAACACAACTATCGCGCCTTTGCCGTTGATCCTAGCGATTCGGCAATTAGGTTGTCCTATCGAATCAGCCGATCAAGTTCGAGCAATCCCGTCATCGGTATTGTTCGCGACGAGTCGGTTTATCTCGAGGCCGAGAGCATCGGTGAATATCTTTACCTTATTGAAAAGGATATGACCATTGAGTTGCAAAAACAGCTTAAGCATTTGTACTTTATTCACGCCGCGGTACTGGCCCACGGTGATCAGGCAATTATAATCACGGCACCTTCCGGCACTGGCAAATCCACCACCGCCTGGGCACTGTTGCACCACGGATGTCGCTATCTCAGCGACGAACTGGCGCCCATTGATCTAACCAACCTGACTGTTCAGGGCTATCCGCGAGCATTGGGCTTGAAAAGAGTTCCACCGGTGTACGCGCTGCCCGACCACTGCCTGGACACGGACAACAGCTTGCATGTCTCGGTTGATCGGTTGCCGGGCGGATACTGCAGCTCAGCCGTGCCGGTGACGGCAGTATTTATTCTGGAATATGCTCCCCAACTGAGTAAGGCGGAAATAGAACCCGCCTCGAAAAGTACCGCTGCAGCCCACATCTATGCCAACGCTTTGAACGCCTTGGCACATGAAAACAAGGGGTTGGAGGGAGCCGTATCATTGGCGATGCGGGCGCCGTGTTTCCATCTGAAATCAACACCGGACCTCGCGGAAACCTGCGAGGCCTTGCTCAGTGTATTAAAGGGCATCGGGAAAAACTGAAGCTATTTGCCTTGAGGATGTCGATGGCCGGGATTACCGGGAGAGGTCCCCTCAAAGTCATTGTAGTTGGTGCCATTGTGCCCCGGGGGCGGGCCATCGTAGCCATTGCCGAGGCCTTCGTTGCCCTTGGGGCGGCGATACCCTGATCCCGCGGAAGCAAAGGACGGTATAGCGGCCAAGGTCACTACCGCAGGTGTAATATAGGAAGCTTGCTTGATAAACGAGCGTTTGCTCTCGTCAACAGTGATGGAAGTTTTTGAACTCATGGCCTTATACCTCGTGAGATCCTTCTGGAAGGCGCCTTTTTACCACAGTACTGATTAGCAAAGCAATGCGCCAAATAGCTTAGTACCCCAACCACCTTGGATCTAACCGATCGGTGTCCGGTTGGCGTGACTTCCGGGTCTGGCGCCTGATTTTCCAAATCGTCATGCCGAAACCAATATTTTTAAGCAAGGCGAAGACCTCGACGCCAACTTTCTTGCATCCCTCCCAAACTCTTGCCATATTTTCGACACCCACAACCTAGGCGAAAAACCGGGAAGCAAGATGCGCGAACAACATATCGAGAAAGGCGAGGTCACCCTAGTGATGAACACCCAGGGTCCCCGCGCAGGACCCACTTTACTGTTTCTACACGCTGGCGGCGAATCGCGGTCAGTTTGGCAGCCGGTTTTTGCCCGAATGAAACCAAAACACTGGCAATTGATAGCTCCAGACCTGCGCGGACACGGTGACAGCAGCCGCGCCAGGGAATACGTGCTGGACGACTTTGTGGCGGATGGTTACGAAATAATCCGGCGATTAAAAGGTCGCCCGCTGGTGTTAGTTGGCAGTTCGCTCGGCGGACTCATGGCCTTGATGCTGACCATGCAATACCCTCTGCTAATAGACGGTCTGGTACTTTTGGACAGTCCGACTCGTCTTTCAACCGCCGCTGCCAAATGGGAAAGCCAAAAAATACTGGAGGGTATCACGCAACAGCGACACCTTCATTCTCACCTGGATCCGCAACTGGCCTCAGATCAGTTGTTGGCGGATATATTGTCCGATCCCGAACGCCTTTCCCGGGCGGCACAATCCGTAGCGGTACCCACGCTGTTTTTACATGGGACCAAAAGCGAGGCGGTTGGTGAAATTGAACTGGCCGGTCTCCGGCAAGACATTCCACACGTGGAAATTGAGAGGATTGATGCGGGGCACCTGATCGCCCGCGACAATCCAGCAGCGGTGGCGGAAAAGATTGCGGCTTTTGTGCCCACGCTGGTGCGCGACACGGTCCATTAGGTGGGACGTGGGAAGTAGTGTGAGCTCGGGACCAGCGGACTCGGGCAAAGGGTCGCCCACGCCGGCACGCATTGGGCCAGCGTCAGACGGTCCCTTGGCCAAACAGTTCGATGAGCGCTTCCAGGTCCCGCAAAGCCTCGTCGCTGATATCGATAACTCGACAGCCGGCCCAGTGCACGTGCGCCTCTTCACTGCGCGACCATAAACAATCCACACCGATAGCGATCATGTCGTGGCCGTTGATCGGGCGGGGAAGCTGTAAATCGAGCTGATAAATGTTCTCGTCCTCGAAAGCCTGATTGCCCATGATCATCAAACCTTCGGCATGGATGTTAACCAATCGCCCCATAAAGGACTGAGTCGCACGGTCGTAAACGTTTACCGGCTCGGATAGTGCGTGCCGCGGCAGGCGACGCTGATCGGTTTTCTTTTCCTCGGAACTAGCCATCGCTTGCCTCCGACTTGATTGCTTCCGCCCGGGCGTTTAGGTTTTGGAAAATGTTTTCAAGCGCTCTTTCAAAGAACGGCTTGGTGCTACCCGCGATCACCCGCGCTGTTCCCGCCAACATACCGCGAGCCAGTTCCAAACCGGATTTCATAGCCACTTTCTTGCCCATCTGATCCACTAGCATGTAGTGCATGGTCTTGGAATTGTACCAGGCCACCTTGAGACGCTTACCGCCCTCAAATTCAAACCAGGTGCCAAACTCGATCATCTTAAGGTTTTCTACCATCTTTTCTTCATCCGGCGTGGCTTTCTGCGTCGGCTCTTCTTGATGCCCGGCTTTTGCCGCGGCCTCGGTTTCCAATTTGTCGCGCATGGGGGCCGGCGCTGGTTGTACCTTTTTGCTTTGCATGGCCATTTTCTGCAGGGACACCAAGGCCTCGATCAACTTTTTGCCCTTACTTTGATCATAGCCGATAGTTTCGAATCCGCCTTCTATAACCTCGAGCAAATCATCGGATAGCTCCATCTGGCGAGCCTTATCCCCACTATCGTCCTTGGCCTCGATGCTCCACAAGATATCGTCCACCGCGGTCAAGGCTTTTTTCCAGGACTCCGATTCATCTCCGTAACGCAGCAACAGAAAGGCCATGTAGTCCGACCAAGGCTGCAACAGCAACAGCAGTACCGCCGAGGGTAGCTCCTTGCCGTCGGTGCGGGATCGAATTTCCTTGTTGACCTGAACTTTGACTTCGCGCAGTTTTTCCTCGCCCTGCACCTTCTCCATCGCACGCTTTTCCATTAGATCCTGACGGCGCGCAATCTTTTTCACATAGGAACTAAAATCCAGCAACAACTCGGCAAACAGGCGTACGTCGTTATCGAAGTCTTCCAATACGCGGGAGACCGTTTCCTTAATCTTGGAATAGATTTCGTATTGCGACGTACCATCATTGCTGACCCAACGGGTACCCGCCTCCGCCAGGCTATTGAGCAACAACCTCGCTGGATGCTCTGTTTTTTCAAAAAAACTCGAATCGACAAAAGCGACCTTGAGAAACGGCGTATGCAAGTAACTGAGTATGGCCTTGATGGAATCGGGTAGCTGATCGTCGGACAGCATGTATTCAAACAGCATACCCACCAGATCAATGGTATGCATATCCACCGGGTCCAACTGCCCGTCCTCTGCCTCTTCCTTCAACTGAGCGGCGAGCTGCTGGCCCACTATGCTAATGGTTTGAGGAATCGCCGCCGAATATTCGGCCGCGGACGCATTTGCCAAGCCACCGGTTGCGGACAACGCTTGGATTTGCAAGCCCTGCAAGGCACTTACCAGCTGATGATTGGAGTAAACCGGCCCCCCTCCGCCGTTGGCAGCGGGTGGCGGAGATACCGATTGGCTGGTGGTGGCGGGTGCGCCGGTGATGTGATTTTGCAAGGTTCGAATCGCTTCCACTAAACGGCCTTGGTACTGTTCCGGTGGCAAATTTCTATCGGGCATTGTTACAACGCGCGACTCGGCGACGCTACGCTGTTGAGTATTTTCCGTTAGATTTTCAATTGCCTCATCGAATTTGGCAAACTGGGGTAGAGCGCCTGGTTCGCCGACCCCGACGTAGCGCAGATTGGGTAATATGTCTTGCTTGCGCAGGTAGTGGTTGATGTCGTCCAACACCCCGCCTAATTTATCCGAGAGTGCCCGATCAAATACTTTGTAGGCAATCACTTTTGCCTTGGTGCTGAGCGGCAAAATCGACATTGCCTTGCGCAGGGCTTCACAAAACTGCAGCGGGCTGACGGGGTTATTAGCTTCGTCGACTTTCTGGCCGTCGTTGAGTACGGCTAACCGTTGGTTCAAAAACCACAAAGGCTCGCCGAACGTTTCATCGGCCCGGTGCGCAACCGAAGATAGCGCAATGGTTTCTTCCAGGTCTTCGTCGTCGACCAGGGACAGCATATCCCGGCGGTACTTTTCGTCTCCGGTGCGGGTATTTAGCTGTTTGCTCTTGAATTTGACGAAGCCTTCGCCCAGATAGCCGACAAAGCGCCTCGACAGTTCACTGCTGGTATTGCGAACGCCTCGCACGGTGTCTTGCAATTGCCGCGCTTCCTCGTTTGATTTTGCCTTGGCGACGAAATCCGAAAGCTTTCCTTCCAGTGCCGCTTCAAAACTGTCGAAAAGCTCCCGGGCGTGGTCGACGGCAATTTTTTGGCAAGCTTTGAGATGCGCCACAATTGTCGCATTCGGATAGCGACCGACGCTGGCATTGGGATGGTTGGAATTGCCGGAGAAATCGCTCATAAGATCAGTGAATCGCCTTGCTTGCTGGACTACGCCTTAGCTGCCCTTTTGAAACCTCTCGCTATAGTGTAGTCAACAAACGGAAATTAAAAGTCAGCGAGGGGCCGGTTTGGATAGGCAGCGTCCCTTCACTCCAGTACCTAACGCTATATGCAATAGAAGCCCGCCTGGGATAGCTATCGCCAGAAAACGCTGGTCGCGCCGTTACAGCCGCAGAAAGATGCCGTTAACGCTTTAATACTAGCACTATCGAGGAAAACCGGACAATTTTCGCGGTGGATGTAAGGAAATGTAACTAGTGTATCCGTAATACCGCGAAAATACCGCGAAGCTACTCGATAACGGCCAACAAACGATTCAGGTCGGCTGCCACAGGACTGAACGGGCCACTGACGTATCGCAACCCTTGCCTCGCGAACTGACGGGCACGGTCCAAGTCGGCCAAACCCCAGTAGCTTTTGGCCAGCAGGAGATACAGTTCCGGTTCGCGGCGGTCGATGCGCAGGCCGCGCTCGGCGCTGGCAATAGCTGCCTGCCATTGCTGTGCCTCCACCTGAGCCCGGCATTCCTCCAGCATGCGGCTGAGCGCATGTACGGCTGGCACGGGTGCGGGTGGTTGCGGGCGGGCAACGGGTGGCGTCGCGGTGGCATCACTGTCCGAATCCGGCACGGTTTGAATCGCGCAACCACCCAGCCCAACGAGACAGATGGTCAGCGCCAACAACAGTCTGGACATTGTTCCAGCCACCTGCGCCTGTATGGAGGAGGAAGCGGTATTTCTGTTTACCTTCTTCATGGGCGTTTGCTCATTGCCACAAGCCTTGCAGCCAGTGGACCATGGGGCTTTGACGATAATCGCAAGGACCTTTTTCCCGCGGTTCACTGCCCCGCAAAAAAGGAATCAATTCGCTACCCACGCAATTCGAACCTCCCAAACTTCCCGACTCGGGATTGACCCATTCGTAGCGAACCCCAGGAGGGACCACGGGCGACAGAGAGCGCGAGGATAATTGCCGGAACAGATCGGTCCAGACCCGCATCGCGCCGGTAGCGCCGGTCAGCGGCGTGGGGCCGTTATCGTCCCGTCCGACCCAGACCACCGCCAGATGGTCACCACTATAGCCGGCAAACCAACTATCCCGTTGCTCGTTGCTGGTGCCGGTTTTACCCGCCACTTGCCAGGCCTCGTCCAATGACTGATAGGCACTGCGGCCGGTGCCATCGCGCATGGTAACCTGAAGGCCGTATTGCACCAAATGCATCAGATCCGCGTCGAAGCGGTGTTCGGTGGTCAACGGATAGCGATTGAGCGGCTGCCCCTTGGCATCCAGTACCGACAGGATCGCCCGCTGCTGAGTGTAAATACCTTCCGAGGCAATGGTTTGGTAAAGGTTGCTGACCTCGAGGGGGGAAAGATCAATTGCGCCCAACAAGACCGACGGTAACGGTGCTACCTGCTTTTGCAACCCGAGCCCGGACAGGGTTTCCAGCACATCTTCCACTCCCAGGTCCGTCCCCAGGCGCGCGGTGGCCTGGTTATAGGAATGGGACAAGGCCTCATAGAGCGGCACCTCCCCGTGGGCCTCACGGGTAAAATTGCGCGGCTCCCAGGTCTTGCCGCTTTCGCCGATTACGCTAAGTGGCGAGTCCTCCACTTTGCTAATCAGGGTGTATTTATCCGGTTGCGCCAAGGCCGTCAGGTAAACAGCTGGCTTGACCAGCGAGCCGATGGCACGCCTGGCATCCAGGGCGCGATTAAACCCCGAGTATTTGCCGTTGCGATCGCCCACCATGGCCAGTATCTCGCCGTTGCCTACCGCTTCAACTACCACCGCTCCTTGTAGACCATCGGGCTCCAGGCCGTAGTCGTGTTCCAGGCGGCTCAGCCGCTCGGCCAGACTTTTTTCCGCCACATCCTGTACCGTGGGCGACAAGGTCGTGAATACGCGCAACCCTTCGTTGCGCAGGTCTTCCGGCTGGTAATCGCGTTGCAATTGGCGTTTAACCAGTTCAATAAAGGCGGGATAACCGTATAAATCGGCGCTCCCGTCGGCCACTACGTCCAACGGCTGCACACTAGCAGCGCGCAGCTCGGCCTCGGTGATCAGGCCCGTTTCCCGCATCACCGAAAGCACGACGTTACGCCGTTCCAGTGCCCGCGCGGCCTGTCGCCAGGGGTTGTAGTAGGACGCCCCTTTTGCCAGACCCACCAATAACGCGATCTGGTGCAGCTTCAACTCGCCAAGCGGTTGGCGGAAATAGTGCTGCGCGCCCAAGGCGAAGCCGTGAATGCCGCGCGAGCCACTTTGCCCCAAATACACTTCGTTGAGATAGGTTTCCAGAATTTCCGATTTACTGTAGCGGGCATCCAGCGACAGCGCCATGATGGCTTCCAACAACTTGCGGGTAAAACTGCGTCGCTGGTTGAGGTAAAAATTCTTCACCAGTTGTTGGGTCAACGTGCTACCCCCTTGGACCACTGTGCCGGCACGCAAATTTGCCAGGGTGGCACGGGCGATGGCGCGGGGCGAAACACCGTGGTGGTCACGAAAATCGCGGTCTTCCACGGCAATCAGCGTTTCCCCCAGCAGCGGCGGAATATCCTGCAAGCGCACCAGCAGGCGATCCTCCATATGCGCCGGGTAGATACCGCCTATTTCCTGGGGTTCCAAACGGACAATGGGAAGCGGGCTACCTCCGCCGTCGACTAATTGGGCTACGACACCGTCGGCGAAGGTCACCGAAAATCGCTGGGCCGATTCTCGCCTGTCCCAGAAGGCGAAGCCACGGCTGTGGCCACTAACCTGATCACCCCTTAGGGCGGCTTGTCCGGGTCTGCCCGCCGATTCGGTGAACTGGTAGCCAAGACCACGCAATTCCCGAATCAGAGCGTCGCGCTTGAGCGGCAGACCGGCGTATAACTCAAGGGGGCGTGCGTACACGCGGGCCGGCAACGCCCATTTCTTGCCTTCGAATTTACTGCGCACCACGTAATCCAGGTAGGTGACCCCCGCCAGCGCCATGAACAGCGGAATCAAACCCCACTTCCACCAGCGGCGCAGATAACCGAGGAATCCAGGGGAATGGCGTTTGCGAGTGCGCGCTGGTTTGCGGCGGCGTTTGCGACTGGAGCTTCTTGCCATGTTATTGCTGTCGAGGGAATGACTTTCGGAGGCGGTGGTACGCTGGCACTAGTTTAGCCCGCCCGTAACGCTTTATCGAGAGGCGTGGCCAGAAGGGCTTTATTGCCGCCGGGCAAATCCGCATAATGCGTCACAGATTTGTTCCTGAGCACCGCAACAAGTGAGTCAGACATGAGCGATTACCATATCTATGGCATCGGCGCCGCGCTGGTCGATACTGAAATTGAAGTATCCGATGCGGACCTGGTCGATCTGGAAATAAAAAAAGGCGTGATGACCTTGGTCGATGAAGGCCAGCAGCGGCAACTCATGGATCAATTGTCGGGCCATCTGGTCCATTCCAAACGCGCGTCTGGCGGGTCCGCCGCCAACACCATCATTGCCGCCAGCTATTTCGGCGGGCGGAATTTCTATTCCTGCAAAGTGGCCGACGATGAGAATGGCGATTTCTACGTCAACGACCTGCACGCGGCGGGGGTGGACTACCACCATGCCACCATGCCGGAAAAAGGGACGACCGGAAAGTGCCTGGTGATGATCACGCCGGATGCGGAGCGCACCATGACCACCTTTCTCGGCATGAGCGCCGCTTTGTCGGAAGCGGAATTGCACCCGGACGTCGTACCAAAGTGCCGCTATATCTACATCGAGGGCTATCTGGTGTCCTCGCCAAGCGGTAAGGCCGCGGCCATCAAGTTGCGCCAACTCGCCGAGCAACGCGGGGTTAGCACCTCAATCAGTTTGTCGGACCCCGCCATGGTGGAATTCTTCGGCGATGGGCTGAGGGAAATGATCGGCGATGGGGTGGATTTAATTTTTTGCAACGAGCAGGAAGCGAAAGGCTTTACCGGCAGCGATTCCATCGAAGTCGCCGCCGAAGCACTCAAACAATACGCGAAAACTTTCGCCATTACCCTGGGCGCGCGCGGCGCGTTGGTGTACGACGGCAAGGAGATGATCACCATTGAGCCCCAGCCGGTTAAAGCCATTGACACCAATGGCGCCGGCGATATGTTCGCCGGTGCCTTTCTTTACGCCCTTACCCACGGCCATTCATACGCAGTGGCCGGCAATCTGGCCAGCCATGCCGCGGCAACCCTGGTAACCCAGTACGGCCCCCGCCTTCCGGCGGAACAACACCGCGCAATCAAACAGCGGGTCATCGGTGAGTGATGTCCGCAAAACGCGTTAAGTTTCCCAAATGCTTGATTCCAAAACCTTTAGCGCCGCCGTCCGCGGCGGCTGACGATGCCGAGCGGACCGCGCTCAATCGCCAGCTGAATACGCGTTCCGTCGCGGACAACATCAACTATCACGGGCTCGCCCAATTCTCCTTGTACGGTGCTTGCGTTAAGTTCCGATAGATCGAACACCCGCCCACCGTTGTAACCGACAATTTCGTCGCCCGGCTGAAAGCCTGCCGCCGCCGCGGGTGAACCATCGATCAAACTGGATACTCGCACCGACGTCGAGCGCCCATTAGCTTCCAGATAACGTTCATAAGCCTGCTCACCCAGTTCCGCCCGCAGTGGGTTGTCGCCCACCGGGTCAAATCGCGACGGATTGTCCAGCAGCGCTTGCCGACGATCGTGCCAACCCTCATACAAACTATTCAGCCGAATTTCCTTTTCCCGCTCGACAATCCAGGCCGCCTGGCTGGCGGGAAATCCGGATTCCTGCAAGCGCTGGGCGCGGCCTTCGTCGCTGTTGCGATACTGCATTCGTTCTCTCAATTCTTCCCGCCGCTGCTGGGCCTCGTCTGTAGCACCACCTGCGTTGCCGAGTCCCGGTCGCACGTCCGCAATAGCTTCGCCGACCGCGAATGGCGGCATCCTGCTCTCATCGTCGAGCAACTGATCCAGCATGATCTCCAATTCCTGCCGCTGATTAATTTCGCCATCCAATCGGCGTTCCAGTTCCGTCAACCTTACCGAGAGATCAGTGTCTGACCGCGACGCCGTACTACTATTCGCGACCGACCCGTTACTGGCCGGAGCGATTTCAATGAATGTTGCGATCGCGTAGCCCGTGATGAGGCCAGCAAGAACCAACCCGGCTATCTTGACCATACACTTTCCCCTCGCAGGTGCTCAATCGTCGTCGTGGTCAGCCCCGCTCCCGAGTTCCGTGTGCCGCGACATGCTAGGATGAAACTCCTCGATAAACATTGCCCACAGGGTAAAAAACAGCGCCGCAACCAATGGTCCGACTACGAAACCTTGGATGCCAACCAATCCCAAACCCCCCAGGGTAGAAAAGAGTACGATGTAATCTGGAAGTTTCGTATCGCGGCCCACTAAAATTGGACGCAGGATGTTGTCAGCGGTACCGATCACCACTACCCCGAAAATGATCAGCGTAACGCCTTGGGTGATGTCGCCGATGGCAAACAGATAGATGGCCACCGGCAACCAGATTAGCGCCGGCCCCACGGCTGGGATAAGGGAGGCAACCACCATTAGCGCTCCCCACAGCACCACCCCTTCTATGCCCAGAATCCAGAAAATTAAAGCCCCGAGACCACCCTGGACCAAACCGACCACCAAATTACCCTTTACGGTCGCTCGTGCGACTTCGGAAAACTTGGCGAGCAACTTGGCCTCGCGCTGATCATCAAGGGGGATGGCAACCTTCAGCCAGTGAATAATTGTCTTGCCATCGCGCAACAAAAAAAATGCGAGGTAAAGCATTAAAGCGGTTTTGAGAAAGAACACCAGTGTGTTCTGACCAATGTTCAAGGAGTGCTTGGCCACAAGATTAGCCGCCGAGCCTAACAAGCCACTGGCCTGCTCCCGAAGTGCATCCAGATCGACCCCCCATGACTCCGCCTGCTGCTGAATCACTGGAAACGCGGATTGGATTCGATTTAGCTGTCGCTCGATATCGAGTTCACCGGATTCATACCGGCTATAGACATTGGCGGCTTCGTTAATGACCGAAGTAATAACCAACAACACTGGTAAAATGACCACGATAATTGCAATCAGTAGGGTGACGAGCGCCGCTGTGTTACGGAATTTAGGCAAGTCGCGCACCAGGCGCGAATGAACCGGATAAAACAAGACCACGAGTATGCAGGCCCAAAGTATCGACGATGCAAACGGCCACAGTATCCAACCGAACGCGATGGACGCGGCCCCCAGCACCCAAATGAAGATACGTTTTTCCTGAATGGTGTATTCGGGTTTCGTTTCCAACACCTGTATTTACTCCCTTGAGTAGGCCTGCCTACATTCGCAACACGGCTGTTACATGGTCACTCGACGAACACCCGTGCATTTCTGAACATTCGCATCCAGGGACCATCCTCATCCCAGTTGTCGGGGTGCCAACTGTTAGTCACCGCGCGAAATACCCGTTCTGGATGCGGCATCATGATAGTGGCGCGACCATCGCGGCTACACAAGCCGGTAATACCACGTGGCGAGCCGTTGGGGTTGGCCGGGTAAGTTTCTGTCGGGCGGATAACATTGTCCACAAAGCGCATGGCCACCAAGCCGCTGGCATCGCATTGTTTTAATTGGTTCGAGTTAACGAATTCCGCCCGCCCTTCCCCGTGAGCAATGGCAACCGGCATGTGGGATCCGGCCATGCCGCTCAACAGCACCGAGGGGGAGGATTGAATTTGCACCAATCCAAACCGCGATTCGAACTGTTCCGATTCGTTTTTGACAAAGCGCGGCCAATGTTCTGTGCCCGGAATCAAATCCTTCAGGGTGGACATCATTTGACAACCGTTACACACACCAAGACTGAAGGTTTCCGGTCGATGGAAAAACGCCTGGAATTGTTCCCGCACCCTGGCGTTGAACAATACGGTTTTCGCCCAACCCTCGCCGGCACCCAGCACGTCGCCATAGGAAAAGCCGCCGCAGACCACGATGCCGGTGAAATCGGCCAGGGATACGCGCCCCGACAGCAAATCACTCATGTGAACGTCGATGGCGGTAAAGCCCGCCCGATCGAAACAGGCCGCCATTTCCACCTGACTGTTGACGCCCTGCTCACGCAAAATGGCAACCTTGGGGCGCACGCCGCTGGCGATAAAAGGCGCGGCCACATCGTCGTCAATGGCGTAACTGAGTTTGACGCTAAGGCCGGGATCGTCCGCGGTAATTTGCTCGAATTCCTGCCGCGCCGTGTCGGGGTTGTCGCGCATGGCCTGCAAGCGATAGCTGGTTTCGCTCCACAGAGCTTCCAACTGGCCACGGGTATTCTGGTAAAGCTCAGCACCACCGCGAGCGATACGGATTTCCTCCTCCCCGGTCACCATCCCCACGGCATGCACTGCATGGGCCAATTGGCAATCGGCAAAATGGCCACGCACAGTTTCCACATGTTCGTTTTTCACTTGCAGAACGCAGCCCAACTCCTCGTTAAACAGGGCCTTGAGGGCGGCGTCATCACCTTTACCGCAGATTGAGCCAATATCAACCTGAATCCCGCAACGGCCGGCAAAGCTCATTTCCAACATCGCGATCAACAGGCCGCCGTCGGAGCGGTCGTGGTAGGCAACAATCAGGTCATCCGCCAAGCAACGCTGGACCGCATTAAAGAAATTCTTCAGCACCAGGGCATCGTCAAGATCGGCCACGGCATCGCCAAGTTGATCGTGCACCTGAGCCAGAATGGAAGCCCCCAAACGTTGCTGACCACCGGCGAGGTCCACGAACAGCAGCTGCGTATCGCCCAGATCAGTGCGCAACTGCGGGGTAAGCGTCTTGCGCACATCCAGCACGGGCGCAAAGGCGGAAATCACCACCGACAGGGGTGCGGTGACCGCTTTCTCTTCACCCTGCTTTGTATTCCAGGTGGTGCGCATGGACATGGAATCCTTGCCCACTGGAATCGTGATCCCCAGTTGCGGGCACAATTCCATGCCGATGGCTTCCACGGTACGAAACAGTTTTTCATCTTCCCCCTGGTGGCCGGCGGCGCACATCCAGTTGGCGGATAGCCGAATATCACTGAGTGATTCAATGCGGGCTGCCGCAATGTTGGTAATCGCCTCGGCAACCGCCATTCGCCCGGACGCCGGGGCATTCAACAGGGCCAGCGGGGTTCGCTCGCCCATCGCCATGGCTTCGCCGCGGTAGGTATCATAGGCCGCCGTGGTAACGGCACAATCCGCCACCGGCACCTGCCAGGGACCTACCATTTGATCGCGCGCGACCATGCCACCCACAAAGCGATCGCCAATAGTAATCAGGAATTTTTTGCTGGCGACGGTGGGATGTTGCAAGACACGGTCAATCGCGGTCGAGAGGCTGACTCCAGAAAGGTCAAATGGAACACCGGGCCCGTAATGTGTTTCCGCTGCGCGATGCATTTTTGGCGGCTTTCCGAACAATACCGGCATGGGTAGATCGATGGGCGCGTTGCCAAAGTGACCGTCTTCGACCCGGATGCGTTTTTCTTCGCTGGCCTCGCCAACCACCGCGTAGGGACAGCGCTCACGCTGGCAAATGGCTTCGAATACCGTCAGGTTTTCCGACGTAACCGCCAATACATAACGCTCCTGGGATTCGTTGCACCACAGTTCCAGCGGGCTCATGCTCGGTTCGTCGCTGGGAATGTTGCGCAACTGAAATGTGCCACCGCAACCGCCGTCTTTTACCAATTCCGGAAATGCATTGGAAAGGCCGCCCGCCCCCACGTCGTGAATAAAGGCAATGGGATTGTCCTCGGCCAGTTGCCAACACTGGTCAATAACTTCCTGACAGCGGCGCTCGATTTCGGGGTTTTGCCGTTGCACCGAGGCGAAATCCAGATCTTCACTGGACGCCCCAGCGCTCATGGACGAAGCCGCGCCCCCGCCCAAACCGATCAGCATGGCCGGGCCGCCGAGCACGATCAGCTGGGTACCGGGCGTAAAGGTGGGCTTGTCGACATGCTCGGCTTTTATGTTTCCATAACCGCCGGCCAGCATGATCGGCTTGTGGTAGCCGCGCCGCTCGCCATCGAAATCCATTTCAAAACTGCGGAAGTAGCCGCAGATGTTGGGACGGCCGTATTCGTTATTGAATGCCGCTCCGCCAATCGGCCCTTCCAGCATAATGTCCAGAGCGCTTACGATGCGCTCGGGCTTGCCGTATTCACTTTCCCAAGGCTGTTGAAAGCCGGGGATCCGCAAATGGGACACGGTGAACCCAGTCAATCCCACTTTGGGTTTTGAGCCGCGCCCAACCGCCCCTTCGTCACGAATTTCGCCACCCGCTCCGGTACCGGCCCCCGGAAAAGGCGCTATGGCCGTCGGATGATTGTGAGTTTCCACTTTCATGAGCATGTGAATGGCTTCTTGACGGTAACCGTAGGCCTTGGTTTGCGGGTCTGGATAGAAGCGACCCGCCACCTGGCCTTCCACGACCGCCGCGTTGTCCGCATAAGCGGACAATACGCCTTCCCCACCGCGCTCATGGGTGTTCTTAATCATCTGGAATAGTGACTGGTCCTGCACTTCGCCGTTCAGTGTCCAGCTGGCATTAAAGATTTTGTGCCGGCAATGTTCGGAATTGGCCTGGGCAAACATCATCAATTCCACATCGACCGGATTGCGCTGCAATTCCCGGTAGCTGTCGAGCAGGTAATCGACCTCGTCGTCGGCAAGCGCCAGACCCAGTTCAGTGTTGGCCCGCTCCAGGGCGAGGCGACCCGAGTTCAAAACATCAATTTCCGCGGCCCGGCGGGGTGAGTCGTCCTGGAACAGGCGCTCGACATCCGCCAGTTCAGCGAAAACCGCTTCTACCATCCGATCGTGCAACAGCCCTCCCACATCGGGGGCTTGCGCCGCTCGACTGTATATCGTGTAGAGAATGCCGCGTTCCAGGCGAGCAACGGAACCCAAGCCTACATTGCGGGCAATATCCGTCGCCTTGGACGACCACGGGGAAATAGTGCCAGGGCGGGGGACCACGACATAGGTTGCTTGCGACTGAATACCCGCGGGCGGATCCGACGCCTGAATGGTAGGGCCGTACTGCAAGAGTTTGGCAAGAATGGATTGCTGTTCCGGGTCCAGCGATGTGGTGGAGTTTGCAAGCAGAGCAAAGTGCACATATTTGGCTGTTACCGCCAGGGTGGCGGGGTCCTGTTCTCGCAAACGAATGAGCAGTTTTTGCCTGCGAAAGGCGGAAAGTGCCGGAGCGCCAAGCAGGGTCAGCATAGCGATTGATCACCTCGAAAATCAGTGTGCGTCGGGCGGGGCCGTGGGGCGCCGGGAGAGGCGCCATTGTACTGGATAGTGGCGGGCATGGCAGCCTCGGTCGCCGCATGGAATCACCTCGCCCCGGACGAGATAACCGGAGTGCCAAAATAGCGACTATTGGTTTAGCTTATGGCGGTCTTTGCCGCCAGCGGGGAACCTTAAGCTAGCGTCATGCTCTATCTGGGCCATTAACGGTTTTTAAGCTCCCGTAGGGAATAAGGAACCCGTTCACGAGCAAGCCTGATGCTATTTTTCCTACTACAGTTGTTGTATTAATACAAGCTAGCTGATCACACGCTAAGCCTGTAAAATTGCACAAACTTCGATGCCGCGGGATAGGTGGCAGCTGACTAGGGATAAGGGAATGCGATCATTCAAGCGAAGCAGTTCTGCAGGGCGCCTCGTCAAGCGTGTTACTGGTGCCGCCCTGGTGCTGGTGGTCTGCGGCGGATTGGCCGGCAGCAAAACCCCATCCACCCTGGAAAAAATCCTGGCCAGCGGCAGTCTGCAAATCATTTCCCGCAACGGCCCCACCACTTACTACGAAGGTCCTACCGGCCTAACCGGATTTGAATACAAGCTGGCGAAGGCTTTCGCCGACGAACTGGGCGTGGAACTGGTTATTCGCGAGCAGGATAACCTGGGCATTCTGCTGGAAGCGGTCGGCAGCCCCGTGGGGCATATCGGCGCCTCCGGCTTGACGGTGACCGAGCAGCGCAAAACCAAGGTGCGTTTTGGTCCTCCCTATCTAGACATTACCCAGCAACTTATTTATCACCGCAATACCCCTCGCCCGGGATCCGTTGAAGCTCTGATCGGCCGGGATATTCTGGTGATCGCCAACAGCTCCCACGCCGAGCGCCTGCGTGAATTGCAACGGGACTACCCCGCCCTCCGCTGGCGAGAACGCAACGATGTGGAAATGATTGACTTGGTGGAAATGGTCCACAGCGGTGAATTGGAATACGCCATCGTTGACTCCAACGCCTACGCCATTAACCGCAAGGTCTACCCCAACGCCCAGGTTGCATTCGACGTATCCGAGCCACAACAACTCGCCTGGGTCTTCCCCAAGCAGGCGGATTCCAGTCTTTACCACGCGGCCCAGGCCTTCTTCGCCCGTATTGAAGCGGACGGCAGTCTGGAGCAACTCAAGGAGCGCTTTTACGGCGATGTGGACACCGTTAACCCCGGTGGCGCAATGGTGTTTGCCGAACGCGTGGAAACCCGGCTGCCAAATTGGGAGGGTTATCTAAAAGCGGCGGGCGAGGAATACGAGATCGATTGGCGCCTGTTGGCGGCCATGAGCTACCAGGAATCCCATTGGGACTCCAAGGCCCGTTCACACACCGGCGTGCGTGGCTTGATGATGCTCACTCTGGTGACCGCTAAGGAATTGGGAATCGCCAACCGCATCGACCCGGAACAAAGTATTTCCGGTGGCGCCAAATACTTCAAGAAAATTCTCGAACGCATGCCCGAGAGAATTCAGGGTACGGATCGCACATGGATGGCGCTGGCCGCCTACAACGTCGGCATGGGTCATCTGGAGGATGCGCGTATTCTGACCGAAGCTCAGGGTGATAATCCCGACAAGTGGGAGGACGTGGAGCGCTATTTGCCGCTACTAGCCAAACGCAAATACTATCAGCACACCAAGCACGGTTACGCCCGGGGCTGGGAACCGGTCGCTTACGTACGCAACATTCGTCAGTTTTATAATATTCTTCATTGGCACGAGCAACAAAAACATCGCCGGCTTGCCGCCGAGGAGTCGGAACTGGATTATCACCCGGTAAATACCCTGACGGATGATCGGTTCTCGCTCTCCCTTTAGACACTCGCTGCTCGCGCGCGCCTAAATTAAACACTAAGACCGCACCACCACCATCAATCCAGCTCGGTTGTTTTTTTCTCGCGGCGCCGTTGTTTGAAGAACAGTGACATTTTTTCGCTGGCCTCATGGGCACATAGTCCCGCCTCATAACGGACCCGATGATTGCGGTTGGGCGCATCCAATAAACGGTCGTGACTAATTACCGCCCCGGCTTTCGGCTCCAAGGTGGCAATCACCAGGCGTTCGATGCGACTGTGCAGCAAGGCGCCAGTGCACATAGTGCAAGGCTCCACGGTGACGTACAAGGTAGTACCGGGCAGACGATAATTACCAACCGCGCGAGCCGCCGCCCGGAGCGCAATAATCTCCGCGTGGGCAGTAGGATCGCATGCGGAAATCGGCTGGTTCCAGCCCTCCCCGATCACCTTCCCCGCGGCATTTACCAGCACGGCACCAATGGGTACTTCCCCTTGTGCCGCGGCGCAGTCGCTCAATTGCAGAGCGCGCCGCATACGTTGTTCGTCGCGCACGCCTTGTTCGTCGAAGGTTTCGTTCACTTGTTTCTCTCAAATATTCGTCAATCGAATGTGGCTATTTGCGTCGCGACAGACAAACTCCTATGATTGCCGCTGCCATTTTTTACCTCCTTGACTAGAGTATCCCATGCCCAAAGTGAGCTATATCTCCCCCGATGATAATCAACAGGACGTAGAGGTCCCGGTTGGCAATAGCGTTATGGAAGGCGCCATCGACAATATGATCGACGGTATTCTGGCAGAGTGCGGCGGCTCCTGCACCTGTGCCACTTGCCATGTTTACGTCGATGAAGCCTGGATTGACAAAGTGGGAGAGCCCGGTGAATTCGAAAAAGATCTGCTGGACATGGTCTTGGACCCCGAGCCCACCAGCCGCCTGTCCTGCCAGATCAAGATAAGCCCCGAGCTCGACGGTCTGGTGGTGCGCCTGCCGAAATCACAAATCTGACGGGCCGAAGATGAACCGGCAATTGACAATCCCGTCTTGCTGAGGGTACCTTGTCCTATTGCTTACAAGCTCCAAACGCAACCGGTGCCGTACTCGAATTCACCGCTTGCGCATCCCGTCATTTCGAACCAATAAACCAGCGGCAAGTCGAAATTCACGACTGCTTACGGCGTCGCCTTGCTGCGCTGGTCCATAACTGTCCCATTAATCAATCGTGGAGAAAGACGTGAAAGAACTGACGCAATTTTACATTAACGGCGAGTGGGTCGACCCGGTCGAGCAACGCCAGATCGATGTGATCAATCCCGCGACTGAACAGCCGGTCGCGAAAATTTCCATGGCGGGACCCGAAGACGTGAACCGCGCCGTGGCCGCGGCCAAAGCGGCTTTTCCAAGCTTTGCCACCACGAGCCGCGAACAACGCCTCGCGCTGTTGAACAAGCTCGCGGAAGTCTACCAGGAACGCTATGCGGATATGGCCGAGGCCATCACCTTGGAAATGGGCGCCCCCGCGACCTTTGCCCAGAAAGCACAGGCGGCTACCGGTCTCGGACACATCGCCACGGCTGCCGAGGTGCTAAAGGATTTCGTGTTCGAGGAAACGCTCGGCACCACTCACGTGTTCAAGGAACCGGTGGGTGTTTGCGGTTTTATTACCCCTTGGAACTGGCCCATCAATCAGATCATGTGCAAAGTGGCGCCCGCCCTCGCCACCGGTTGTACCATCGTGTTAAAGCCCAGCCAGGTAGCACCCCTGGACGCTTACGTCCTGGCTGAAATGATTGACGCCGCTGGGTATCCTCCGGGTGTATTCAACCTGGTCAACGGCGCCGGCCCCCAGGTAGGCGAATGGCTGTCGACCCACCCCGATGTGGACATGATTTCCCTGACCGGTTCCACTTACGCCGGCTCCCAGGTGGCCAAGTACGCGGCCGATACCATCAAACGCGTGTCCTTGGAACTGGGCGGCAAGTCCGCCAACATCATTCTCGACGATGCCGACCTGGAAAAAGCGGTAAAAATTGGCGTGTTGAGCTGTTTCAACAATACCGGGCAGTCTTGTAATGCACCCACCCGTATGCTGGTGCCCACCGACAAGCACGACCAGGTAGTGGAGATCGCCAAGGCAGTGGCGGAGAAAGTCGTGGTTGGCCCGCCGGACGATCCCGCCACCACCATCGGCCCGCAAGCCAACCAGAAACAGTGGAACACAGTGCAAAAGCTGATTCAGCAGGCCATTGACGAGGGCAGCGAACTGGTCTGTGGCGGCACTGGCAAACCGGAGGGCCTGGAGACCGGCTTCTACAGCAAGCCCACCATTTTCGCCAACTTGAAGAACAGTGACACCATCGCCCAGGAAGAAGTTTTCGGACCGGTGCTCGCCATTATTCCCTACAAGGATGAAGAAGACGCAATCAACATTGCCAACGACAGCATTTACGGGCTTTCAGGCTATGTCCAGTCTGGGGACATCGACCGAGCCCGCCGGGTTGCCGCGCGGATGCGAACCGGTATGGTTCACATCAATGGCGCACCGGTGGATGTCAAAGCACCCTTTGGTGGCTACAAGCAGTCCGGCAACGGGCGCGAATGGGGCGCCCACGGTTTTGATGAGTTTCTGGAACTCAAGGCCGTCATGGGCTACGAAGCCAAGCAACGATAAAGTTGTCAAAAAGCACAGCGAGCCTCAAAGCCACACTCCCGGGAGCGTGGCTTTTTGTTCAATAACGGATAAAGCCATGGCCGACATCCCGGTAAAATCTCCCTGCATTTCCATCTGCCTACTGGACGAAGAAGACATCTGCGTCGGCTGCTATCGCAGCGGCAGTGAAATATCCCGATGGGG